>NZ_CAXAOU010000003.1:0-504648 GCF_963970465.1 Pseudomonas sp. RL_5y_Pfl2_69 | reverse complement strand
CGACTGAAATCGTCGTCGTCTCCATCGGCCCGACCACTGCTCAGGAACAGCTGCGTACCGCGCTGGCACTGGGTGCAGATCGCGCCATTCTCGTCGAGTCCGCCGAAGACCTGACCTCCCTGGCCGTAGCCAAGCTGCTCAAGGCCGTTGTCGACAAGGAACAGCCTCAGCTGGTGATCTTGGGCAAACAGGCCATCGACAGCGACAACAACCAGACCGGCCAGATGCTGGCTGCGCTGACCGGTTTCGGTCAGGGCACTTTCGCTTCCAAAGTCGAAGTGGCAGGTGACAAGGTTGCCGTGACCCGTGAAGTGGATGGCGGCGCGCAAACTGTTTCGCTGAGCTTGCCAGCGATCATCACCACTGACCTTCGTTTGAACGAGCCGCGTTATGCGTCCCTGCCAAACATCATGAAAGCCAAGAAGAAGCCGCTTGAAGTGCTGACCCCGGACGCGCTGGGTGTTTCCACGGCTTCGACCAACAAAACCTTGAAAGTTGAAGCGCCTGCAGCACGCAGCGCTGGCATCAAGGTCAAGTCGGTGGCTGAACTGGTCGAGAAACTGAAAAACGAAGCGAAGGTAATCTAATCATGACTATCTTGGTAATCGCAGAACACGACGGCAAGACGCTGGCTCCGGCCACGCTGAACACCGTAGCCGCTGCCGCTAAAATCGGTGGCGACATCAACGTTCTGGTTGCAGGCCAGGGCATTGGCGCTGTAGCCGAAGCCGCCGCGAAAATCGCTGGCGTGGCTAAAGTGCTGGTCGCCGACAACGCGGCTTACGCCCATCAGTTGCCTGAAAACGTTGCACCGCTAGTTGCTGAGCTGGGCGCTGGCTACAGCCACATCCTGGCGGCTGCCACTTCCAACGGCAAAAACATCCTGCCGCGCGTTGCTGCGCAGTTGGACGTGGATCAGATCTCCGAGATCGTTTCGGTCGTCAGCGCTGATACCTTCACGCGTCCGATCTATGCCGGTAACGCCATTGCCACCGTGCAGTCCACTGCGCCGGTAAAAGTGATCACCGTACGTGCGACCGGTTTCGACCCGGTTGCCGCAGAAGGGGGTTCGGCAGCGGTTGAAGCGGTTGCAGCGGTTCACGATGCAGGCACTTCGTCGTTCGTTGGCGAAGAACTGGCCAAGTCGGACCGCCCTGAACTGACCGCAGCCAAAATCGTCGTTTCCGGCGGTCGCGGCATGCAGAACGGTGACAACTTCAAACTGCTCTACACCCTGGCTGACAAGCTGGGCGCTGCTGTTGGCGCATCTCGCGCAGCAGTGGACGCAGGTTTTGTGCCTAACGACATGCAGGTCGGTCAGACCGGCAAAATCGTTGCGCCACAGCTGTACATCGCGGTGGGCATTTCCGGCGCGATCCAGCATCTGGCCGGCATGAAAGACTCCAAGGTGATCGTTGCGATCAACAAGGACGAAGAAGCACCGATCTTCCAGGTGGCCGATTACGGCCTGGTAGCGGACTTGTTCGAAGCCGTACCTGAGCTGGAGAAGCTGGTTTAATCCAGTCGCTTCACTTATAAAGAGCCCGGTCATCCGGGCTGTGGGGAAGGGCAGGGCACTCAGTGTCTTGCACCGTCTTCATGGCCGGGGTGACCGGGCTTTTTTGTGGGTCTCAATTGTGTGTGGAGCGTAGGGCTATGGATGTGCGTCAACTGAGCAGGTTGCTATTGGGGTTGGCGTTATTGCCTGTGTTGTCTGAGGCGGCGGGCAAGTGTGAGCGCCTGATCGTCACTGGCAGTCCCGATGCACCGCCTTATTTGTGGCGCGACCCAGCCGACCCTGCGCACTTGATCGGCGCCAGTGCTGATCTGATCCAGCAGGCGGGTCATGAGCTGGGGATAAAGGTTGAAGTGCTCTACGGTGGCAAGCGTGCCCAGGCCCAGGACGAAGTGCGTGCCGGGCGCATGGACATGTTGCTGGATGCGCCGCTGACGGTTGGCGGGCTTTCGTCGTTCGACTACATTCACCCGCCCTTGGTGCGTAACGACTATCTGGTGTGGACCCGCAAGGACTCCACCCTGGTCTACGAAACGCCTGCCGACTTGCATGGGCATGTGGGCGCTGTCTCTGAGAAAGCCCGGCTAAGCGAGACATTCAATGAGTTCGCTCAGCATCAGCTCACCCTGGAGCGTCAAGCCGGCTTGACCCAGGCTTTCCAGAAATTGCTGCTCGGCCAGGTCGAATACGTTCTGGCCGGGCGCTATTCCGGTATGGCCACTGCGCAAACCCTGGGCATTGCCGATGACCTATTGGCGCGCTCGCAGCCCATTGATCAGCCCGGGCTGTTTTTGGCCATTTCCCATGACTCGGCCTGCAATGAGCCGTGGTTGCGCGGACAGCTCGCCAAAAAGATGACAGAATTGCCCGCGTCCGGCCTGACCGAGGCGGTACTGCAACGCAATCTAGAGCGGTGGAAGGCCCAATTGCTACAACCGCTCAGCGCCCCAAAACAGTAGGAATCCCTAGTGACAATTCGACCTCTTTTCGCTGCCCTGGCCGTTTTGGCTCTGGCGGGGTGTGCAGCCGATCCTGCGCCGAATGAACAATTGCGTTTGACCGAGCAAGCCCTGGAGCAAGCCAAGGCCGTGGGTGCCAAAGCCGATGACTTGGCTGAGTTGAAACAAGCCGAAGACAAGCTGGCCCAAGCGCTGGCAGATATGGCAGATGAATCCTACAAAGACGCGCGCATGCAGGCCGAACAAGCCGAACTGGATGCCCGATTGGCCGAAGCCCGTGTGCTGACGCAAAAAAGCCAGGAACAACTGAACGTGCTCAATACCCGTATTTCGCGCTTGCGCAAACAACTGGCGGAGGCGCAATGAGCCTTACGCACAGAGCTTTCATGGGGGTGCTGGTTGCGGGTTGCGTCAGCCTGACCGGATGCGCCGGGCATCACAACAGCGAACTGGCCTTGCAGCAGGCCAGCACGGACTTTCAGACCGTGAAGGAAGACACCAATGTGCTGCGCATCGCGCCCAAGGACGTGATCCGTGCCGGTGAGTCCCTGGCCCGTGCTGATCGTTTGTCCAGCTTCTGGGGCAGTGGCGAAGACGTTGCGCATTACGCCTATTTGAGCCAGCGCTACAGTGAAATCGCCCGTGAGCACACGCAACAGGTGCTCAATGAGGAGCGTGGGGCCAAGCTGGAACTTGAGCGTCAGCGTCTGCAACTGGCGCTGCGTGAAGCCAAGTTGTTGAGTGTTCAGCAACAGGGGCAATGGCTGGAAGAGCAAATCATCAGCCTGGCCACTACTCAGACTGACCGTGGTCTGGTCATGACCCTGGGTGACGTGTTGTTCGACACTGGCGAAGCCGACTTGAAAAACTCGGCCAACCGCACGGTGCTCAAGCTGGTGCGGTTCCTGCAACTGAACCCCAAGCGCATTGTGCGGATCGAGGGCTACACCGACAGCACCGGAGGCAAGGAGGATAACCTCAAGTTGTCCCGTGATCGCGCGCAGGCCGTGGCCGATGTGCTGGTCGATCTGGGTATCGACGAGAAACGTATCCAGGTGGAAGGTTATGGCGATCAGTACCCGGTTGATGTCAATGCCACGGAGCGCGGCCGGGCACAGAACCGTCGGGTTGAGATCGTCTTCTCTGACGAAAAAGGCCAACTGGGCGCAGCGCGCTAAAGCCCGATATCGCTGGCTGAATATGGGAGCGGGCTTGCCCGCGATTGAATCAAAGCGGTGTGCCTGGCGCATCGCGGCGGCGAAATCGCGAGCGAGCCCGCTCCCACAACGGGTTCTGTCGCCCATACAGTTTTCCCCCGCACACCCCCTGTACGGCTTAGTTAAGTGACAACTGTGCCCGTACACTTCTAAACTGTTCCGGTATTGTTCTCCACAAAAATAAAGTTTGAACATCGAGAGCGGCGCCATGACCAACCTTTTGCTCTATCAACGTATCGCTCAGCAGTTGGCTGAGGATATTCGGCGTGGCGTTTATCAGCCTGGCGAACGTGTGCCTTCGGTTCGCAAGATGAGCTCTCAGCTCAACGTGAGCCATGCCACGGTGTTGCAGGCTTACGCCAATCTTGAAGATCAGGGCTTGATCAGGGCACGGCCGCAGTCCGGCTATTACGTGCACCAGACCCCCGCATTGACTGCGCCCACGCCTGATATCGCACGCGTGGAGCGTCCGGGCCTGGTCACCCGCAGCAGCATCATCCAGCAAGTATTGGTCGAATCCCGTCGCGAAGGCGTGTTCCCGCTGGGCGCAGCCGTGCCCAGTGTCGATTACCTGCCTGTACGGGCGCTGCATCAGCAATTGGCGAAGGTCACGCGCTTTCATAGCCCGCGGGCGTTCAGCTACATGTTCAGTCCGGGTTTTGAGCCGTTGCGCCGGCAGGTGGCAATCCGCATGCGTGACGCTGGGGTGGTGGTCGATCCCAGCGAAGTGATCATTACCCACGGCTGTGTCGATGCGCTGCAAATGTCGTTGCGCGTGCTGACCCGTCCCGGAGACCTGATCGCGGCTGAGTCGCCGACTTACTACGGGCTGCTGCAGCTGGCTGACCTGCTGGGCTTGAAAGTCATCGAGATCCCCAGCGATCCTGCTACTGGCATGAGCCTGGAAGCCTTGCAGCTGGCGGCCAATCAATGGTCGATCAAGGCCTTGGTACTGACCACGCGCCTGAGCAATCCCCTTGGCGGGACCATGCCAGAAGAGCGGCAAAAGCAGTTGCTGCGTCTGGCTTCCGATTTTGATATCCAGATTGTCGAAGACGATATCTACGGCGAGTTGATGTTTGAGGTTGGGCGCACCAAGGCGCTGAAAGCCTATGATCGTCTGGATCGGGTCATTTATTGTTCGAGTTTTTCCAAAACCCTGTCCCCCGGCGTGCGTATCGGCTGGATGATCGCCGGCAAGTTTCAGCAGGAAATCCAGCGTCTGCAAACCTTTACCACCCATTCGGCATGCAGTGTGACGCAGATGGGGGTGGCGGCTTACCTTGAAAACGGCGGTTACGACCGCCATTTGCGTTATATCCGTCAGGAATACAGAAAGAACCTGAGTGCCTTCCAGCTGGCTGTTCAGCAGCACTTCCCGGAAGGGACGCAGATGTCACGGCCTAGCGGGGGCTTTATCTTGTGGGTCAGTTTGCCGGGCCGGGTCAACACCCAGGAACTGCATGTCCGGGCATTGCAGCAAGGTATCAGCATCGCGCCGGGACTGATTTTCAGTAATACCGAGCAGTTTAACCACTGCATACGACTTAACTGTGCCACACCCTGGAACCGGGAAGCCGATCGGGCCCTGATGACCCTTGGCATGCTTGCCAATCAGCTCTGCCAGGAAGCCGCAGGCCTGTATGGAGGAAGCTCGGTAGCTGCCGGGATGGCATTTTGACCATAATCACCTTGTCACCCTGTGCGTAAAGCGCGAGCATACGCACCTGAACCGTTAAAGCTGTGGGAGTTATGAGAGCGACATTTTGTGTTGGCCTTTTGTTGGTGGGCGCCTTGAGTGCGCTCAATGCTGTGGCTGCGACAGCGGCCCCGGTACAACCTCCATCAACCTCCAGTCAGGCGCAATCTGCCCACTCGCCCGCCAAGCCTGGCGCCAGTGCGAAAAAGGCACCGGTCAAAAAGCGTGCACCCATCGCATCCAAATCCAAGTCGGCCCATGAAATCGCCAAGAAGCGTTTGCCCGCGGCGACTCTCGACTTGCGCTTGCCGCCCGAGATGGTCAAGCAACTGCATCCTTTGGGCACTGTTCCCATGCCTGTGCACAAGCCGTTGCTGCCCAACATGTTTGGCGAGAAACCCGCCGAAGACAGCCCTTTTCAGCTCAACGGGCGGTTGCTCAGCAATGAGATGAACCTGCAGTTGCGCAATGAGGCCCGTCACAATGAAATCGAAGGCGCTGCGCTGGATTTCGAGTTCAAGCAATAAGTGTCGAGTGCTCAAAAACAGGCTTCTAAACTGACTGCTCAGTCACTGTCGTTTATCAGCACATTCTGCTGAACGGTCAATTTCAAACACCTGTTCCAGCGAGTACTATCCCTTGTCATCAACACACTTTGCCCCGAATGAGGTGCTAACGTCATGAATTGCCGTGAAGGCTGTGGCGCTTGCTGCATCGCCCCTTCCATCAGTACACCGCTGCCAGGCATGCCCAATGGCAAGCCGGCCGGGGAACGCTGCCTGCATCTTTCAGCCGACTACTTGTGTGGTTTGTTCGGCCAGCCACAACGTCCTGCAGTCTGTGGAGACTTCAAGGCCGACATCGAGGTATGCGGCAATAACCGGGAAGAAGCCATTAACCTGATCGGTTGGTGGGAGCAGATGACCGCGGCATAGTGTGTTTGTGACCAGTGAACAGACCTTCAACAATAAGGAATAAGACAATGGGTTCGTTGCATCGAGTGGCATTGGTATGTGGTTTGAGTGTTCTGCTGGTGGGCGTGGCCCAGGCCGAAGACTGGAAGGTCGCCAAGGATCAGGACGGCATCAAGGTCTCGCTGAGTGAAGTCGCCGGCTCCCAATACAAGGCCTACCAGGGCGTGACGACCATCAAGGCGCCGCTGGCCAAGATCAGCAAAATACAGGAAGACGTGGCGGGCGCTTGCGCCTGGATCCATGAATGCCAATCGCAAAAGCTGCTCAAGCATGAAGGCGATCAGAGCTGGACCTACACCCAGTTCAAAACACCTTGGCCGGTCACCCCGCGTGACTCGGTGCTGCTGGTGACGACTGCACAGGGCGCAGATGGCAGCCTGACCCGTACGCTCAAAGGCATGCCGACCTACGTCCCGGAAGAAAAGGGCTTTGTGCGGGTGGCTCAGGTCAATGGTTTCTGGAAGCTTGTGCCTAAAGGCGACAACTTGACCGAGGTGACGTATCAGGTTCATACCGAGCCGGGCGGCAGCGTGCCTTCCTGGTTGGCCAACAAGTTTGTGGTCGATGCCCCGTTCAATACCCTCAAGGGGCTTAAGGAGCGTGCTGAAAAGCCATAACGCTGATCGGGCATGCCTGGTCCTGGGCAGCGCATCTGTCCAGGTGCCGGGTGCAGGTTTTGCAGGCAAGCGTAAAACCTGTTGAATTTCATGGCTTACCCCCTTGGCAGGCGCTGCGCCGTGGAGCTACTCTGCATCCAGACCAGCGAAGTAATCGACTGGCTCTGATCTTGTTCGCTACATGCTTATTACTCCCCTTGTCACGGCATACCTGCTGCCGATAGGGGAGCGCTGAATGTCTATCCATTGCGAGGAGGACGTTTCATGAGCACAGCCCATCAAGAAGACCTCAGCAGCTATGTGCTGCGCCGCATGAAAGAAGGCGGTTTTGATTTTTCACGCATCCATCCAATCGAGTTTTACGCGATCTTCCCGGACGAGGAGCGGGCGCGCAGGGCTGCAGGTAAATTTTGTGGTGAATCCCTGAACGCACAAATCAATGTGCGTGATGACGGGGCGTGGTATCTGGAATTAAGCAAAGTGATGTACGCCACCTATGGTGGTATCGGTGATTTTGAGCAGGACTTTGAAGCTGTCGTGGTACCGCTTGGCGGCATTATTGAAGGCTGGGGTGTAAAGCAGGAGGTGCGCGGCCTGTTGAATTGATACATGTTTGACCGGTTAGCGGCTGGCCTCAGGGCTGGCCGTTCTGGTTTTTGCGCCAGGCAATTGAGCCCCCGCAACCTGTAGTCGACGAAGACGCGCAGCAGCTGCGCGTCTTCGGTATTTGGGCGAGTCTTTAGCCGATGACCTTGGTCAAGTTCGGCAAGATCAGCAGCAAGGTGGTAGCAAAGAGGATGAGTCCGGCCTGGCGTACTTTCGTATGTTTGAACATGGCTATCTGCCTTTTTTTGTTATTCCTGAACGACAATGCCTGCGCCAAGAGCACCACGCCTTGAAAACAAAGCGGTCCTGACGACAGGCTTAACCTTAGAGCCCCCATAAGATATGGCTTAGAACCCTTTAACATCATTCAAGTGCAGTAAGTTTCTAAAACGCTATTAGGTTTATTGAGTTCGCCCTGTCAGCCCGTTGCTAGACGCAACGGACTCTTTGCTCGTCAATATTCTTAGCGCCCTACCGTTCGTCCGGGAACATTGTCCAGCCAGGTTTTGCCCTGCAAAAGCCCGGTGCCGTGAGGCTCGAGGGGGTATTACTACGTTCAGTACTTGCCATGAATTACCCTTTCAAGGCAGGCTCTGTCGAGTTGCTATCACTACTTTCGCCTTTATCGTGCCAGGTACTTTTATGTCGCTACGCATCTGCATTCTGGAAACCGACATTCTGCGTCCAGAGTTTGTTGATCAATATCAGGGTTACGGGCAGATGTTCGTGCGCCTGTTCTCCACGCAGCCTATCGCGGCACAATTCAGTGTTTTCAACGTGATGCATGGCGAGTATCCGTCTGACGACCAGTCTTTCGATGCTTATCTGGTAACCGGCAGCAAAGCTGACTCGTTTGGTTCCGATCCCTGGATCCAGACCTTGAAAACCTATTTGCTGACCCGCTATGAACGAGGCGACAAGCTGCTCGGCGTCTGTTTTGGTCATCAATTGCTGGCGCTTCTGCTGGGCGGCAAGAGCGAGCGCGCCATTCAGGGCTGGGGCGTCGGAACCCATCAGTACAAGCTGGCCGCCAAGGCGCCGTGGATGAGCCCTGTGGTTGAAGAGTTGACGCTACTGATCAGCCACCAGGACCAGGTCACGGCCTTGCCGGAAAACGCCACGGTAATCGCCTCCAGCGATTTCTGCCCGTTTGCCGCTTACCACATCAACGACCAGGTGCTGTGCTTCCAGGGGCATCCCGAGTTTATCCACGACTATTCGCGGGCCTTGCTTGACCTGCGCCAGGAACATTTGGGCGAGCAGATCTACAGCTCCGGCATCGCCAGCCTGGATCAAGACCATCATGGGCGCACGGTTGCCGAGTGGATGATGCGTTTTGTTTCGCACAAGCCGCAAACCGCCTGATACCCGGTTTGGCTCTTGTGGGAGCGGGCTTGCTCGCGATGGTTTCTACTCGGCATCGCTGATGCGCCGAGTTGTTTGAATCGCGAGCAAGCCCGCTCCCACGGGGCAGGTTACAGCCAGCCAGAGCGCTTGAAGCTCGCCCACAGGCCGGTCACGCCCAGCGTAATAAACCCCAGTACGCCGAAGTAACCGTAATGCCAGCTTAGCTCCGGCATGTTCTGGAAGTTCATCCCGTAAATGCCCGCCACTGCCGTGGGGAAGGCCAAAATGGCCGCCCAGGCGGCGAATTTGCGCTGCACGATGCTCTGGCGTGAGGACTCCAGCAACACGACGATCTCAATCGTCTGGGTGGCGATATCACGCAGGTTGGTGAGGTCTTCCATCTGGCGGGTGACATGAATCTGCACATCGCGAAAATACGGGCGCATGTTCTTGTCGATAAAGGGGAACGTCAGGCGTTGAAGTTCTTCGCTGATTTCCACCATGGGCGCTACATAACGGCGCAGTCGCAGCACGTCGCGGCGCAGGCCATGCAAGTGCACGATGTCAGCTTCATTGAGGGCGTTGCCCATGATGCTTTGTTCAAGCTGTTCGATTTCGGCGTGGATGGCCTGGCTGACGGGCTGATAGCTCTCAGTCACGAAGTCGAGCAGGGCGTACAGCACAAAGTCCTCGCCATGCTCCAGCAGCAGCGGGCGAGCCTCACAGCGCTGGCGCACGGACTTGTACGAAGCCGAGTGGCCATTGCGGCTGGTGATGATGTAGCCGTTGCCAGCAAAGATATGGGTTTCTACAAACTCCAACTGGCCTTCATGGCGAATGGGCGAGTAGATAACGATAAACAGCGCGTCGCCAAAAGTTTCGAGTTTGGGCCGGCTATGTTGCTCAAGGGCATCTTCGATGGCCAGTTCATGCAGATTGAACTGGCGCTGCAAGTTGCTCAGCTCTTGCGCGTCGGGCTGCTCCAGACCAATCCAGACGAAGTGGTCGGGCTTTTTGGCCCACTCGATCCCTTCGTCCAGAGTGATATTGGTGACTTTCTTGCCTGCGCTGTAAACCGCAGCAGCAACAACTCTCCCCATAGTTCTAATCGCTTCTTCTTCAAAGGGTTATGGCACGAAGATGCAGCTTAGCGTGCAATCCACCACTTTGAGTCTACAAACGTTCAGAGGTTCGGGTTGGACGCAGTCGTGTTGCCCCCTGCCACGGGCGGCACGTGACGGTTTTGTTGGCTCAGCAACTCTCGATCCATGGCTTCGATGCACTCGCGCATCTGCTCGTGGCACTGCTCCATGAGTTGCGGGATGTCGTCCAGAGTCAGGCCGGCGGTCGGTATCGCGGGCAAGGAGCGGATCTGGATATCGGCACTGTGCCAGCGGTTGAGCTTAAGGTGCTGGCTGTAGGTGCTGACACACACCGGCACAATAGGCACTCCGGCAGTAATTGCCATCTGGAATGCGCCTTTTTTGAAGGGCAGCAGGGTTTTGCCCAGATTGCGCGTGCCTTCCGGAAAAACCCAGATGGACGTGTCTTTTTCCTGCAGAGTGCGGGTAGTGGTCAGCATCGATTTGCGGGCTTTCTGGGCGTTGCCCCGATCAATCAGCACGTTGCCCGCCAGCCAGAACAGTTGGCCGAACAACGGTACCCACTTAAGGCTTTTCTTGCCGATGCACACCGTGCGGTGCGGCACTACGTTGCCGAACACAAACAGATCGTAGTTGGATTGATGGTTGGCAATGACCACACAGCTTTGCGGCTTGTCCATCAACGGCCCAACCTCGGTCTTGAGCTTGTAGCCCAGGATCCATCTGGATGGCCAGGCATACAATCGTGCGCACAGACGACTGTTGTCCGGGTTGAAAGGACGACAGATACCCAGCAGTACACCCAGCACGCCTGCGATCATAAAATGCAGACACATCAACAACATACGTATCGAAAGTAGCATTTACAGGCTCGCGAAAACAAAAGTCGGCGCAGTGTACGGATGTGCACTGTATTCAGCAATTACCCCGATACAACTAGGAGATGACTGAAGTTTAAGCAGTTGTTTCAACGTGCTTGTTGAGGGGCGGGCTAGAGATGTTCAGCAAGATATGGCTCAAGGCCAGGGGAGTGAGAATCCCGACCGCAGGCTGCAATCGGGACCCGTCGACAGGGGGCAGGGTCAGAGCGGGTGGAGCTGATCCTCTTCGATGGCCTTGTCCAGCGTCTCCAGCAGCGCTTTGCGTACCTTCAGCTTGGTGTTTTTGTGCGCCTTCATATTGATCTTCTTTAACTGACGGGCCACTTCGAGGGCGGCGGCCTGCAACTCTTCCGGCTTGACCACCTTGTCGAGGAAGCCTGCGTCGACGGCGGTGAGCGGGTTAAACATTTCGCCATTGATGACCGAGCGATGGAATGCGGATTTGCGCAGCCGGTCGCGGGCCAGTTCAATGCCGGCGTGGTGCATGGTCATGCCGATCTGCACTTCGTTCAGGCCGATGCTGAACGGGCCTTCGACGCCGATGCGGTAATCCACCGACAACAACAGGAATGCGCCCTTGGCCACCGCATGACCGGTGCAAGCGATAACCACCGGGAATGGGTGCGCCAGCATGCGGCGAGCCAGGGTCGACCCCTGCCTGACCAGCTCAATGGCTTGCTCGGGGCTGGCCGTCATCACCTTCAAGTCATAACCGCCCGAGAGAATGCCAGGTTGCCCGGTAATAATGACCACCGCGCGATCCTGCTCGGCGCGGTCCAGCGCGGCATTAAACGCAGTGATCACATCCGGTGAAATGGCATTGACCTTGCCATTGCTCAAGGTCAGCGTGGCGATACCGTCTTCCAGGTGGTAGGCAATCAAGTCACTCATGGCGCAATTCCTTGTTATGAAGTGGGGCAGACGTTACCCAGCCCCACGGCACAGGTAAAGGGCTATGACTGACTGGTGAGTCATGGGATTGGCCTTCGCCCTCTATATAGAAGGCAGCGGGGCAGCGATCGGGGCCGAGAGAGCAGCGCGTCAGAACCGGAATTTGGCAGAATCACCCGCGAAGGGCATGCCTCAAAAACGACTATTTTCGTAAGCACATGAAAATTCTGAAAAAACATTTGTCATATCGAAAGCTTTCGACTACATTAGCGCGCCTCGACAGACAGAACTTGTTTGAAGAGATACGGTGAAGTGTCCGAGTGGCTTAAGGAGCACGCCTGGAAAGTGTGTATACAAGAAATTGTATCGAGAGTTCGAATCTCTCCTTCACCGCCACATTAAGTAAACACAAACCCCTGATTTTCCTAGAGAAAGTCGGGGGTTTGTGGTTTCTGGCGTCTGAAAAAGGGCGATATGGGGCCAATCTGGGGCTGGGGTCGGTATTTTGGGGTTGTCAGTCAGCAGGGTTTATCTTTAAGGCGCTCACTTGTACGGACCGGACACATGGTTGATGGGATCACCCAGCACCATCATAACTGCCTTGGATTGATCTGGAGTTAGATCATTTTCACCCATCGGCACATCTCCTAGGCTGTTCCAGCCCATTGCAGCGAGTACTGCTGGCTGTAACTCTTGCGGCACGACTTTTTCGTACAGTATTGAATTGTCAGGGTTGGGATCTGGGTAAAAACCACTGATCAGGATAGCCGTCATGCATATAGCCAAGACCAGTCAGTGAAAATTATCAGGCTCGTACACCTATAAACATGTCTAACGTCATTGGCAGTTGTTCATTTATCGCTGAGGAAATTTTCCGGAGCTGCTCATCGGTCAAAGGCTGCTCGCCATCGCATTCGGCAGCTAAATTTTCCCAGCCTAGAATATCCATTACTGCTTTTTCAAACTCAGGTTGCACTTCCAGTTCAAATTTGATTGAGCTGTCTTCGCTGTCATCTGCAAGAAAGCCTGTGATTTCTAAGAACATGTATTTCTCCATTTACTTTGGTGTTGTTCGGCCTGGCTTTGGAGGCTTGGTCAGCTCGCCAGTCTCGGGATTGAACTCACCTAAGTGTTTGCCCTGTTTGTCATATATTTCAACGGCTCCATGCTGGCTATCCCATTCATAAATCTTGCCTTTTTTATCTTTCCAGCGACTACGTTTCTTGCCGCCCCCTTGAACACTAGATTTAGGACTATCACGTACTGCATCGGGAAAAGCTGTCAGCCCTTTTGGAGCTGGGTGGTAGCTATGGCCGCCACCAAACGGCTTTGCATACACCACATACAGCGACTTTAAGCCGGTTTCTGCCGGAAAGACCAGAATGCAGTCGTCGGTTGTAATGTCATCGCCGGGAAGACCTTCAATCTGGCTGTCAGTGTTTTCCGGGATCGGGTGTACGAGGATGGTACCCAGTTGCTTGCCGCTTTCGTCGGGGTAAGTCAGCGGAGGCATGCCTGAAGAGCTGTGCGGGGGCGTCCAGAGGACGGTGATCCCATTGAGTTCGGCCTCCATCGCGGTTTTGGTTGCGTTCCATTTCACCTGCACGATGCGTACTGAGTCATCACCTGACGCGCCGGTGTGAATACCGTAAATCTGTAGTACGCCTTCTGCATCACGGCGAAATTGAAAACGTACTCGTGTGGGTGCCTTGTTCATGCTGCGCAGTTGTTCGTCAGTATGGAGTGTGCCGTCTCCCATTTTGGCGGGGAGCATGCCCATTATAAAAACGCTAACCGGTCCCCCCGCGCCACGTATTGCCCACGTCATACGCTGTTGCATGATGCCGCCGCCAGCAATACGGGCTAGTCCTGCATCAGCTCCGATGGCCATTGCTATCGCATCTGACGAGGAAGGCAAAAGCATGGAGGCAACCACCATGATGTTGCCGAAGTTAGAGGCGGGCTCGGTGGCAGTCCCTGCGTCGGTTCTGCACCAGTTTTCAGAAACGCAGGACTTGGCGAAGACCAGGTCTGCGCGTTCCTTGGGGGATGGCCATTCATCTTTTGGGACGTACACCGGCTCTGGCACTGGGGGTTTTGCCCAAGCGGCCCATGAGGCGCCACCATTTGGGCGACTCTTCTGCCAAGGCGAGGTTAAAAAAGGGTTGTCCTTTTCGTCCTTCTCCATGTGAAGCCCCTGTATAAGCCCATATCGAACCAAAAAGGTTGCGTCCTGGTATCGGCTCGGGTCAATTGGACTTGGTAACTGGGAGTTTCAGCACGTCGGTGCGTTACAGGGGATTTGACGTGCTTCAACACCGGCACGAGCTGCCCGCAGGCGGCACTCAACCCTGTTTTACTTGGTCTATGCACTGGACTAGATCTATTGACTAACCCATGGGAGGTGGCGACATGCAAACCCACAACATCCATGCAGCCATACGATCATCGTTTGAGCTGTACGTTGCTGTCTTCTTCACCCCCCCCCCCACTCAGCCAATGCCAGCCCTGATTTTCCTAGAGAAAGTCGGGGGTTTGTGGTTTCTGCCGTCTGAAAAAGGGCAGTATGGGAACAATATGGGAACACGACCGCTGAACGGCCCGTATTCTGCTTGAAGGCTCTTCTTCGAACTCAAATGGATTTAGACGATTATGAAAGTGCTTCCCCTTGGTGTGCTGGTGTTGCTGACTGCAGGTTGCGTCCAGGTCCAGCAGTACAGGCCCCCTCCCGGTGCCCCTCAGGCGCAGATCCGCAGCGAAATGGACGCCTTGAGCAATTATCGAAACTACCTGACCCTGACCGAAGCTCCGATTGTGGGCTGCAAGTACGGCAGAACCGTGGCGGTGAAGCCAGGTCGGCAATTGTTCGCCGTGCGGGACAAAACATCCCGGCCAGCAGGCTTTATCCCGGTAGAAGCGGCAAAACCCATCCATTTGGTAGTGGATGGCGCAGCTAATGCCGGCCGTAGATGCAAGATCGAATTCGTCAGCGAGTTCGCCCCGGCTGCCCGTTATGTCATTAAGGGAGGCATTGTCGAGAGCCCCGAGACTTACGATTCGTGCCAGGTCAAAATCTTCAACGAGGACACCGGAGCGCCTCTGTTGATGCTCGAGCCGTCAACGCTCAAGAACGACTGTGCTCTGGACAAGTTGCCGTTTACGGCGCGTTGATTGTTGCAGGCAAGGACGTGTAGTCGCTGACAAGCGGCGTGAGGCTGCGTCGGTCGACGCAGTCGTCGCCCAATGTGCGGCTGCAAGGCACCCGCTAAATCCGAATGGCTGGATGTGTGATCGCCGCGCCAGCGGGTCACGTTAATGATGCCAACAGTCTCATTTTTAATAGTGAGCGTTATCGGTAACTTAGAAGAGTATGAGCGGTGTCATATTTAACGGGTCGGGTTTATTTGCGCTAAGGCGCCTTGCATGTTTTTAGTTCTGACCTAATATCTGTTCGCACTAAGCAGCGCGACACGATTCCAGGACCGGTTTTCTGTCGCGCCTGCTTTCCAATCGTTTGACGTAGAAGGAACTACGATGAATGTTGACTGGCAAGGTGCGGGTGATATTCAGGCTATTTTCGGCACACTGATCGACAAGGAGCTTAATTGCACCGTCGAAGAACGTGACCGTCTCTCTATTCCTATTTCCAACGCGCTGATAGAAAAGTTTGCCCGACGGGGGTTGTATAAATACAACTTGCCCGCCGTGTGGGGCGGTCAGGAAGTTGGTTATGCCCAGTGGGGCCGTGTGCTGGAAAAGCTCGGGTATTTATCCACGGACTTATCGTTTCCCTTTTTGATATCCGTGAGGATGTCATTTATTTCTTTTTTAATTGCGGTAGGGCGGGAGGATATAAATAACGAATACCTGGTTCACCTGATTGAGGGTAAAACAGGTGGTGCATTTGCTTATACAGAAGATGCCGATGCTTTTTCTTTTGTCTCCCGTGCCGTGCCCTCTGCGGACGGTAAAACCTATACGGTTAATGCCGTGAAAAAGATCGTTACCGGCGGTGAGACGGCGAATTATTTTTTACTGTTTGTCCATGGTGATACTGCGGACATGCAAGTGTTTCTTGTGCACGCCGACGATCCGGGTGTTGTGGTGACACCGAGCGTGATGCATGGCTGTCGTTCAACAGGGATTGCCTGCTTGACATTGACAGATGTGCAACTGGATAAACACCGCTTGTTGCTGGCCACGGACGGCCTGAGTTTTGCGCAGCGTTACTTCCTTAATTGCAGGCGCTCATTGCAAACCACCTTGTTTTTAGGGCGCGCCCGCGCCGTGATTGAAACTACCGTGGCGTATTTGCAAAACACTGTGCGTTACGATCAGCAGTTGATCGATATGCAGCATGTTCAGGCCTGTATCGGTGAAATGTATATGGCGCTTGAGTCATCCCGCACCTTGGTCCATTACTCACTGGAGCGTCAGGTCAGGCAAGAGTCTGACGTGTACTGGGATGCAGTGGCTTCAATGGCCAAGTATCAGGCGGTGGAGGATGTGAACAAAATCGCCCTCCAGGCCCTGAACCTGACGGGGGGCTGGGGCTATACCGAAAGCAGCGGTATCGGCCGGGCGCACCGTGACTTTACGGCCCTGGTGGCAGGGGCCGATCCGCAGGAAAAGCTCAAGGTTGATATGGGGATTCGGATGGTGCACGACCTGGACATGATGTCCCGGCGTTCTTCAAAAAAGGAGAGTTGAACATGAAGATCAAGTTGTCAGGCAATTTGGCACGTTTTGTTAACTACAAAAAAGAGTTGCAACTTGAGGGGGATGGTTTTCAGACCGTGGGCGATGCGCTGCACGCGTTGGTGGGGAGTTATCCGGTATTGAAGGATATTATTTTCGATAAGGATCGCAACGTTAAAAAAGGCTATTTGATTTCTTTGAATGGCGAAAAAGTTGACGCGGCAGCTCAGGTAAGTAAAGGCGGTGAGGGTGACTGTATTGATATTTTCACTGCGATAGCAGGGGGTTGATGCTATGCAAACCAGAACAATAAAGGTTTCCCATCCGGTAGAGTCCATGCTGTTTGGACCTTTCCAGTTTCATGCCCATTCGCTGATGTTGCTGAGTTTCAGTTCGATGTGGTCCTGGGGCAGTACCTACTTGTCAGTTTCCTTTCCGGGGATGATCAAGGAGTATCATCAGGGTATGGTGGCTGTGGGCGCCGAAGTTGAATATGTCGAACCTTTTGAAATGTTCTCGGCCGACGAATTTTCGGTGTCGGTCGATGAGTTCAAGGTGCGCCAGGGCAACTCTGTGTTTCAAGTACTGCACCTGATTCGTGCCAAGGGCATTGTGGTTGCCAGGGTCAAGGTTCGCTGGAAACTGCTGGAACTGGATGGTGATGAAGCACTGTCCGCAACCCCAGGGGTTATTCGGCCCGCTTTTTTGCAAAAGTTTCTTCCCGAAGAAGTTGATCCTTCACGGGTTGAGCGGCCTTTACTTGCACAACTGGAAAACTTGAAAGAGCATGGGCAACTCTGTGCCGAGTTTGAACATGACTTCACCCTGTTCCGACATCGCTGTGAAGTGGCTGATCAATGGGCGTTCTTTGAGTTGCCTACACTGGCCTCGGAAAGCAGGGAGTCATTAATCGATTCCCTGCAGGAAGATCCAGGTGAACTTGCCAGTTCACTGGGCTTGGCCCTGAATACTATTTGCATGGAATGGCGTTGCCCTTTTTATCTTTTGGAAAAGGGCCGTGTTAAAACCCAGGCTTATCGGCTGCAGGGAAAACTGTATTTTACACATCATGTTTTCAACCTGACGCGCGCCAATACATTGGCCGCGATCGTGATTGAAGCGTTTTAAAGCGAATCAGGCTTTTTGCCTGTCTCGTCAACCCGATCCTGAAAAAGTGAAGGGAGCAACACCATGAGCAGGGAGGCTAATGCGATCGAGTATGACCAGCTTACCGCGGGTGAGATGGGGATGTATTCCCGTCACTTGCTGATCCCCGCGATCGGCGTCAAAGGTCAACTGGCATTGAAAAATGCCAGTGTACTAATGATTGGAGCGGGCGGCCTGGGGTGCCCGGCGCTGCTTTATCTGGCGGCTGCCGGGGTGGGGCGGCTGGGAATTATCGATGCCGACCAGATCAATGTGTCCAATGTGCACCGCCAGGTGCTGTTTCGCATCACCGATAAAGGTCAGAACAAGGCCGATGTCGCCAAGCGGCGTTTGCAAAAACTCAATCCCTACATCGAGATCGAAACCTGGATCGAGCGCTTTAACCTCGACAATGCCCAGGCGCTTGTGGCCGATTACGACATCATTGTCGATGGCACTGACAACTTTACCGCCAAGTACCTGATCAACGATGCCTGTGTCTATGGCGGCAAGCCGCTGGTGTATGGCGCCATCATGCAGTTCGAGGGGCATGTCACGGTGTTCAACGCGCTGGATGAGCAAGGCCGTCGTGGCGCCAATTATCGTGATCTCTACGATGGTCCGCCTGACGCCGCGTTGGCACCCAACTGCGCAGAAGCCGGGGTGCTGGGGGTGCTGCCCGGCATGATTGGCTGCTTTCAGGCCAATGAGGTGATCAAGCTGATTACCGGGATCGGGCGGCCGCTGATCAACCGCCTGATGGTCTACGACGCCCTTGAGGCCACGAGCCGGGAGATCGGATTTTCGCCTGTCGCCGATAATCCCCTCAGGGACCCGCTGCGCCCGCCAGTGCTGGAAGAAATGGCACAAGTCTGTAACGCGCCAGGCGTCAGCGATGACTTTGTGCTGAGCATTGACGACTTTGCCGCGCTGATCGGTGAAACGTCGATCCATCTGATTGATGTGCGTGAAGGGCATGAGCGCGAACAGGTATCGATCGGTGGCGAACATGTACCGTTAGGGCAGGTGGGCGAGTGGGCAGCACAGTGCCTGGACGACAGGCCGATCGTGATTTACTGCCAGTCGGGTGTTCGCAGCCAGAAGGCTGCGAGAATCCTCGCGCAGCAAGCGCTCAGGTCACCGATTTTCAGCTTGAAAGGCGGCTTGAGTGCGTTTTTGGGCGCAGATAGTTATGCGCAGATGATGGCAGAACTGGTGTTCTGTGAATGTCCCATGAGCCATCAGGCTCGCGTGTAAAAAACGTGTGGGTCAGGCTTGTTTGCGATGCAGATGAAGTGGCTTGTCTGGCATTCAGTCGCAAGCCTGCCTGCTCCCACAGGGTCGTTGTTAGCGCGATGATCAGGTAGACGGGCGATTGATATCCAGCGCCTTGGAGATGGCTTGCTCTGCCTCGACGAAGGCAGGTGTCCTGCCAGCGTCGGCATAAATGTCTTCACCTTCTTCAACCCTGATGACCTCATTACCCTTCACGTATGGCATGGCCTCTTCCGCTTGCATGAGCGCACTGTGGATCAGCCCCCGGGTGATGGTGGCCTCATCCAGCCCGTAGGCTTGCGCGAAGGCCTTGATTTTGACCAGATCATGTTTGTGCAGCTCAAGGGTGTATTCAACCCGCTCACTTGATTCCTGAGACCTGGATTCCCAGTTGTTGAGCATGTCCTTTAAGACGTCCATAAAGCTTCTCCTGTTTGACGGCAGTGTTTGCGGACAGTATGGCTCACGGTTCGCTGACATGATGGCAAGTCCGGCGCAGATCGTTGTTCGGCAAGGGCTGATAGCCTGAAGTGCCACCCGTCAGAAAAAACGGTATTTATCTAAACCTTTGCTCCCACAGGCCTTCAGATCCTGTGCAGGGAATAAACCTGCCTTTTTTTGGAGGACGTGATGAAAACCCTGATTGGCCCTAAACGCTGGCTGGCAAGTTGTGCCTTGGTCTATTCCCTGGTCGCGACAGCCACAGCATTCGCAGCCAGTCCGGCAGACTTTGTTGATGAAGCCCATGCAGCAGGGATTGCCGAGATTGAAACCAGCCGCATGGCGATCAGTAAAACCTCTTCGACGGACATAGAAAGCTATGCCGTGGAGGCAATCAAGGACCATACCAATGCCAACCGGGACTTGAAGGAGATTGCCAGCAAGCTGGACCTGCAGGTTTCCAGCGATGAGCAGCTACTGGACAGGGCCAAAAAGCAGATGCTTGAAGTGCAGGAGGGGGATTCTTTTGATGCGGCCTTTGCGGCCAATCAGGTTAAAACCCATGAAGAGACTATTGAGTTGTTCAAACAGCAGGCCAGCAATGCTGAATCGCCCGAGTTGCAGGCATTTGCCGAGAAATATTTGCCCAAGCTTGAAATGCATCTGGTGATGGCCAGGAAACTGATGGATGCCCATCACAAATCCTGATGCCTTGAAAAAAACAACGCCCGGTGAGTAATCAACCGGGCGTTGTGTGTGCAGCGGGCTGGTTCAGACGGTTATTTCGTTGAAACCGCAATACTCTTCCCAGCTCATGTCCAGCGCCTCGGCGACTTCCTGATGCACTTCAAGGCGCATGCTCTTGAGCTCTTCGGGGGAGCGTGCGATCAGTTCCAGCGCCAGCTCCCAGGCTTCAAGGCCGCGACTTTCGGCTTCGTCTTCAAAGGCCCACAGAATCTGCTGCTGGCGGTCCTCTGCGCTCAGATCTTTCATTTCTTCGATCAGTTCAGGGTGCGCCTTGATAAAAGTATCCAGGGCCAGTTCGTTACGGGATTCTTTAGGGATCATATGGCGTCTCGGATCGTTAGGACGGCCTGCGTGGGCAGACCGTCGTCAGGGCGTTTTCTCGCATGCTAGCGAGTTAGCAATACGATGAAAAGCGCCATATGACCGGTCAGCCTGCGGTTTGTATCTTGCTTTCGCGTTGCAGGCTGTAGCCCCAGACCGCCAGCGCCAGCGTTGCGACCACCGAGCCAACTACCACGATGCCGTCCCAGCCGTACACCGGATAGGTCTGCGCGCCCGCCAGGGAGCCCAGTGCGCCACCAATGAAGTAGCAGGTGATGTAACCGGCGTTCAGGCGGTTGCGTGCGGCAGGACGTACCTTGAACACCGCATTCTGATTGCTGACATGGACCAGCTGCACTGCAAAATCCAGGGCCAGTACGCCGATCAGCAAGGCGATCAACGAGTGACCGGCGAATGCCATTGGCAGCCAGCTCGCCAGCAGGACCAGCAGGCCGACGGTCGTGGCCTGTTGGCCTTTGCCGCGATCGGCCATGCGTCCGGCCCAGTTTGCCGCCACCGCACCGACTGCCCCCGCCAGGCCAAACAGACCGATAACCGCATCCGAGTAGCTGTAGGGCGGTACTGCCAGCAGAAAGGCCAGTGGGGTCCAGAACAGGGCAAACAGCGAGAAAGTCAGCAGGCCCAGTAGCGCGCGCAGGCGCAGTATTGGCTCTTCGACAAACAGGGTGAACACCGATCCCAGCAGTTTTGGATAGCTCAGGCCAGCGCTCTGGTGATGGTTGGGCAGGGCGCAAAACAGGGAGATGGCACTGACCAGCATCAAGGCGGCAGCCACTAGATAGATGGTTCGCCAGTCACCGGCCGACGACAGCGCCCCGGCCACGGTGCGCGCCAGCAATATCCCCAGCAGCAAGCCGCTCATCAGCGTCCCCACCACTCGGCCTCGGCTCAGGGGGTCGGTCAGGCTGGCAGCCATTGGCACCAGTACTTGTGCCGAAACTGAAAACAGCCCGGTTATCGCCGTGCCGACCAAAAGCCACGTCACCGACGGTGCAAACGCGCTGAGCAAAAGGCCCAGTGCGCTGAGCACGGTCATGGTAACGATCAGCCGCCGTTGTTCGAACAGATCGCCCAGTGGTACCAGCAGCAACAGGCCGGCGCCGTAACTCAATTGCGCGGTGATCACCACGTTACCGGCGCTGCTCATGCTCAAACCCAGTTCCTGGGCGATGGTGTGCAGCAAGGGTTGTGCGTAATAGTTACTGGCGACAGCCAGGCCGGTGGCGGTGGCCATCAGCAAGATGAGGGCAGTGCTTAAAGGTTTGGTGGCAGTTGTAGAAGCGGACATTGACTGTCTCATCGGCATGGGGAGTGCGCGGAAGTATCAGAATGCCTGCGTAGAATGTCACTGAATATGTCGATAATTTAATTCTATAAACAACAAAGCCCTTGGCTATGACGGCCAGGGGCTTTGTTTTAAGACGGGATGCGTGACCTAGTTGCGACGGCCCAGCAGCAAGCCCACGACCAGTCCGAAGCCGGCCGAAATAGCCACGGTTTGCCACGGATGGCCACCGATATAGCTTTCAGTGGCATCGACCACAGGCTTGGTACGTTCACGCACGTTAGTGACCGAGTCCAGCGCTTGCTTGAGCTTGAGACCAACCTGCGCACGCAGGGTTTCACCTTCTTCACCGACCAGGGACACGCTCTCCTTGAGCAGCTTTTCAGATTCGGCAATCAGGTCTTGAAGTTCGCTGAACGCTTGATCCTTGATTTGATCTTCAGCTTGTACGGCATTTTTGCGAGCCATTGCGGTACTCCTTGCAGTTGAAATGGGTGATGAGTAATGGAGTCAACCCAATGCCAAAAAGTTGCATCTGTTTTGAGCCGGGTGTTGTTCTGACCTGACAGCGTAGTCAAAAACCAGACGGAGACACTTCTTTGTAGGGTGTAAGATGTCCCCTAAATTTACGCCGCAGGAAATTCTCATGAGCTTCAACCTCGCCAACAAGCCTCTCGCTGAGCGTGCTGCGCTTGAAGATGAAAAATCCCGACTGTATGACCTTTGGCAGAGCAATCTGGGCAAGGCCAAAGGGGATGCGGCGCGCTTGTTCGGGGAGCGCGCCAAGCGCAAGGGCAAGTGGGCTGAATGGGTGCGTTCGGAGCTGGACGCCATGTCGCCACCCGAATACGCCAACATGGTGCGCAGTGAAGTGAATCGCATGATGGCCGCCAAGTAAGCGTTCTGCAAAACCCGTGGGAGCGGGCTTGCTCGCGATGAGGGCGACGCGGTTTACCTGGCTGCTCGAGGTGATTTCATCGCGAACAAGCCCGCAGGTCGCTCAGTGAATCTCGCAGACGGTAAATATTTGCAGCGCCCCGCCCACATTGATCTGCACCTCGTCATCCAGCTGCTTGCCCAGCAAGGCAGCTCCCAGCGGTGAGCGCGGGGTGATGACGGTCATTGAGCGCCCGTCCTGTTCGAGTTTGAGGCCGGCAGCGTCAGGGGCCAGGAACAACCACTGCTCGCTGCCGTTTTCAGCCTCCAGATTGACCAATGCCCCGACTTGAATGCCCTGCGCCGCGCAGTACGGACCCAGGGTCATGCTGCGACAGTTCTTGAGTGCCTGGCGAATCTCTTCAACCCGGCGCGCCTGGCCTGTAGCCAGGTAGGATGCTTCAAGCCCAAGGGTGTCGTACTTGTTCTCGGCAATATTTTCCGCGTGGGTCGCAGCTTCATAGGCGGTTTGAGCTGCGCGCTGGAGCACATCAAGGTCGATTTCGAGTTTTTCCAGCATCAGCAGGTGCACATCGGTCTTGTTCATGGTCGCAGCTTGAGAGTGACGAACGGTGATTGTCGCACGAGTGTCGCGCAGATTTATCCGCCATAAACCTTCTGTACGCGTTGAATTATGCGGACAATCAGCCCTTTGAATGTTGGAGCCCGGAATGAAAGCCTCCTGGGATATTTTTTGCAGTGTGGTCGATAACTACGGCGACATTGGTGTGACCTGGCGTTTGGCCCGCCAGTTGGTGGCCGAGCATCAGCAGGGCGTGCGTCTGTGGGTCGATGATTTGCGGGCGTTTGTGCCGCTGTGCCCTGAGGCCGATGTCGGCGCGGCACGCCAATGGCAGCAGGGGGTCGAAGTGTGTCAGTGGCCGCAGCTGTGGCAATCCGTCGACGTTGCCGATGTGGTGGTCGAAGCATTCGCCTGCAAACTGCCCGAAGGCTACCTGCAGGCGATGAAGGCCCGCGAAACCCCAGCGTTGTGGATCAATCTTGAATATCTGAGCGCAGAAGACTGGGTCAGTGGTTGCCACGGTTTGCCCTCCCTGCGCCCCGATGGCTTGAAGCGGATGTTCTTCTTTCCGGGTTTTGATGCGGGCACTGGTGGCCTGTTGCGCGAAGCCGACCTGTTGCAGCGACGTCGAGCCTTTGAGCTGGATCCCCAGGCCAGGCAGGCGTTTTTGCAGGGGCTGGGTGTTTTTCCGGCAAGCAACGCACGTCTGATTTCACTGTTTGCCTATGAAAATACCGGGCTTGCCAGCTGGCTTGATGCCATGGCCGCGGGCAGCGTGGCGACGCATCTGTTGGTGCCCCAAGGGCGGATCATGGGCGATCTGCTGCGCTGGCTTGAGGTGGATCAGTTGGGGTTGGGGGATGTGCAGCAGCGCGGGGCTTTGACCGTTCAGGCCTTACCGTTCGTCCGTCAAGAAGATTACGACCACCTTTTGTGGAGCTGTGATTTCAATGCGGTGCGAGGGGAAGACTCGTTTGTGCGGGCGCAATGGGCAGGCAGGCCACTGCTTTGGCATATTTATGAGCAGGAAGAAGACGCCCATTGGGTCAAGCTCAATGCGTTCCTCGCGCTGTATGTCAAAGACCTTACGCCGGCCGCAGCCCAGGCATTTACCGGGTTGTGGCACGCCTGGAATGGTGGCTGCGATATGGCTCAAAGCTGGAATCTGCTGCTTGAGCACTGTCCCGAGATCACTGCGCATGCCGAGCAGTGGTGTCTGGAACAGTCATTGCAGGCCGATCTTGCGCAAGCGCTAGTACTGTTTTATAGAAATTGGATATGATACGCGGCCTAGATTTTTGTAAATCTCAATCCAAATTCGGATACTCGCAATGAAAACTGGTAAAGAGCTTAAACCCGGTACAGTCATCAAGCTCGAAAACGACCCTTGGTTGGTTCAGAAAGCTGAATTCACCAAGTCCGGTCGTAACAGCGCAATCATGAAGACCAAGCTGAAAAACCTGCTGACTGGCTACAAGACTGAAATCGTATACAGCGCTGACGACAAGCTCGAAGACGTGATCCTGGATCGCAAAGAAGCGACCCTGTCCTTCATCAGTGGCGACACCTACACGTTCATGGACACCACTGACTACACCATGTACGAGCTGAACGCTGAAGACATCGAAGCCGTTCTGCCATTCGTGGAAGAAGGCATGACCGACGTTTGCGAAGCCATCTTCTTCGAAGACCGTCTGGTTTCCGTAGAGCTGCCGACCACCATCGTGCGTCAGGTTGACTACACCGAAGGTTCCGCTCGCGGCGACACTTCGGGCAAGGTGATGAAGCCTGCCAAACTGAAAAACGGTACCGAGCTGAGCGTTGCTGATTTCGTAGAAATCGGCGACTGGATCGAAATCGATACCCGTGACGGTGGTTCCTACAAGGGCCGCGCCAAGGTTTAAACCTTGCGTTAACCGCACGATGAAAAAGCCCGGTCTTATGGCCGGGCTTTTTTTTGCCTGTCAAAAAGCCTGGTTTAGAGCTTTGCCCTGAGTAGGGGACTGGTTAGCATGGGCGCTCATCATGAGGGGCTGTAATGCTGATCGATTTTGCAATGTATACAGCCCTGGGCCTCGCCCTTGGCGCACTGGGCGGGTTGTTCGGGATTGGCGGCGGCTTGATCGCGATCCCGGTTTTGGGATTATGGTTCGGGCTGGATCAGCAATTGGCGCAAGGCACTGCCCTGGTCATGGCGGTGCCCAATGTGTTTCTTGCCCTGTATCGCTATCACCAGCGCAATAAAATCGATCTGCGCCAGGCCGTGCCGTTGGTGCTGATGAGCTTTTGCTTTGCCTGGCTGGGGGCAATGCTCGCGGTGGGGGTGGATCCGCGCAGCATACGCTGGGGTTTCATCGTCTTTTTGCTGGCGATTACCCTCTACAACCTGATCAAACTCTATAGCTCGCCCGCTCAACCGGTTGCAGGCTCGCGTTACGGCTGGCCCTGGTATGGCGCGCTGGGCGCCTTGGCAGGCACCACGGGCGGGTTGTTTGGTGTCGGCGGTGCCGTAGTGGCGGCGCCGGTACTGACCAGTGTGTTTGGCACCACCCAAGTGGTGGCTCAGGGCTTGTCGCTGGCCCTGGCTGCACCGAGCACTGCGGTGACGTTGCTGACGTACGCGGTGCATGACGAGGTCAACTGGGTCATGGGTGTGCCGCTGGCCATTGGCGGGCTGTTGAGCATCAGTTGGGGGGTCAGGGCCGCCCACGCCATGCCGGAGCGGGTATTGCGCGGCTTGTACTGCGCCTTTCTGTTGTTGTGTGCGGGCTTGCTGGCAATCAAAGCTTAAAACCTTCGACGATGTACTCGGCAAAGCACTCAATGATCGGCGACGACGCACTGTTGGGTTTGCGTAGCAGCACAATACTGGCGGAGGGCAGCACGGGCAGGTTCTCCGCCTCGCCGATAATGCGCAGGTCGGGCGTCAGCAGGCTCTGCAACTGCGCAGTCACGGCCAGCCCGGTGCTCACCACGGCATTGATGGCTGCCAGACTGGCGCTGGTGTAGGCAACCCGATACTCGCGCTGCTGGATATCCAGTGCATTGCAGGCCCAGGTTCGGCAAAAACAGTCGGTATTGAACATTGCCAGTGGCAGGGGCGTTTGTTCGTGGGGCGAGAAACCTTGTGCCACCATCCACACGAACCGCTCCTGACGCAGGATCTGGCCCATCTCGGTGCCAGGTTTGCGGGTCACGATGGTCAGGTCCAGGTCATTGCGCTGCAACAGTTGCGATGACGGTTCACAGTGCACTTCGACATTGATCAGCGGGTAGTCCTGGGCAAAACGCGACAGCACGCCAGGCAAAAATCGCATCACGTAATCATCAGGCGAGCCGATTTTGACGGTGCCCACCATCTGCGGCTGACGCAGTGTGTTGAACACTTCGCTGTGCAGTTTGAGGATACGTCGTGCGTAACCGAGTAACACGTGGCCCTCGGGGGTAAGGCTTACGTTGCGTCCTTCACGCTGAAACAGCGCACATTGCAGCACGTCCTCTTCCAGTCGCTTCATCTGCATGCTGACCGCTGACTGGGTGCGGTTGACCACTTCGGCTGCACGGGTGAAACCACCCTGATCGGCGATCGCAGCAAAGGTGCGCAGCAGGTCGGTGTCGATACTGGGAAATTCGGCCATTGATCAATCTCGCAGATGTATCGCATAAGAAACATTCGTTGGATTGATCTTAAGCCCGGGCCGAGACTTGAGCCATACCTCAGGAGGGCTCAGGTGATGAAAGGTCAAAAAAGTGTGATGTGGTTTGCCCGTATATCCCGCTGGTATCAGCTGTCGCGGGAAAGGGCGAATCTGAGGCAGATCAGTGATGCGGCGCTCAAGGATCTTGGGCTGAGCAGGGCGGATATCGAGATCGAAAGCCATCGGGCTTTTTGGGATGATCCGTTCAACAGGTGAGGCGGGCTCACCTCAACCCACCTGTGGGAGCGGGCTTGCTCGCGATGCAGACACCCCGGTGCCTCAGGCAAAGCGGGTTGATGCCATCGCGAGCAAGCCCGCTCCCACAAGAGTTTCATCCGCAAGGTGTGTGGATCAGCGTTTAACTTGCTTTAACGTCTCGGCAATCAAAAATGCCAGTTCCAGCGATTGATCGGCGTTCATGCGCGGGTCGCAGTGGGTGTGGTAACGGTCCGACAAGCCATCCTCGGTAATCGGGTTGGCGCCGCCGATGCACTCGGTGACGTTCTGGCCGGTCATCTCGATGTGAATCCCGCCGGCGTAGCTGCCTTCAGCCTCGTGAACCTGGAAGAACTGCTTCACTTCCCCAAGAATCTGCGCAAAGTCGCGGGTTTTGTAGCCGCTGCTGGCCTTGATCGTATTGCCGTGCATCGGGTCGCAGCTCCACAGCACCTGTTTGCCTTCGCCCTCTACGGCGCGGATCAGCTGCGGCAGGTGATCGCCAACCTTGTCGGCACCCATGCGCACGATCAGGTTAAGGCGGCCCGGGTCGTTGTCCGGGTTGAGAATGTCGATCAGGCGGATCAGGTCTTCGTTGTTCATGCTTGGGCCGACCTTGACCCCGATCGGGTTGTTGACCCCGCGCAGGAACTCGACATGGGCGCCGTCCAGCTGGCGCGTGCGGTCGCCGATCCACAGCATGTGCGCCGAGCAATCGTAGTAGTCGTTGGTCAGGCTGTCGCGGCGTACGAAGGCTTCTTCGTAGTTGAGCAGCAGTGCTTCGTGGGCGGTAAAGAAGCTGGTCTCGCGCAGTTGTGGCGAACTGTCCATGCCACAGGCGCGCATGAAGGCCAGGGTCTCATCGATACGATCGGCCAGTTGGCTGTATTTATCAGCCAATGCCGAGTTGGCGATAAAGTCCAGGTTCCATTTATGCACTTGATGCAGGTCGGCAAAACCGCCCTGGGCAAAGGCGCGCAGCAGGTTCAGGGTGGCGGTGGACTGGTGATAGGACTGCAGCAGACGTTCAGGGTCAGGGACACGGCTTTTTTCATCAAAGCCGATGCCGTTGACGATATCGCCGCGATAGGCCGGTAGCGTGACCCCGTTAATGGTTTCGTCATTGGCCGAGCGCGGCTTGGCGAACTGACCGGCCATGCGTCCGACCTTGACCACCGGGCAGCCTGCCGCGAACGTCATCACAATGGCCATTTGCAGCAGCACCTTGAAGGTGTCGCGAATCTTGGCTGCCGAAAACTCCGCAAAACTTTCAGCGCAATCGCCACCCTGAAGCAGAAACGCCCTACCTTGAGTGACCTCGGCAAACTGACGGCGCAGTTCGCGGGCTTCGCCGGCGAAGACCAGTGGCGGATAACTGGCCAGGCTTTGCTCGACGCGCAACAGGTGTGCTGCGTCAGGGTAGTGGGGTTGTTGCTGAGCTGGCAGGGCGCGCCAGCTGTCAGGTGTCCAGATTTGGCTCATCGCAGACTCTAGTATTTGTAGGAGATGGCCCATGTTAGCAGCAATTAGTGCGTGACCTCTTGCGCCGCAATGGCCGACAATTGCGCCTTTGCGCTCGACATCGAGTGGCTGTTTTCTACAGCGTTGCGGGTGATGCCGGGACGCGGCAAGGAGAGGAAATGTCTGAGGAGCGCGTAGAGCGTCTGCTCGCTGAAGTCCATGATGACTTCGGCATGATTCGAGTGCTGGAAGTGGCTGACTATCGCTTCCTCGAATTTGGCGATGCGATCGAGCAAAGTTGCGTGTTCACTGCGGATCCCAGCTGGCTGGAATACGACTACACCCGCGCCATGCTGATCGGTGCGCTGTGCCATGACGCCCCCGAGAGCGCGCTGTTCCTGGGCCTTGGCGCTGGAACCCTGACCCAGGCCTGCCTCAAGTTCTTGCCTCTTGAAGATGTTGAAGCCATTGAACTGCGTCCGGATGTGCCGCGCCTGGCTATCGAGTACCTGGGGCTGGACGATGACCCTCGGTTGTATATCCGCATTGGAGATGCCATCGAACTGCTGGACAGCGCCGAGCCGGCGGACCTGATTTTTGTCGACCTTTATAACGACTTGGGGCCTGCCGCCGGGCACCTGGCGTGGACATTCCTTGAAAACTGCCAGAAGAAGCTCGCTCCCAACGGTTGGCTCATCATCAATCAGTGGGCCACCGATGACGGCAAGCCGCTGGGTGCTGCCTTGTTGCGTGGCTTGTATCACCGGCATTACTGGGAACTGCCCGTCAAGGAGGGTAATGTCATTTTGATGGTGCCTGCCGATCTTGATCAGGATCTGGATATCGACGCCTTGACCGCTCGGGCGCAGGCCCTGGCACCCCGTTTGGGCTATTCGCTTGAGTCGTTGATCAAGGCGGTTCGCCCTGCGACCTGATGCCCAAGGATGAAACGTTTTAGCGTTTGCCCCAAGGTGGCCAGGCGTTAAACGTTTTTTTAAGGTCGAAAATATCTTTAAAGCCCGGTCTATAGAGGGATACAGACGATTGTGCCCCAAAAAAACGCTTCTTTTTTTTGATAAATCCGGTATAGTGCGCGCCGGCCTTTAGCCGGGCCACGTTTAGGTGTCGCATTTCCCGAAGCACGCTTCGGCTGCTCGTCCGTTTCGCGGACAACCCTGAACGCTCCATTCATTTAACGTTTTCGCAAATCCCCGCCGACAAAGCAGCCAGGGCGACTCTTGAGTCTTACACGGCATGCGCAGCTTTGGAGCATGGGTCTTTGCGGATGCACTTAGAGGCAGACCCATGACCCAGGAAACCGGCGGCTTCGCCGCTTTTAATCTTAATCCGAACATTCTTGCAGCTGTCATTGCGACTGGCTACGAAGAACCTTCGGCTATTCAGCATCAATCGATCCCGATCATTATGGCCGGTCACGACATGATTGGTCAGGCGCAAACCGGTACGGGTAAAACCGCCGCGTTCGCACTGCCGATCCTGCACCGCATCGATCCTGCTAAGCGCGAGCCGCAAGCCCTGATCCTGGCGCCAACCCGTGAGTTGGCGCTGCAAGTAGCAACCGCTTTCGAAACCTACGCCAAGCAAATGCCGGGCGTTACCGTTGTGGCCGTTTACGGCGGCGCCCCTATGGGTCCACAACTGAAAGCAATCCGTAATGGCGCACAGATCGTTGTCGCCACTCCGGGCCGTCTGTGCGACCACCTGCGTCGTGACGAAAAAGTTCTGTCGACCGTGAACCACCTGGTTCTGGACGAAGCTGACGAAATGTTGAAACTGGGTTTCATGGACGATCTTGAAGTTATCTTCAAGGCTCTTCCTCCAACCCGTCAGACCGTATTGTTCTCGGCAACCTTGCCGCAGTCGATCCGTGCCATTGCCGAGCGCCATCTGCGCGATCCGCAACACGTGAAGATCCAGACCAAGACTCAGACCGTTACCGCGATCGAACAGGCTCACCTGTTGGTTCACGCTGACCAGAAGACCTCGGCTGTATTGAGCCTGCTGGAAGTTGAAGATTTCGACGCCCTGATCATGTTCGTACGCACCAAGCAAGCGACCCTGGATCTGGCCAGCGCCCTTGAAGCCAAAGGCTACAAAGCTGCTGCGCTGAACGGTGACATTGCCCAGAACCAGCGTGAGCGCGTAATCGACTCCCTCAAGGATGGCCGTCTGGACATCGTTGTGGCGACCGACGTTGCTGCTCGTGGTCTCGATGTTCCACGTATCACTCACGTGTTCAACGTTGACATGCCTTACGATCCAGAGTCCTACGTTCACCGTATCGGCCGTACAGGCCGTGCAGGTCGCGAAGGTCGCGCACTGCTGCTGGTAACTCCTCGTGAGCGCCGCATGCTGCAAGTGATCGAGCGTGTAACCGGTCAGAAAGTTGCTGAAGTCCGCCTGCCGGATGCTCAAGCTGTTCTCGATGCTCGCATCAAGAAGTTGACCAACAGCCTGACTCCACTGGTTGCTGACGCTGAATCGACTCACGGTGACCTGCTGGATCGCCTGATTGCCGATATCGGTTGCAGCCCGCGTGCTCTGGCCGCTGCTCTGCTGCGCAAGGCCACCAACGGTCAGGCCCTGACTCTGGCTGCCATCGAACGTGATCGTCCACTGGTGCCGAACAGCGCGCCACGTGAGCGTTCAGAGCGTTCGGGTGACCGTCCGGATCGTGGTGATCGTGAGCGTCGTGCTCCGGTTCCATTGGCTGAAGGCCGTGCTCGTTGCCGTACCGCTCTGGGTGCGCGTGATGGCATCGCTGCCAAGAACCTGCTGGGCGCTATCCTCAACGAGGGTGGCCTGGCACGTGAAGCAATCGGTCGCATCCAGGTGCGTGACAGCTTCAGCCTGGTAGAGCTGCCGGAAGTAGGTCTGGAAGGTTTGCTGGCCAAACTGAAAGACACCCGCGTTGCTGGCAAGCAGCTCAAGCTGCGTCGCTACCGCGAAGATTAATCACTGCTTGCTGTGATTGATCGCTGAAAAAATCCCCGACTGGTTCGGGGATTTTTTTTGTCCGTGATTTGTAGTCGCTGCCGAGGAACGAAGGCTGCGAGCTTTTATTGCGCAGCGCCCAAGATGAAGAGCTCGCAGCCTTCGTTCCTCGGCAGCGACTACGGGCCCGGATTCAACCAAATCTATAGATGTCCATCCCCAGCGCACCCAGTGTCCAGCCCTGGTGGGCAATGCTGAACGGGCCACCTGCGCCCCGGGCGAAGTACAGTGGCAGCAGGTGTTCATCGCTGGGATGATTTTTGGCTGCAAAGGGCGCCAGTTTTCGGTAGTCGTGCAGCATCGTTTCGTCGTCAGAGGCCAGTGTCTCGATCATCCAGTCACGAAAGGCTTTGGCCCAGGGCTCTATGCTCTCTGGGCCAGCGTGCCAGTCCAGTTCGCGCAGGTTGTGGGTGATGCTGCCCGAGCCGATGATCAGGATGCCTTCATTTCTCAAGGTGCCCAGGGCGCGTCCTGTCTCGGTCTGGGCTTTCGGGCCCAATTGGCTGGGCAGTGAAACCTGGACCACAGGAATATCGGCTGCCGGGTACATCAATGACAGTGGCACCCAGGCACCGTGGTCAAAAGGGCGATTGGGGTCCAGCCGGGCCGGTAAGCCTTTGTCTGCAAGCATTTGAACAATGCGGGCGGCCAGCGCCGGATCCCCGGGTGCAGGGTATTGCACGGCAAACAATGCGGGCGGAAAACCACCAAAGTCGTGCCAGGTTTCAGGTGCGTGATGGCTGGCGACCCTTAGATCAGGGCTTTCCCAGTGCGCGGATACCAGCACGATGGCTTTCGGGCGGGGCAGTTCGTTGGCCAGGCGCGTGAGCGCCGGGCCACTGGCGCCCGGTTCCAGTGCTAGCATTGGCGAACCGTGGGAGATGAACAGGCTGGGAAGCATGAAAAACACCCTCAAGGTTAAGATGTCTCATCTTCGTCCTGATCATTGATCTAAATCCAATATAAGTTTTAGTGCTTATCTATCGAATTTAAAGGTGAATCATGCAGCCCGAATTTTGGCACGACCGCTGGGACCGCAATCAGATCGGTTTTCACCTGCAGCAGGCCAATCCGTATCTTCAGCGCCTGTGGCCCACCCTTGGGCTTGAGCAGGGCGGCCGTGTGCTGGTGCCGCTATGTGGAAAGAGCCTGGATTTGAGCTGGCTGGCGGCCAACGGCTACGAGGTGCTGGGCGTAGAGCTCACGCAGACGGCCGTGGAGCAGTTTTTCAGTGAGCAGAAGGTCGAGCCGCAGATTAGCCAGCGGGGCGCCTTCAGGGTGTATGAGGCGGGCCCTGTGACGATCTTGTGCGGTGATGTCTTTGCACTGACTGCGGCCGATGTCGCCACGTGTGTGGGGGTGTATGACCGGGCAGCGATGATCGCGTTTCCCCCCGACATGCGCGAAGCCTACGCTCGGCATCTGACGAAAATCCTCACGCCGGGATGCCAGGGGCTGTTGATCACGCTCGATTACGACCAGTCTCAGATGAATGGCCCGCCGTTCTCGGTGCCGGACGCCGAAGTACAGCGCCTGCTGTCGCCTGACTGGGCGCTGGAAGTCGTCGAGGAGCCGGATGTACTCGACCAGGAATGGAAGTTCCTCAAGGGCGGTGTGACGCGTCTGGTGGAGCGGGTCTATCGCCTGGAAAAAACCGGCAAGGCCTGAATGCGGGCATGAAAAAGGGCGACCTCAGTCGCCCTTTTCTTTGGTTGCCGTGGGGTTAGCCGCGGCGACGCAGTGCATCGATACGTTCTTCCAGTGGCGGGTGGCTCATGAACATCCGCGCCAGGCCTTGTTTGAGGCCGCCGTTGATGCCAAAAGCAGCCATGGTGTCCGGCATGTGAACCGGTAGACCCTGTTCGGAGCGCAAGCGCTGCAGGGCACTGATCATGGCCGACGTGCCAGCAAGCTGTGCACCGGCTTCGTCAGCCCGGAACTCGCGTTTGCGCGAGAACCACATCACGATGGCGCTGGCCAGGAAACCCAGGACCAGTTCAGCGAAGATGGTCGCAACGTAGTAGGCAATGCCGCGGCCTTCGTCGTTCTTGAAAATCACCTTGTCGACAAAGTTGCCGATGATCCGGGCGAAGAACATCACGAAGGTGTTCACCACGCCTTGCACCAGTGCCAGGGTCACCATGTCACCGTTGGCAACGTGACCGATTTCGTGTGCCAGTACGGCTTTTACTTCATCTGGCGAAAAACGCTCCAGCAAACCTTGGCTGACAGCGACCAGCGCATCGTTTTTATTCCAGCCCGTGGCAAAAGCGTTGGCTTCATATGCCGGGAAAATTCCCACCTCGGGCATTTTGATCCCGGCTTCGCGGGACAGTTGTTCAACGGTTTGCATCAACCATTGTTCATGACGAGTGCGAGGTTGAGTGATCACCTGGGTGCTGGTGCTCATCTTCGCCATCCATTTGGAGATGAATAGCGAGAACAAAGACCCTGCAAAACCAAAGACCGCACAGAACACCAACAGCTGACTGAGGTTCAGATCAACCCCGTTGGCCGCCATGAACCCGTCAAAGCCGAACAGGCTCAGGGTGATGCTGGCAATCAGCACGACCGCCAGGTTAGTGGCCAAAAACAGCAGAATGCGCATCATGGTTGTAAGAATCTCCTCGTCTTAAGGGTGTTGCCGTATGCGGGTATATAAGGTGCCGCCTCAGGCTATTCAACCGGGTGACTATTTCAAACTGTGTCCTACAGGCTGATTCTAGTGGCATGCCCGACATTTCCTAATCTGAATGAGCACTTTTTTTGAACAAAAGTTCCACCCAAAGCCAGTAAATAAAGGGCTTTAACGATTTTGGTTTTTTTAAAAAGGAGAGTGCGGGTAGGGAAAGACGGCATGTGAAGAATGTTTCATCAGACACATGCTGTGCGACTTTTGATTGGTCGCACAGCATGTTCAGACGTTACTGACGGTAAGTCTTCAGGAAGTTACCGATCCGGCCGATGGCCATATCCAGTTCGTCAACACGGGGCAGGGTCACGACGCGGAAGTGGTCAGGCCAAGGCCAGTTGAATGCCGTGCCTTGAACCACCAGCAGTTTTTCCGAGAGCAGCAGGTCCAGAACGAACTTCTCGTCGTTGAGGATCGGGCACATCTTGGGGTCGATACGCGGGAATGCGTATAGAGCACCCATCGGCTTCACGCAGCTGACGCCGGGGATGTCGTTGAGCAACTCCCAGGTGCGGTTACGCTGTTCCAGCAGGCGGCCGTTGGGCAGGACCAGGTCGTTGATGCTCTGGTAGCCACCAAGTGCAGTCTGGATGGCATGCTGGCTGGGTACGTTGGCACACAGGCGCATGTTGGCCAGCATGTCGATGCCTTCAATGTAGCTTTGGGCATTTTGCTTGGGCCCGGAGATGGCGATCCAGCCCGAGCGGAAACCCGCGACCCGGTACGACTTGGACAGGCCGTTGAAGGTCAGGCACAGCACGTCCGGGGCCAGCGAAGCGGTGCAGATGTGCACAGCGTCGTCGTACAGGATCTTGTCGTAGATCTCGTCCGAGAACACCACCAGGTTGTGCTGGCGCGCAATCTCCAGCATGCCCAGCAGGACTTCCTTGGAGTACACCGCACCCGTCGGGTTGTTCGGATTGATAATGACCATGGCTTTGGTGTTAGGGGTGATCCGGGCTTTTATATCCTCCAGATCAGGCCACCAGTTGGCTTGCTCGTCGCACAGGTAGTGCACGGGGTGACCACCGGCCAGAGTCACGGCAGCGGTCCACAGCGGGTAGTCGGGTGCTGGCACCAGGACTTCGTCGCCATTGTTGAGCAGCGCTTGCAGCGACATCACGATCAACTCGGAGACGCCGTTGCCCAGGTAGATGTCTTCAATGCCGACACCTTCCACCTGCTTTTGCTGGTAGTACTGCATCACGGCCTTGCGCGCGCTGAACAGGCCTTTGGAGTCGCTGTAGCCCTGGGCGGTCGGCAGGTTGCGGATTACGTCCTGAAGGATTTCGTCCGGCGCTTCAAAACCAAAGGGGGCCGGGTTGCCGATATTCAGCTTGAGGATGCGATGACCTTCCTCCTCCAGACGTTTGGCGTGCTTGAGCACTGGGCCGCGAATGTCATAACAGACGTTGGCGAGCTTGTTTGATTTGCTGACCTGCATGGCGATGTGATCCCGAAAATGAACGATCCAGGCAATGTGATGATCACGGCTCTGGGAAATTCTGTGTTTTCACACAGTGGCTGACACCGGCTTGCTTCAATAATCCGTTTGAATGCAACTAGTGCGGGTGCCAGACTGGCGTTTAACGAGGCGCAATCATACGTGCCACCCGACCCCTGGAAAAGCCACCGATCGGGGTTTTTCAGTTGCAGAGGCAGAACCATGGAAAAGTTGAACAAAACCCTGGACGAATGGAAGGCCATGCTCGATCCGGAGCAATACAACGTGTGCCGCCTCAAGGGCACTGAACGGCCGTTTTCGGGTAAATACAACGCCACTAAAACCGACGGTGTTTATCACTGTATCTGCTGCCAGGAGCCGTTGTTTGATTCGCGCGCCAAGTTTGATTCAGGCTGCGGCTGGCCGAGCTTCTATCAGCCGATTGGCGAAAGCGCGATGGTCGAGATCCGTGACGTCAGCCACGGCATGGTGCGTACCGAAGTGGTCTGCGCCAAGTGTGATGCGCATTTGGGGCATGTGTTTCCCGACGGTCCGCCACCCACCGGTCTGCGCTACTGCATCAACTCGGTGTGCCTGGACCTGGTTCCCCGCGACTAATTTTGAGGCGCCGTCATGAACGACAATCTGCTCAATGTTGCATGCACCACTCTTGGCGGCGAGCCTAAAACCCTGGCGGACTACGGGGGTAAAGCGTTGCTGGTGGTCAATACCGCGAGCAAATGTGGATTTACCCCGCAGTACAAGGGGCTCGAAGCCCTGTGGCAGCAGTACAGGGATCAGGGCCTGGTGATTCTGGGATTCCCGTGTAATCAGTTTGGGCAACAGGAGCCGGGTGACGAAGCCGCCATCTCTGAGTTCTGCGAGTTGAATTTTGGCGTGACGTTCCCGCTGTTCAAAAAAGTGGACGTCAATGGCAGCCAGGCCCATCCGCTGTTTGTCCAGCTCAAGAAACGTGCGCCCGGGCTGCTGGGCTCCCAGGGTATCAAGTGGAATTTCACCAAGTTCCTGATCAGTGGCGATGGCAAAAGCATCAAGCGTTATGCCCCGACCACCAAGCCGGAGGCGCTCAAGTCGGATATCGAGGCGTTACTGCGCTAAGCCGTTGTCGCTCTGAGTCCTTGTAGCCGCTGACTCGCGGAGCGAGGCTGCGTCCGGCGGCGCAGCCGTCGCAAAAGCATACGCGGCGGCTCGCCAGTTAAACCAGGTACTACAGGCAATGCCTTTTCAGGCTGTTTGCGGCACCCAGGTATCGATCAGCGCAGCCAGCTCTTCGCGCCTGAACGGTTTGGCCAGATAGTCGTTCATCCCCGCCGAGCGGCAGCGCTCGCGCTCTTCGGGCATTGCATTGGCGGTCAGGGCGACGATGGGTAACTTTGGCCAGCGCCCACGGTGACGAATTTGTCGGGTGGCCTCATAGCCGTCCATTACCGGCATGTTGCAGTCCATCAACACCAGATCAAAGGTTCTCTGCTCCAATTGTTTCAGCGCCTCGCCGCCGTGGGCCGCTACGACTACGTCACACCCCAATTTGCTCAACATACCCTTGGCCACGAGTTGGTTGACCGGGTTGTCTTCGACCAACAGAATCCGTGCGCGGTGCGAGACAGGCGTGCTGCTGGTCCGATCCGCCGGGATGTCTTGATCGTTTTTCTGTAGCAGATACTGCAAGGTTTGATACAGCGCATGGCGCGATAGCGGCCTGGCTTTTTGCTGCAGGGGTGCCAGTGCACTGACCTGATCACTGGGCATGAAGTTGCCATAGGCAGTGACCAGCAGGATCGGTGCGCTGATTGCAGGCCGCAGGCCAAACAGGCATTCGGGGCAATCAGTAATCAACAGATGAGGGTCTGTGCCGTCCAGGCAGGCGTCCAGTGAATAGTGTGTGTAGTCGAGCCCCCACACTGGCAAAAAGCTGGCAAGCAACTCGCTCAGGCCGCTGCTCGCCGCGCTCACCACAATAACCCGCCCGGACAGTGGTTTGGGCGTGATGGCGGGGGCGTAGCAAGGCAAAGGCAGTTCGGCACAGAACTGGCTGCCAAAACCGATTTCCGAACTGATGGTCAGTCGTCCGTGCATGACCTCGCACAAGCTGTTGGTCAGGGTCAGCCCCAGCCCTGTGCCCCCAAACTGACGGGTAATGCTGGCTCCAGCCTGGGTAAAAGGGCTGAAAATTCGCGCCTGAGCATCTTGGGCAATGCCGATGCCGGTGTCGCACACCTCGATGCGTACCTGATCGCCCTGTGCGCTGAGGCGCACATCCACCCGTCCGAACCGGGTGAATTTCAGGGCATTGGATAGCAGATTGCTGACGATCTGGCGCACCCGTGTCGGGTCACCCAGCACCAATGCCGGGAAGTTCGGGTCGATCAGGCACGTCAGCTCCACGCTGGGGGCTGCATTCTGCGATAGCAGGTTGGCAGTGTCTTCGATCAGCGAACCCAGGTCGAAGGCAATGTGTTCGAGTTCCAGTTGGCCGGCATCGAATTTCGACAGGTCGAGAATGTCATTGAGCAGTTCGACCAGGACTTTGCCAGAGTCGTGGGCTATGGACAGTTGCTGGTGTTGCTCGGCATTGAGCGGGCTGTCCAGGCACAGAGCCAGCATGCCCAGCAAGCCATTGAGCGGGGTGCGTATTTCGTGGCTCATGTTGGCCAGAAAGGCAGACCGTGCCTGGGCCATTTCCAGTGCAGTGCTGCGCGCAGACTCCAGCTCTTCATTGGAGTGACGCAGTTGTTCGTTGATGGTTTCCAGCTCTTTGGTGCGCACCGAGACGATGGTTTCCAGTTGCGCCAAGTACTCGGTGAGGCTGTTTTCAGCGCGGCGCCGATACTCCATTTCACGGGCCATCGCCTCGAACTGTTGATTGGCGGCGTTGACCAGCACACCGATTTCATCGTCTTCATGGCCGCAAGGGTACTGCACCTTCGATTGGCCAGGGTCACCGGGCTGACGCTGGCTTATCTGTCGAATCACCCGTACCAGCGGCTTGGTCAGCATGACGTAAAACAGGCCCAAGAGGATAAAGGTCAGGATGATGCTGCGAATGAAACCGCTGAGCAGCGTGACTTCCGCGCGCTGCAAAAAACGCTTCCCGAAGGGATAGGTATCCACCTCGAGGTGTAAAACCCCGATGCTTTGTTCAGGCAAGTGATTGAAGTACAGTCGTTGGTCAAATGAGCGATTGGAACCAAACAAATAATCGCTGAGTGCTCGATAACGCCCGCTTTCAGGCTGATCCTGAACAGCGGCCAGGACCACATTGTCGCTGTCGACAAGTTGTGCGCCGGTGATCGCCGGTGATCGCAACAGACCGAGCAAAAGCTCTTGTGCCAGCTCTGAGTCGAGGTTGTAGGCAATGCGCGATGCCGGGTTGTGGCTGATCTCAAGCAGGGACTGGATTTCGCGATTGATGGCGGCGTTTTCACTGGCATAATCGATGCCGATTTGTAGCAGGCTAAGGATGGATCCGAGAACCAGGCCGACCAGCACAGTCAGTTTTGCTTGTTTGAAAGACAGGCGATGGGTGAGTTTTATATCCATGGGGTGCTGCACCTGTTTCCATTTCCTTGCGGCGTGCAAGAGTAGTCGATGTGTAGGACAACCGGCAGGTATAACTGCGGTATTTGCCGCAAACCGGGTGAGTCATGTCGTTGATGGCGGATAAATGTACGTCATATCAATATGCCATCATTGTGTATCAGTCTGAGGAAATGTTGTGAATTCTAAACTGGATGCCTTTTTGGAGCGTGCCGAAGCGGTCCTTGCACGTCTTGAACCCTTGCTGCCAGCGCAGCGTGAACCGATTGAGTGGCACGAGTGCCTGGCTGCCCGTTGGCAGCGTGAAGGTCGCTCCGGTTACCTGCTGCCGTTGCAGGTCAGTCTTGAAATGCGCCTTGCGGACCTTATCGGCATTGATAATCAGCGTGATCAGTTGGGTCGCAACACCCGGCAGTTTCTCGACGGTTTGCCAGCCAACCATGCCCTGTTATGGGGATCACGGGGTACGGGCAAGTCATCGATCATTCGTGCCTTGCTGGCGGAGCACGCAGATGCCGGGCTGCGCCTGATTGAAATCGAGCGCGATCATCTGGCCGATCTACCGCGAGTGGTCGAACTGTTGCAGGGCTTGCCTCAACGTTTTGTATTGTTTTGCGATGACTTGTCCTTCGAGGCTGGCGAAAGCGATTACCGGGTGCTGAAAAGCGTCCTCGATGGCTCCCTGGAGCAAGCGCCGGATAACGTGTTGCTTTACGCAACCTCGAACCGTCGCCATCTGGTGCCTGAAAAAGAGAGCGACAACGAAAACTGGAAGAACGTCGACGGTGAGCTTCATCCCAACGAGGCTGTAGAGGACAAGATTGCCTTGTCCGACCGTTTCGGCCTCTGGCTGTCGTTCTATCCCTTTACCCAGGAGCACTTCCTGAGTGTGGTCGAGCACTGGATCGACGTATTGGCCAGCAAAGCCGGTTTGCAGTGGCAACGCGACGAAGCGCTGGATATTCTTGCCGTGCGCTGGGCGACCGGGCGAGGCAATCGCAACGGCCGTTGCGCCTATCAGTTCGCGCGTTACTGGGTGGGTTTGAAATTGTTGGAGCAAGTGAATGATTGATTTGAATGCCACAGGTGCCGGTCTGAACGGCTACACCTTGTTGCAGGCTCAACTGGAGTCGTTGTTGGCGGATGAGCGGGACTTTATTGCCAATGCCGCGCAATTTTCGGCATTTTTGTTTCACCAGCTTGATGATCTGAACTGGGCAGGGTTTTACCTCAACCGCAATGAAGAGTTGGTGCTGGGCCCGTTCCAGGGGCAGATCGCCTGTGTCCGGATTCCTTTCGGACGTGGCGTTTGCGGGGCCGCGGCTGCGAGCAGGCAAACACAGCGGGTTGAGGATGTTCACGCATTTGCCGGGCATATCGCTTGCGACAGCGCTTCCAACAGTGAGCTGGTCGTTCCGCTGATCAAGGATGGCCGGCTGATCGGTGTGCTCGATCTGGACAGCCCAAGTGTCGGGCGGTTCAGCGAGCAGGACCAGCAAGGCATTGAAGCACTGGCTGCGATCTTTCTACGTCTGAGCGATTGCTGATACCGGTCAAGTCGTCAGCCCGGCCTTGAGCATGAGCGCATCGATGTCGACTGAATCGATTTGTTCCGGTTCGAGAAACTGCCGGGCGTACTGCATAAACACCTGTTCGTGCATAAACAGCGCGAACAGTTGGGGGTCAATATGGGCATCGCGGCACATCGTGGCCATGATGCTCAGGGCCTCACTTAACGTCTTGCTGCGTTTATAGGGGCGATCCGAAGCGGTCAGTGCCTCGAAAATGTCGGCAATCGCCATCATCCGCGACTCCAGGCTCATCTCCTCACGCTTCAAGCGTTTTGGATAACCGCTGCCGTCCATTTTTTCGTGATGTCCACCTGCGATCTCCGCGATGTTGCTCAGGTAACTGGGCAGGGGCAGGCTGCTGAGCATCAGGATGGTTTGAACGATGTGATTATTGATGATGTAGCGTTCCTCATTGGTCAATGTGCCGCGCTTGATGCTCAAGTTGTACAGTTCGCCGCGGTTGAACTTGTAGTGCGGCACGTCGAGTTTGAAGCCCCAAGGGTTTTGCGCAGCAATCACGTCGGCTTCAGGCCGGATGAACAGGTGCTCCGGTTTGTCGGCGAGCAATCGCTCTGTGACCGGCAAGGCTTGTTCCTCGCGGGTGGACTGGCGTTTGTGCTCTTCCCAGGACACCCCAAGCCGATCGTCCAGAGTCCGGCTCCATGTGCGTCGTGAAATGGCGTTCAAACGCTCAAGATCAGCTTCCATCATGGCTTCACCTCCCACATTGCATTGGGCGACAAAGGCAAAATCGTCATCCAGCGCCGACAAGCAGGTGTCGCGCTGCTCCGTGAGTTGTTGATCATTGCCGCCCAGGGCGCGCGCTTGCCAGTAGTTGATCCATGCATCGCGCTTGAGCACTTCAAAACGGGTGCGGATCTCGTGAATGCGGTCGTACAAGGTTTCAAGCTTGGTGGCCTTGTCGACCACATACTCCGGCGTTGTGACCTTGCCGCAGTCGTGTAGCCAGGCCGCGATGCGCAGGGCCTCCCATTGTTCGTCCGAGGGGTTGTACTGCTCAAACGGTGGCTGCTGGCTCGCCGCCGCCGCTTGGGCCAGCATCAGCGTGAGGGTTGGAACTCGCTGGCAATGGCTTGCCGTATACGGGCTTTTGGCGTCAATGGCTCCAGCCAGCAGTTGAATCAAAGCATCCAGTAACTGCTTTTGCCGTGCTTGCAGGCGCTGGCTCTCAATGGCGACCGCAGCCGTGCCTGACACCGCCTGGATAAAGGCAATCCGGTCAGCCCGCAGATGATCCTGATCGTCAAGCGAGCCACTGTTGTTCAACACCAGAACCAGAATGCCGACGGTCTCGCCGTGGCGGTTGTGCAGGCGAATGCCGATCAGATGGATGCTCTGGCTGCCCAGTTCGTGCATCAGGGGTTGCAAGTCGCCAGCCTGCTCGAGAGTGAGTGCGCGGGCCACACTGTCATGGCCTTCGAAAAGTGCGCGCAGCCATTCGGGGCTCTGGCTATCGTCAGGGTCTAATACCGACTGCGGCTGGGTTGTGAGGTCCTGGGGCTGGCCATTCATGATCAAGCCTTTTAGCTCCAGCTGCGTACTGTCGGTTTTTGCAAGGTAGATGAGCCCGGCCTGTGCCTGCGCAATTTTGAGCGTCTCAAACAGGACTGACTGCAACAAAGGTTCAAATCGGGTGTGAGCAGAGAGGCTGGAGGTGATTTCAAAAAAACTGGCGAGCGTTTGTCTCATTCGTCCCATGGAGGCTTCCAGCTGGTCGATTTCAAGCACGGGCGACTGCTTCCTGGGCGCGTAGTTGAAATCAAACCGCCGAATGGCATCGGCCTCACGCACCAGCGCCTGCAAGGGTTTGACCAGTAATCGTGACGTCACCCAACCCATGGGTACGCACAGGAGGAGGGCGACCAGCGTCACCACAGCACCTTGCCATCGCAACTGATAGGCATCTGCCAGCAGTTCGTCTTCCGGGACCATCATGGCCAGTTGCAAACCATTGGAGCCGCCGTCGTCCACCTTGAATTGTGACGTGATCCATTGGCGATGACCGTCGTTCAGGCGCTGCTCGGCGGTTGCACCCTGCTCGATCAAATAGCTCAGGGCCGGGCTTAATTCCGAGACTTTGGGCAGTTTTGCGGGATCCTGGGCGGTTAACAGTTTGTTGAAATCCGGATAGGCGATCGCCCGGCCATCGCCATCGAATAGAACGATTTGCGTACCGGGCGTTGTCTGATGGCTGGCGAGGGTGCTGGACAGCTGAGACAGGGTTACGTCGGCACCCATCACTGTATTCGTAGCGCTGCGTCTGGCTAAGGTGGTGCCCACTTCCCGGGTGGAAAAAAACAAATAGGGGCTGGTGGTGGCTTGATTGTTGTCGGCGTGCACCGGGATAAACCATTTTCGGGTGCGGGGGTCATAGGTTTCATCCGGGATGTTTCGCTCTTCCAACTGGGTCAAATGTTCATCCAGGTATATTTTTTTTGACTCAACCGTACCGTTTGGTTCCGAGCGTTTTATCGACCAGACTTCGTAATTCGCTTGTGGCGGTGCGTGCAACTGCAGCCTGACCGCTTGATTGCGCAAAGGCCTGACCAGGAAAAAGTTTCCGTTGTCGTCTCCCAGGAACAAAGCAGACAGGGTGTGGTTGTCTTCGAGGGTTTGTACGAAGGGCTGCAACAGCCCCATTCTCAGTTCGACTCGATCAGTCATGGCATCAGGATTGAGAATCAACAGGTTCAGTGCGTGCCTTATGGGTTGGTAGGCATTGAGCAAATCATGCTGCACATCCTGTTCGATATAGCCGAACAGCTTTTTACTGCTGTCTAGAATGATGTGGGTGGTTTGTAGATAGTTAAAAACGCCCAGCACCACGCCGAGCATAAGCAACAAAAATGTAAACATCGCACTGATGTGGACATGCAAAGGGAACTGGCGTTTGTGGGAGTGCGCAGTGTTGCGCATGAGCGTTTTCTCCGCAGACAAAAGCGTGCTGGTGCATGTAAGCATAGTAAAACCGGGCCAAATTGCTCATTTTTTGGTCCGGTTCAGCCGGCGGTTCAGGTGTTGTTAGCCAGCTTTTCAAGTTGCCGGGTCAACGCCTGTTCGAGTTCCTGCAAGGCGCCTTGTACCCGATGGCGAGCCTGGGTGAGGTTGGCCCGGTTTGCCTGCTCCAGCGCTTCACACTGCGTGATCAGGGTATTGGCTCCCACAATGCGGGCCGCGCCTTTTATCCGGTGAGCAATGTCGCCAAATGCTTGCAACTCCCCGTTGTCAGGAATCTCAAGCAACGCTTTGAGATCCTGCCGGTTACTGCGTATCAGCTCTTCCAGCAGGCGTCGGGTCTGTACGGTGTTGTGTCCTGAAAGTGAGTAAAGGCATTCAACGTTGAACACCTGCGAGCAAGGGTAAAGTGGCTCAAGGGTTGTTATTCGTTGGCTCAGCAGGGTCAGGCTGATGGGTTTGAACAGGCAGTCGTCCATCCCGGCCTGCTCGCAGCGCTGGCGCTCTTCAGGTTGGGCATTTGCAGTAAACCCCAGCACCGTACAGGGGGGTTGTTGTAGCGTCCGCTCATGCTGGCGTATGGCTCGAGTCAGGTCATAGCCGTTCATGACAGGCATGTTGCAGTCAGTAATGACCAGATCGAATGCACCCTTTTTCCAGGTTTCGAGTCCAGATGCACCATCGTGTTCTGTGGCAAAACGATGCCCTAAAAATCCCAGTTGCTGGCACATCAGCAACCGATTCGCGGGATGGTCATCGACTACCAGAATATTAAGTTGGCGAGCCGCCGGATTGATTGCAGGTTCTTGCGTTGCAACCATCGGAGAGGGTGCCAGGGTTGGAACCTTGAGTGATATTTGAACCAGGGTTCCAACCTGGGGTTGGCTGCACAGTTCGAGACTGCCGCCCATCATTTCGCACAGGCTGCGGCAAATTACCAGACCGAGACCTGCGCCGTTGAGGGCGAGTTGCCCGCTGTTTTCCACTTGTGCGAAGGGTTCAAACAGGCGTGCCTGATCGCCCTTGCTGATGCCGATGCCTGTGTCTTTGACACTCAACTTGAGTTCAACCTGATCAGCAGTGTTGGTGGGTAGCAAGTTGAGTTCGAGGGTTACCTGGCCTTGTTGGGTGAACTTGATTGCATTGCTGATCAGGTTGGTCAGGATTTGCTTGAATCGAAGTGGGTCGATCAGTACATCGGGGGCGTTGTCTTCGGGATTGAATATCAGGGAAAGGGTCAGGCTTTTTTGCCGGGCCAGGCCATCAAAAACCCTGATCACGGAACTTGCAAGACATCGCAGGTTGACGCGTTCAGGAGACAGATTCAGCCGCCCGGATTCGATGCGGGCAATATCGAGAATATCGCCGATCAGTTCCAGCAGGTCCTTGGCCGAGTTGTAGGCAACCTCAATGGAGGGACGGTCCAGATGTCCCTGGTCGGCACGCTTCAAGGTAAGTTCAAGCAAACCGATCACCGCGTTCATGGGTGTGCGAATCTCGTGGCTCATGGTTGCCAGAAAGGTGCTTTTGGCCCGGTTGGCGTCATCGGCCAACTCTTTTGCAGCGCGGAGTTCATCCAGGAGCTGGCGACGTTCACTGATATCGATCCAGCCTCCGATAATGCCCTGAACCTCACCCAGCGAATCCCGATAAGGAAGGATCCAGTGGTAGATGGTGAACGTTTTGTCGCCAATATTCAGTGGCCGATCAACGATAAGTGGTGTGCCTTCACTCATGACCCGCAAGTAGTCGGCCTGATAATCATGGGCTTCATACGTGTTGTTCAAGAGGCTGCAGGTTTGCATCACCGTTTTGCCTATGATTTCTTCTCGCTTGGCTGAAAAAGCTTCCAGGTAGCTGTTGTTACAGGTTTTAAGAATGCCTTCTCGATCACGCACATAAATTGGGTGAGGCGTGCCATCGACCAGCGCCCGCATGAACTCGAACTGATCACTGAGTGCGCGTTCAGCCATTTTTCGTTGGCGGATCTGACGCCGCATATAGGCATTCCAGACCAGTGACAGCAGCAGTAGAAGGCTTGTGCCAATGATGATCTGGTAGATCAGACGGTGATAATTGCGCCAGTAACTGTCCGATGCCGGAATGTACCCACGCCAGCGGCTGTTGATAATGCCCAGCTCATCTGGAGCAATGCTCAACAGTGCCTTGTTGAGGATTGAGGTCAGTTCGGTGGCATCTCGTGCCGTAGCGAGGGAGAAAGTGGCGGGTTGGGTGCCGATGGTGGCGCTGATTTGCAAACGATCCTGAAACAGCTCGGAACTCAGCAAATAATTGGCAATCACCAAGGTGCTGACCGCACCTTGCACCAGGCCATCGGCCAGAAGTTCTGTGGCGCCATGTATGTCCTCGGTTTCAATCAGGTTTATCTGTGGGTATTCACTGCGCAGGTATTCGGTCAGGGGGTTGCCTTGGGGCAAGGCCAGTTTTTTACCCGACAGCTGCTCAAGGCTTGTGGGTTGTTCATAGCCTTTTGCTGTGAGCAGGACAAATGAGTTCACGAGATAGGGACGAGTGAAGTTGAGGGTGTCCTCCCGGGATACTGAAGGGCTGATGGCGGCGATGATGTCGACTTCGTGTTGATTGATCATCCGGATCATGGATCTGAAGCTTTGTGCGCGCTGTATCTCGAAGCGCAGCCCTGTACGCAAGCGAATCATCTCCAGCAGATCGGCAGTGATGCCTCTGAAATTTCCGTTGGCGTTAAAGAAGGTCAGTGGCACCAGGGTCTCGTTGACGACTACCTTGACCACCGGGTGCTGAGCCAGCCAGCGTTCTTCCAGGTTTGTCAGTTGCAGTTTTTGATCGGAGAGTAAAATGTCACTGCCTGCGCTCCAGCGTTTGGCAATGCTTTCTTGTTCACTGTTGGGCACGGCCTTGAGCGTGGCATTGATGATGTCGAGCAGTTCCAGATTGTCACGGCGTACGGCAAAACTGAAACCGTGGGCCTCGTGCTTGCCAAAATTGGCCATTTTGATGTTCTTCAGATACCCCTTGTTGATCATGTAGTGGGTCGATACCGTGTCGCCCAGAAACACATCGGCCTGATCGAAAGCCACAGCGTTTATGGCGTTTTGATAGGAAGGGTAAGACTGAATGATTGCCTTGGGGTACAGCGCCTTGACCTCATTGAGTGGCAAATAGTGGTAGACCATGCTCAGGCGCAAGCCTGCCAGTCCTTGGGAGAGCGAGCGAGTTTCTCCTTCCCGGGTGACCAGTACGGACTGATCGATGGCGTATGGAGTGGACAGCAACAGGTTCTGGTTGGCGGCTTCGAAGCCATTTGACGTGCCGAGCAGGTCGATCCGTCCCTCTTCAAGTGCCTTGATGGCAGCGTCTCTGGAAGCAAAACGCTGAACTTTTATCGAAACGTTGAGGGCTTTGGCCAGAATGCCAACGTAATCGGCGGTGAAACCTTCGTAGTCCTGACCGCTGTCGGTTATGTCGAAGGGCGGGTAGTCTGCGGTGGACGTACCCACTACAAGTTCGGGGTTGTTCTGTAGCCAATAGCGCTGTGCTTTATTCAGCGGGATGTCCATCTGATAGGAGCCCGAGCGGCTGAGCAATGAAAAGGTTTCAGTGCGGGGTGGCTCGGCGAACACTGATGTACACAGGATCAACCCTGCGAACAGTGATAAATACTTGTTTAACCGCGTGGGCATCCTATTTCTCACACCAGGGCGTTACGTTTGGCCAGTTCGATAAGGTCTACGAGAGAATTGGCTTTTAATTTCTGCATGAGCCTTTTTTTGTAAGTGCTCACCGTTTTGTTGCTGAGGAACATGCCGGTGGCGATTTCCTTGTTTGTTTTACCTTGTGCAAACAGTTTTAGAACCATGAGCTCCCGATCATTAACTTGTTTGAAAAGCTCAATTTCCGAGAAGTTGTCAGTTTCATTTTTTTCAGGAGTCAATGCTTGGCTTGGGAAGTAATTGTAGCCGGAAAATACAGCTTTTATTGCACTGACAAGTTCACTCAGTTCCTCTTGCTTGCACACGTACCCCGCAGCACCGGATTGCATGCAGCGCATGGCAAAAAGCTTGGGAGACTGAGCGGTAAGGACCAGTGTCTTAAGTGTTGAATTCATTGTGTTGAAGCGTGATAACACTTCCAGGCCATCGAGTTTTGGAATGCTGATATCGAGAATTATCAGGTCTGGCACGCACTCCCGGATCATTTGCATTGCATCTACGCCATTGTCGGTTTCTCCGACTATTTCATAACCTTCATGTTCTAACAACATTCGAATGGCCAGCCGGATAACCGGATGGTCGTCGACAATAAAAACGGTGTTCATATTAACGCTCCCATAAACTAATTCATAGAAAGCGCGCACCTTAGCTCAGATATAAGAGCGTGAGCACGAATCGATATGCCTTCAAGCGTAGTATGGGAATTTTCCTACGGTAAATCAGGCGTGAACTCACGCTTTGTTTGAAGTGGTGGAGTATTTTAGTCGTATTTGGAGTTGTGAGTTTAAAGTGGTGGTTAGGAGGTTTGCACTGTCATGGGAATAATCCTACGTAAAGTTTCTTTGTGTCTACATAATGTTTTATGTGTGTCTCTTATATTCGGGTTGTTGTTTTTTTGATTGGGTTGAAAGTTTATAGGAGCCTGCAGTCGGCAGAAACGATCAGTCCGAGAGGATGAATGCCCTCCCTTTGAACAAGGGCGGGCATCAAGTATCAGCCCGGGCTGGATTGGCCCGTCATTGCCCGTGCCATTTCGGTGGCATAGCTATCGGTCATACCGGCGATAAAATCGATGATGCGCATGAACGAGCGATGGAGTGGCCAGTGCGGATCGGGTGCGTTATTGCCCAACAAGTCGAGAATGCGGCGATTTTTGAATGATGGAACTCGTCCTCCATGCTGCTCCAGTGCGGCGCCACAAAAGGCATTGAGCAGGATTTCCAAAGAGGTATAGGCGCCGATTTCATGCAGGGTCTTGCGTTTGTCCTGAAAGATTTTCTTGCGCGCCATGTCCTTGGCATCCAGTACACAGCGCTTGGCCGGGCCGTGCATGTGCTCGACCAGATCCCCCGGCAGAGTGCCGGCCAACAGCGCATCCTGTTGCTCGACAAAGGCCTGGGCGGCAGCGTTGGTCAGATGCTCGATTGCCTTGCCACGCAGTATGGCCAGCTTGCGTCGTCGGGAATCACCGGGGCCCAGCAGGCGGTAGGTTTCCGGCAAGTCATCACCCACCAGATCCAACAGCAGGGACTCGACTTCAGCGTACTGCAGCAGGTCCATCTCCAGGCCATCTTCAAGGTCGATCAGCGCGTAGCAAATGTCATCGGCCGCCTCCATCAGGTAGACCAACGGATGGCGCGCCCAACGCTGGTCTTCTATCTGGGGCAGGCCCAGTTTATGGGCGATTCCTTCGAGCAGGTGCAGCTCGCTCTGGTAGCACCCGAACTTGTGCTTCTTGTAGCCCAGCGAGTCAGCGTGGCGCGCAGTCCAGGGGTACTTGAGGAAGGTGCCCAGCGTTGCGTGGGTCAGGCGCGTGCCGCCATCAAATTGGTGATATTCCAGCTGCGTCAGCACGCGAAAACCCTGGGCGTTGCCTTCGAAACTCAAGAAATCATTGCGTTCAACGTCACTCATGTCGTCCAGCCAGCCACGTTTGGCTGCCTGTTCAAACCAGTTGCGAATGGCATCCTCTCCGGAGTGACCGAAGGGCGGGTTGCCAATGTCATGGGCCAGGCAGGCCGATTGCACCACCATGCCCAGGTCGGCCGGATCGCACCATTCAGGCAAGGCGCTACGGATTGTTTCACCCACGCGCATGCCCAGTGAACGACCGACACAGCTGACTTCGAGTGAGTGGGTGAGGCGGGTATGGATATGATCGTTGCTGTTGACCGGGTGGACTTGAGTCTTGCGTCCCAGGCGACGAAATGCCCCAGAAAAGATAATCCGGTCGTGATCTTTGTGGAAAGGGCTGCGCCCGAGCTCTTCGGGGCTGTGATGAGGTTTTCCCAAGCGTTCGCGATTAAGCAGGGTTTGCCAATCCAAGGCGCAGTGCTCCGTTAATGACTGATGGCGCAGCTTCTCGCTTCAGGCCGGATGCTGCAAGAGGGGCAAGCCCCGTCCTGCAGAATGAAGGAGGGTGGTTGCGCCGCTCAAGGCTTGCGCGATGCCTGGATAACCATCTTGATCAGCGGTATCAAACCTGTGGTCAGGCCTATCCAGCGGGAAGCACCTTCGGCGTTTTTACTTTTGGCGCCTCTGCCTGTCAGAAAACCGAGCAAGGTCACAATCCCGACTCCCCACAGGGGAGCGTGCTTGATTCCAAGGGTTTCCTGCCAGTTGCTGGTCATCCCGCGCATTTTTTGCAAGGGCTGCAGCAACTGTTGGGATTCATGACGAATCTCCTGGCGATGCATTTCCATGCGCAAGCGAATCAGTGTTTTACGCAATTCCTGGCGTGAGGCGTTTTTTGGCAGTTCAGGCAGGCTCATGGCAGCAAACGCTCGCGGTCTTTGGCCAGCTCTTCAAGCGTGGCGTTGAAAGGAGATGATTCATCGAACACCGCGGCTTTGAGGCGCAGCCCGCAAAAAACAGCGGCCAGCGTATAAAACAGACAAAGCCCGATGATGCCCGGGATGCGGTAACTGTCCCAGAGCAAAATCATGACCAGCGCCGACAGCCCGATCAACAGCAGAAGCCCGAACACGAGTGCCAGGCCGGCAAACAACAACAGGCTGACCGTGCGCGCCTTCTGCTCTTGCAGTTCAATGCCCAGCAGCTCGACATGACTGTGCAACAGACCCAGAAACGCGGCACCCAGGCGCCGCGGTGAGGAACGGGGGGTACCTGATTCGTCTGTCATATCAGCGCCGCGTTGCCAGCAGGCCAATCAAAAAGCCTACGCCAGCCGCAATACCAACGGACTGCCAAGGGTTGGTCTGAACGTAATCTTCAGTGGCGATCACGGCGGCTTCGCCACGGTCTTTCAACGATTCCTTGGTTTCTTCCAGTGTTTCACGGGCTTTGTACAGGCTGTCCTTGATCTGGGCGCGCAGCTCTTCAGCTTGATCCCCGGCCAGGGAAGCGGTGTGCTCCAGCAGCCGTTCGGCGTCAAGCACCAGAGCCTGGAAATCGGCCATCAGTATTTCTTGAGCATTCTTTGCTGTTTTGCGGGCCATGATTAACTCCGTTAGTGGCTTGATGATCGTTCGAGTGTAGGTCTTCGGCGAAGGTTCACTCGCTTCTGCGCCTTCGCATGAGCGTTGGCAAGGCGCAGGCAAGAGATGTTTGTGTTGAACAGGGACCAACCTTAGCTTAAATCAATCGTTTTCGCGGGGGGTGGATGCATCACGGGAGTCTGTATTTTCAAAACAGCCTTCAAGCAAGTGATACCGATCATGACGCACTTGATCCACTCGGCGTTGCACGGTTTTTTCAGGCAGCCCAAGCATGATCAGTGCGTGGGAGGCGAGCATAAGGCTGGACTCCAGCAATTCGGGAACCACTTCAGTTGCACCGGCAGCCTTGAGGTCTGCCAGTTGGCTGTCGTCGCGGGTTCTGACCAGGATGGGGACTTCGAGTGTGATCAGCCGGGCCTCCTTGAGCACGCACATGGCGACCTCGGTGTTGTCGACGGCAATCACCAGCAGTCGCGCCCGATCCACGCCGACGGCACGGAGTAAATCCCCGCGACGTGCGTCGCCGTAGTGCACGCTGTTGTCCGTTTTTGTAGCCTCCTGAATGCGGTCAGGGTCGTAGTCCAGTGCGACAAAGTCCTTGTTTTCACGGCGCAAGAACCGCCCGATGGACTGGCCTACGCGGCCATAGCCACACATCACCACGTGCCCGTGCAGTTCGGCACTTTGAGCGGCTATTTCTTCCAGTTCGGCCTCTTCATAGGACTGGCGGTGCAAGCTGGCAGCAATTTTCGGTGCAGCCCTTAACAGCAGAGGCGTCAGCAGCATTGAGCAGAAAGTGGCTGCCAGCAGGTAGCCTGCTATCTCTGGGGGAATGAGCGAGTTGAGCTGCATTTGGGCCATGAGTGCGAAGCAGAACTCGCCGCCCTGGGCCAGTGCCAGGCCACTGCGCCAGGCCGTCTCACCGTCACTGCCGCGCAGCTTGACCAGCAGTGCAACCACGCAGCCCTTGATCAGCATCAGGGCCAGTGTCAGGCCCAGAATCAGGAAGCCATCGTGAACGAATAGTTGCAGGTCAATCAGCATGCCGATACTGACGAAAAACAGGCCCAGCAAGATGTCGCGGAAGGGCCGGATATCGGCTTCAATCTGATGCCGGTAATGGCTTTCGCCCAGCAGCATGCCGGCAAGAAAGGCACCCAGGGCGGGTGACAGGCCGAGCAGGTGAGTGAGCCAGGCGGTGAGCAGCACGATCACCAGCGCCAACAATACAAACAGCTCGGCTGAGCGTGATGCGGCTACTTCGTGGAACAGGCGCGGCAGCAGAAAGCGGCTGGCAAACACAAGCCCGAAAAACAGAATCACTGTCTTGCCCAAGGTTATCGGCAAGGCCCAGTACCAGGCCTGATCGCTGCTGCCAGCGAACACCGGCACCAGGGTCAGCAGCAGCACCGCGACCACATCCTGAAACAGCAGTACGCCGATGGCGTTCTGGCCGTGACGACTGAAGATTTCTCCCAGGCTGGTAAGCTCTTTGCTCACGATCGCCGTGGACGACAAGGCGAGCCCGGCGCCCAGTAAAAATGCACTGTTGAGACTCATGCCAAACGCATACAGCAGGCCGCCCAGCGCAACGGCTGAGCACAGCACTTGCAGGCTGCCAAGACCAAACACTACCCGGCGTAGCTTGAGCATCTTGGGCAATGAGAACTCCAGCCCCAGGGAGAACAGCAGGAACACCACCCCAAGCTCTGCCAGGTCTGGCAGATCCGGGCTGTCATTGATCCAGTCCAGTGCGGTGGGGCCGACGAACAGGCCAACACACAAATAACCCAGCACCGGTGGCAGTTTCAGGCGCCGGAACAGTGCAATGACTACCAGTGACGAGGCAAGGATGATGAGCAAATTGGCAAACACGAAAGTCTTCCCTGTCAGATCGAGTAAAAAAGCCGCGAGCATCCGGTAATTGAGAAGGGATGGCGCTGATGTGGGTCAAGCGTAGTCGCAAGGACTGCAATAGAGCGATTGTATTGCCAGGCCAGCCAAGTGACTGGTGGTGCCGGCTGCAGGTCGACGTCTTCGGGCAAGGCTCTTAAGATGAGCACTTTATTCCTCAGGTCGTTATTTATGCCTCCCGAATGTCAATTGTTCGGCACCCTGGGCTGTCATCTGTGTGAGCTGGCCGAAGCGATTCTAATGCCTTTGGTTGAACATGGGCTGATGGTCGAGCTGGTCGATATCGCCGACAGCGATGCGTTGTTTGAAACCTACGGTCTTCTGATCCCCGTATTGCGCCGGGTTGACACTGGCCAAGAGCTGGGCTGGCCGTTTGATACCGAGCAGGTGGTGAGCTTTCTCGGATAAATCCTGATGGGGTTCACCGGGTCTTTGCGCGATAATCGCCAGCTGCATTTATCGCCTGAGTGTTTCTATGTCGCCCCAGCCTTTCAACGCCGCCGAGCATCAAGCCAGCACTTTGTACCTGCCGCCGGGCAGTTGGCTCACGGTGCTCGACTGCCTGTGTGAGCACTTTCGAGCCATCAGCCGCGATCAGTGGCTCGACCGTATTGCCCGTGGCCGGGTACTGGATGCCAATGGAGCGCCGATCAGTGCGCAGTTGGCCTACAAGGAAGGGCTGCGCATTCACTACTTTCGCGAAGTACCGAACGAAACGCCGATCCCCGTGCAGGAAACCATCCTGTATGCCGATGAGCATCTGGTTGTCGCGGATAAACCGCACTTTCTGCCGGTGACCCCTGCGGGCGAATATGTTGAGCAAACGCTGTTGCGACGCTTGATTCGAACTCTGGATAACCCTCATCTGGTCCCCCTGCACCGGATAGACCGGCACACGGCAGGCCTGGTGCTCTTTTCGGCCAACCCTGAGACTCGCTCGGCGTATCAGTCGTTATTTCCCACGCGTAAAATCGAAAAACGTTACGAGGCAATTGCTCGGGCCTTGCCTGATCTGGAGCTGCCGCGCGTGCACAAAAGTCGCTTGGTGGAAGGCGAACCCTTTTTCCGCATGCAAGAAGGGCAGGGCGTCAGCAACACTGAAACCTTGGTCGATATCTGTGAGAAAAAGGGTGATTTGTGGCGCTACGCGCTGTATCCCGTGACAGGAAAGAAGCATCAGTTGCGGGTGCACATGGCGGCCCTCGGGGCAGGGATCTGCAATGATCCGTTTTACCCTGACGTGATCAAGGACGCCGTCGATGACTATGCCAATCCGCTAAAACTGTTGGCCCAGAGCTTGCGCTTTGAAGACCCGCTGACGGGTGAGGCGCGTTTTTTCGAGAGCCGGATCAAGCTGGACTGGTAACAACATAATCCGCACAAGGGGAATGCGGTTCACGAAAGGGGGGGGAGCGAGCCTGCTCGCTCCCCCAAAGCCGGATTACAGCTCTTTTACGGTGCGAATCTGGTCTTTGTTGATGCGGGTTTTTTTGCCGTCCAATTGCTCGAACTGATAGAAACCCGAGGCATCATCGTACTTTGGCGCATCGACTGTCTGGATTTCACGGCCGTCGTTAAGTGTGATCACTGAAGGCGAAGAGCAGCCAGCAAGGGCAGCCAGGCCAGCAGCAAGCATAAGGGCGGCGAGAGTCCGGTGAGTCATGGTGTATCTCCAACAAGTGAATGTGCTGTTATGGATTACTGTCCCTGAGACGTATACATCGTCTGCAAGTTCCATTGCTAGTGTCTGGCATACGCCTGCGCGGTTTATTCCAGTAAATCCGGGGTGTTGAAATTGATCAGTCGGGGATCATTTTCGGCGCATTGCCAGGCCTGTGCATTGAGCTGAAGCATTATTTTTCGCGGACTGCGCTCACCCGCCTGCCAGGCGGCTTCGAAGGCAGGCGCCAGTGCAGTCGGGATGACACACAGCAGCGGCTCCCACTGTTCGCCGTGGCGCACCATCACCGGTTGATCAGGGTGCTGGCGGGCTGCGTCAAGCAGGGCAGCGAGCAAATCGCTGTCAATGTTTGGTACGTCACAGGGCAGCACCAGCATGTGCGTGTTCCGGGCAGCGGCCAGCCCCGCACGTATCCCTGCCAGAGGTCCGTCAAAGTCATCATTGCCATCACTGACCAGTTGATCGGCGTAGGGTGCGTATTGCTCGCGGTTGCGATTGCACGAAATGATCAGGTCATCGCTCAGCGGTCTGGCGAGGCGCTGCACGAACTCGATCAGCGGCTGGCCCCGCCACGTCACCAGGCCTTTGTCCTGGCCGCCCATGCGCTGGCCGCGCCCCCCCGCCAGCAGCAAAATGGAGCATTGAAACAGGCTCATCCGGTACTCCGCACAACCAGCGAAAAGAAGGGCTGTGATATAACACCGGGCTGTTTATCCTACAACTGGACCTCGTCTATGAAAGCCAAGGTTGATGCACCTTTCGTACCTTTGAACATCGCTGTTCTGACGGTTAGTGACACCCGAACCCTCGAAACCGATACCTCTGGCCAAGTCTTTGTCGATCGCCTGAGCGATGCCGGGCACACCCTGGCGGCGCGGGTATTGCTCAAGGATGACCTGTATAAAATTCGCGCCCAGGTCGCCACCTGGATTGCCGAAGATGAGGTGCAAGTGGTGCTGATTACCGGCGGCACCGGGTTTACCGCCCGCGACAGCACGCCAGAAGCCGTGAGCTGCTTGCTGGATAAACAGGTTGATGGCTTTGGCGAGTTGTTCCGTCAAATCTCGGTGGCCGATATCGGCACTTCGACCGTTCAATCCAGGGCCCTGGCCGGTCTGGCCAATGGCACGCTGGTGTGCTGCCTGCCGGGTTCGACCAATGCGGTACGCACCGGCTGGGACGGGATTTTGGCCGAGCAACTGGACTCCCGCCATCGCCCATGCAACTTCGTCGCCCATTTGAAGCAGGCGCCGGCCTGTGACACCCGTGGGTAAGCCGGGTCGTACAGGCGAGCTGATGCCTGTCGAAGTGGCGTTGGCGCGCCTGCTGGCGCTGGCAGAAGCTGCGCCGATCCGCGACACCGAGTCGGTCCTTCTGGCGGCGAGCGAAGGCCGGGTGCTGGCCCATGACCTGATCTCAAGCCTTGACCTGCCGCCGTGGCCCAACAGCGCCATGGACGGGTATGCCCTGAATGTGGCGGAATGGTCGGGCGAGCCGCTAACGGTCAGCCAGCGTATTTTTGCCGGTGCTGCCCCCGAACCACTGGCTCCTGGGACCTGTGCACGGATCTTTACCGGCGCACCGATGCCAGCGGGTGCGGACTGCGTCGAGATGCAGGAAAACGCCCAGGTCCAGGCCGACGGTCGAGTGGTTTTTACCCATGCCTTGCGTACAGGTCAGAACATTCGTCCTCAGGGGCAGGAAACCACCGTTGGTGAGGTCGTCCTGCCTGCAGGCACGCGCTTGGGGCCGATTGAACAGGGCCTGGCAGCGTCCTTGGGATGCGCAGCACTGGACGTGATTCGTCGGGTCAAAGTCGCGGTGTTGTCCACGGGCGATGAGTTGATCGAACCGGGCCAGCCGTTGGGGCCGGGGCAAATCTACAACAGCAACCGCGTGTTGCTGTGCAGCTGGCTCACGCGACTGGGCTGCGAAGTGGTCGATGGGGGTATTTTGCCTGATGACTTGCCTGCAACCCGTCAGCGCCTGGGTGAGTTGGGGGCGGTCGACCTGATTCTTTCCTCGGGCGGAGTGTCGGTGGGCGAGGCGGACTTTTTAGGTATTGCGCTTCGCGAAGAGGGCGAGCTGGCCTTGTGGAAGCTGGCAATCAAACCGGGCAAACCCCTGACCTGCGGGCATTTCCGCGGTGTGCCGGTGATCGGCTTGCCGGGCAATCCTGCGTCGACTCTGGTGACGTTCGCGCTGCTTGCACGGCCGTACCTGTTGCGCCTTCAGGGCGTGCAAGCCGTCGAACCACTGAAATTCCAGGTGCCTGCCGGGTTCGTCTGGCCCAAGCCGGGCAATCGCCGCGAATACTTGCGCGCACGGTTGGAGCAGGGGCGTGCGGTGATCTACAAAAACCAGAGTTCGGGGGTTTTGCGCAGCGCAGCATGGGCCGAGGGCCTGGTGGAAGTCCTTGAGGAACGTACCCTGGTTGAAGGCGACTGGGTGGGGTTTATCCCGTTGAGTGAAGTGCTGGGGTAAGCCTGGCGTGCTGTAGCCGCTGACGAAGGCCCTTCGATCCTTATCGCAGCCTGCGCCAGCGGCTACACAATCGAGTCATTCAGCGAGGGGCGCTCGCCCATAAATATCAGTCAGGCGCACGATGTCGTCTTCGCCCACATACGCGCCGCTTTGCACTTCGATCATCACCAGATCATGTTCTCCTGCGTTGCTCAGTCGATGAGGGCTGCCGGGGTTGATCAGGGTGGACTCGTTGATGCCGAGGACGAAATCAAGGTCGCCATTAGTCACCTGCGCCGTGCCGCTGACTACGATCCAGTGTTCGCTGCGTTGTTGATGGACTTGCAATGACAGTGCGGCCTGAGGCTTGACCACAATGCGCTTGATCTTGAACCCCGGCCCTTCCTCCAGCACGGTGTAAGTGCCCCAGGGGCGGGTCACTGTACGGTGCAGGCGATAAGCATCGTGGCCCTGAAGCTTGAGCGCCTGGGCGATATGCCTGACGTCCTGGCTGCGCCTGGCATCGGCGACGAGCAGGGCATCCGGCGTGTCGATAATGATCAGGTCATTGAGACCGACCCCGCCCACCAGGCGCTTGGGCGAATCGATGTAGCAGTTGTGTACATCGTGCAGCACGTTTTCGCCATTGCACTGGTTGCCATTGGCATCTGCCGGGCTCAATTCACGTACCGCCTCCCATGAGCCGATATCGCTCCAGCCCAACTGGCAGGGCACTACGGCGACTTTTTGCGAGTGCTCCATCAGTGCGTAGTCGATGGATATATCGGGCACCAGGGCAAAGCTCTGGCTATCCAGTTCCAGATGGCGCTGCTGTTTACCCTGGAACACCTGGCTGTGCTCGAGGCAGTTGATCACTGCAGCCAGAACATGGGGGGCGTGAGTCTTGAATTCGCGCAGCACACTGTCGACGCGCAAGCAAAACATGCCGCTGTTCCATAGATGCAGCCCGCCCTCGAGGTAGTCCTGGGCCGCCTGTGCTTCAGGCTTTTCAACAAACCGCTCGACTTTGTAGCCGTCGCTGCCCAGCTTCTGGCCTTTTTCGATATAGCCAAAGCCGGTTTCAGCCCGGGTTGGCAAAATGCCAAAGGTCACCAGCCAGCCCTGGTCGGCCAGTTGCCGGGCGCGGTCTACCGCCCGGCTGAAGGCGGCAATATCGGTAATCAGGTGGTCGGCGGGCAGCACCAGCAGTTGGGCGTCTTCGCCGTAACGCCGGGCAACGTGCAGCGCGGCAGCGGCGATGGCCGGGGCGGTGTTGCGGCCAAAGGGCTCGAGGATAAAGTCCAGCTCCAGGTCTGCGTTGTTCAGTGGACGATAATCGTCGAGGGTGCGGAAAAACACGTCCCGGTTGGTGACGGTCAGCAACCGGTCCACGTCGCGCAGCCCGATTGCGCGATTGAAGGTCTTCTGCAGCAAGCTCTCGCCATCCGGCAAGCACATGAAGGGCTTTGGCATGGCCTCTCGTGACACCGGCCACAGCCGGGTGCCAGCGCCACCGGCGATGATGCAGGGAACGAGTGTGCTCATTCAAAACGCCTCTAGAATCATTGGATTGCTGTCAGAGGGTGAAGTCTGACGGGTTATGCGGCTTTGATCGACCCGTGGAGGTTAAATCGCGGGTACATGAGTCGTTCTTGCAAGGCTGTTGTCCAAGCTATCAGACCGAATTTGTCGAGGGATGGAACATGAGTGCAGGTAAGGCGTTTTTGATTCTGCATGGCAAGCAAGCGCTCAATGAAGAGGTGCGGGCGGCCGTTGAGCAGCAGCGTGCGGCCGGGTGGGAATTGGCGGTACGCCTGACATGGGAAGCCGGTGATGCCCAGCGTTTGGTGCACGAGGCGCTGGATGCGGGTTATACCCATCTGATTGCGGGCGGTGGCGATGGCACATTGCGTGATATTTGTGAGGCCATGGCGCTGGCCGATACCGAGGCCAGTCTGGTGCCGTTGCCTTTAGGCACGGCCAATGATTTTGCGCGGGCGGCGGGCGTGTCGCTTGAACCGAGCGAAGCCCTGGCCTTGCTCAATGTGCCAGCCCGGGCCGTTGATCTGGGCGAAGTGGGTGGTCAATTGTTTTTGAACATGGCCACCGGGGGCTTTGGCAGTCAGGTGACGGCCAACACCTCGGAGGATCTGAAAAAGGTGCTGGGCGGCGCGGCCTATCTGTTTACCGGGCTGACGCGCTTCAGTGAACTGCATGCCGCCTACGCCGAGTTGCAGGGGCCGGACTTTCACTGGAAAGGCGAGCTGCTGGCGCTTGGGATTGGCAACGGTCGCCAGGCGGGAGGCGGGCAAATGCTGTGCCCTGATGCCCTGGCCGATGATGGCATGCTGGATATCAGTATTTTGCCTGCCCCCCAGGAAATCGTAGGCACCCTGAAAAGCCTGATGGCTGAGGGTTGGGGGCTGGATAACCTGTTCGTCCGGGCGCGTTTGCCCTGGGTTGAAATCAAGGCGGCCGAAGGCCTCTCGATGAATCTCGATGGCGAGCCGCTGGAAGGTGATGCCATGCGCTTTACCGTGCGCAAGGGTGCATTGAAGGTTCACTTGCCCGAGGGCTCGCCTTTGCTGGGCAGTGAGTGACTGCGGGTTAGTTGATGGCTATCCAATATCAAGTTTCCGGGAATCCGGCCGATAACGTCAGTCATCAAGTCCCCACGCTCAGGAGTCACTCATGGCCGGCATTCTCGATACGGTAGACCAGCGCACTCAGTTGGTGGGTGCAAACCGGCTGGAGCTTCTTATGTTTCGCCTGGCCGGTCGGCAGTTGTTCGCGATCAACGTGTTCAAGGTGCAAGAAGTCCTGCAGCTCCCCAAACTGACGCTCATGCCACATCGTCATCCCCACGTGTGTGGCGTGGTCAACCTGCGCGGCAAGACCCTTCCGGTGATCGACCTGTCCCGGGCGATTGGCATGCGGGCCCTGGTGCCCGGCCCGGACAGCACCATTATCGTGACCGAGTACAACCGCTCGGTGCAGGCGTTTTTGGTGGGCGGGGTTGATCGCATCGTCAACATGAACTGGGAAGCCATCCTGCCGCCGCCCGCCAGTGCCGGGCGCAGCCATTACCTGACGGCCATCAGCAAGGTCGAGGAGCAACTGGTCGAGATCATCGACGTGGAAAAGGTCCTGGCCGAAATTGTGCCGTACAACGCCAAAGTCTCACGGGAGAAGCTGGCCGATCCCATCTTCGAACAGGTACGCGGACGAGAAGTGCTGCTGGTCGACGATTCCAGTGTCGCCTTGGCCCAGCTGCGCGAAACGCTTTCGCAGTTGGGGATCAAGATGCACATCGCCAGCGATGGCCTCAAGGCGCTGAACATGCTCAAGGACTGGGCCGACACCGGCCAGGTCATGACAGACAAGTTGCTGATGATTTTCACCGATGCCGAAATGCCGGAAATGGACGGTTACCGTCTGACCACCGAGATCCGAAACGACCCGCGTTTGCGAGATTTGTATGTGGTGCTGCACACCTCTCTGTCAGGCAGCTTCAATGAGTCGATGGTTAAAAAGGTGGGTTGCGACAACTTCCTGTCCAAATTTCAGCCGGACAAACTGGTGGATGTTGTCCGCCAGCGCTTGATACTGGATCAAGTCCCTGCGTGAAACCTTGTGTCTTTTCATGGGTGATCTGCTCGTATACTGTGGCTTTTTTTACCTTGCAGGGAGCATGAGCCATGCTGCGTCTAAGCGCGCTTTATCGTTTTCCACTTAAGTCCGGCAAGGGCGAAAGCCTGCTTCAGGCCCGGCTGGACAAGCTGGGGCTGGTCGGTGATCGGCGCTGGATGCTGGTGGACCAAGCCAGCGGGCGTTTTCTTACCCAGCGCGCCGACCCCAAAATGAGCCAGCTTTCGGCACTCTGGAACGCTTCGGGTGGCTTGACCCTGAACGCGCGGGGCTTTGAAGCACTGGACGTGGCGGTGCCGGATGTCGACACCGACCTGCGTGGCGTCACCATCTGGCGTGACACCTTGCGGGTGCCGGATGCGGGTGATGCCGCCGCCGATTGGTTAAGCCGCTTTATCGAAAAGCCAGTGCGCCTGGTGCATGTGCCACTGGAGCGTGCACGTACCACTGAGGCCGGCTATGGCCGTGATGATGACAAGGTCGCGTTTGCCGATGGCTACCCGCTCTTGCTGATTGGTCAGGCGTCGCTGGATGACATTTCACACAAGGTGGGACGCCCTCTGGATATGCTGCGTTTTCGGCCCAATCTGGTGATCGAAGGCAGCGAGGCCTTTGCCGAAGACGGCTGGAAGCGCATCCGCATTGGTGATGTCGAGTTTCGCCTGGTCAAGTCCTGCTCGCGCTGCATCCTGACCACCATCGACCCGCACACCGGTGTGCGTGATGAGCAGCGTGAACCGTTGGCGACCCTGATGACTTATCGCAAACAGGAAGACGGCATCATGTTCGGTCAGAACCTGGTGAATGATGGCAGTGGCGTGCTGGAAGTCGGGATGCCGGTGACGGTGCTGGAATAACGCCGGAGCTTGTAGTCGCTGAGGAGCGGAGCGAGGCTGCGATCGGCGGCGCAGCCGTCGCGAAACCTGAGTCCCCAATCTATCTGGGCTACGGCGGTGCCTGATTTACGACGGCTGCGTTGGAGTGCCGCACCACGCCAACGCAGCCTCGCTTCGCTCCTCAGCGGCTACACGGATCAGCATTACTGATCATCAAAATACCGCTCATGCCAGTCCACTACCGGCTGTGGCGCATTGAGCTTCTGCCCGTAGATCACCGAATAAGACAGCACGTTCTGCACATACTGGCGGGTTTCGTCGAAAGGGATGCTTTCGATCCAGACGTCGAAGCCCAGATGATTGGCGCCCTTGAGCCACTGCCGAACACGGCCGGGCCCTGCGTTATACGCCGCCGAAGCCAGCACCCGGTTGCCGTTGAACTGGCCATGCACCTGGCTCAGGTAAGCGGCACCCAACTGGATGTTTTTGTCCGGATTGAGCACTTGCTGCGGTGATGCCAGTGGAATATTGAATTTTCGCGCTGTCTCTTTGGCGGTGGCTGGCATCAACTGCATCAGGCCGCTGGCGCCCACGCCAGAGCGGGCGTCATCCATAAAGGCACTTTCCTGACGGGTAATGGCGAACACCCAGCTGGAATGCAGGCCGCGAAGCTTGGCTTCACGCACCAGGGTGTCGCGGTGGGCCATCGGGAATCGAATATCCAGATCATCCCAGTACTGGGCCTGGCTGATGGTTCGAATGGCCGGGAAATACCACTTCAGGTCGTAGGCAAGCTTGGCCTGGGCGACCATTTCATCGCGGCTGAACAGGCGGCTGACGTAGTACCACTCGCGACGGCCATCGACGATCTGCCCGCGGTCATGGAACTCCAGTGCCCGTTGCACACCCGGTGTGTTGCGCACTTTTTTGACCAGTTGCGGGCTGAGCATCAATGGTCTGTTGTTGAGCTGATAAGGCGTCTGCGCCCGATCGGCGGCCAGGAATCCGTAGAAATCACGCTCGTTGGCGACTTTTTTGAACAGCACTTGCGCCTGCGGGTTTTTAGGTTCGGCCAGCTCAAGGCTGCGGGCCTGCCAGTAGCGCCAGCGGCTGGTGGTTGCCAGGTCCTGAGGCAGCTTGCGGGTCAGCTGGTAGGCGTCTTCCCAGCGGCCCAGGCGCAGCAGCAGGCGCAGGCGCCATTCGGTAACAGTGTTGTCCCGCAGCTCCGGGTCATATTTGGTCATGATGTCCAGGCCGCGACTGTCGTAGCGGCGGGCGAATGTCAGACCGATTTCCCGTGCAATGGCGACTTTCTCGTCGCGCGAGAAATGCATGTTGGTGGCGTAGGTGTCGAGCAATGACGCGGCTTTTTCCGGGTCCTGGCGGGCCAGGCGGCGCAGGCCCAGGCCTACGGCGTCAGACATGGCCTCACTGGCCGGAGCAAAGCGTGAAGGCTGGCTCAGCATGTCGGGCTTTTGCGCCACGTCGATCATCAGCCTGGCTTGTGGCCCCAGCGTATTGAGGCCGTTGGCCAGTTGGGTGGCCAGGGCGTAATTGCGCGCTTCGGCGGCAAGCTTGACCCGCTGCCAGCGTTTTTGCTCGGTCAACTGGCCATCGGCGGCCCATTGGCTGAACAATGCATCGCATGCGGCTGGCTGCGCTTTACCGACCAGCCACAGTTTTTCGGCGTTGGCATAGCCTTCGGCCTTGCGGTTGTGCTGCAGCTCATATTGACCGTTGAGGCAGTCCAGTTCGGTGAAGTTGAGTTTTGGGTCGTAATACTTGGCGAAGGTTGCCCAGTCGCCACGGTCTGCGAGCCAGCGCAACCAGCGCAGTTTCATCCAGTTGGCTTGAGGCAGGTCGCCGTGCTCGGCCAAAAACTGCTCAATTTCCGTGTTGTTGGCTGACTTCAGGCGGGCGGTCAGTTCGTCATAGGCAAGATAAGGCGTCAGCGGGTAGCTGCGCAGGGCCGCGGCACTTTGAAAGTAAGGGCCGGAGTCACCCTTGGCCAAGGCACGCTTGGCCTGGTCGTAAAGTTGGCGTTGTTGAGTCAGGTCTGCGCCATGGGCGGCTTGCACGGCACAGCTGGTGAGAAGCAGGCAGGATAAAAAATTGAAGAGACGACTGCGCATGAGGCTTCCGTACTGATAAAAACGCGACGAGCGCAGGTCTGGCCTGCACTGATTATTTCCTAGCTTAGCCTTTTGCCAGCAGCACGTGAAAGCCTTGCCGGTTAACCGGTGCAACTTGGCACTAAATGAAGGGGAGCGGGGGCGGTACAAGAAATACCCGGCCGCCCAAGGGGTTAAATCAGGTAGAATGCGCGCCCAGTTTTTGGAGAAGCTCATGACCCTGCTCAAATTCAGCGATGTGTCCCTTGCTTTCGGCTCTATGCCGTTGTTGGACAAGGTGTCCTGGCAGATCGCCCGTGGAGAGCGGGTGTGCATCATCGGCCGCAACGGTACCGGCAAGTCCAGCATGATGAAGCTGGTCAAAGGTGATCAAAAACCCGATGACGGCTCTGTTTGGCGCGCGCCCGGCCTCAAGATTGGCGAATTGCCGCAAGAGTTGCCGGTAGCCGACGAGCGGACCGTGTTCGACGTTGTGGCCGAAGGCCTGGACGGTGTTGGCGAGTTGCTGGCCCAGTACCATCACCTGAGCCAGAACATCGTGACCGATGCTGACCTGGACAAGCTGATGCATGTTCAGCAAGACCTCGAAGCCCGTGATGGCTGGCGCTTGCAGCAATTGGTAGACAGCACCCTGAGCCGTCTGCAGTTGCCTGCCGACAAAACCCTCGCCGAATTGTCCGGTGGCTGGCGTCGCCGCGTCCTGCTGGCGCAAGCACTGGTTTCCGAACCGGACTTGCTGCTGCTCGACGAACCGACCAACCACCTGGATATCGGCGCAATCGCGTGGCTGGAAGAGGCCTTGAAGGACTTCCAGGGCGCGGTTCTGTTTATTACCCACGACCGTTCATTCCTGCAAAATCTGGCTACCCGGATTCTGGAACTGGACCGTGGCGGCCTGATCGACTGGAACGGCGACTACGCCAGCTTCCTGGTCCACAAGGAAGCCACCCTGGCTGCTGAAGAGACAGCCAACGCGCTGTTCGACAAGCGTCTGGCCCAGGAAGAAGTGTGGATCCGTCAGGGTATCAAGGCCCGTCGCACCCGTAACGAAGGCCGTGTACGCGCCCTGAAGGAATTGCGCGTAGAGCGCAGCGAGCGTCGCGAGCGTACCGGCAAGGCCAACATCCAGCTGGATACGGCAGACAAGTCCGGCAAGCAAGTGATGGTGCTGGAAAACGTCAGCTTTGCTCACCCGGGTGGCCCGTTCCTGCTCAAGGACTTCTCGATGGTGCTCCAGCGTGGCGACCGTATCGGTCTGCTGGGTGCCAACGGTACAGGTAAAACCACGCTGCTGAAGCTGATGCTGGGCGGCCTGGTACCGACCGAGGGCACGGTTGAGGAAGGTACACGCATCGACGTGGCTTACTTCGATCAGTTGCGTCATCAGCTGGATCTGGAAAAAACCGTGATCGATAACGTGGCTGAAGGCCGCGACTTTATCGATATCGACGGTCAGAGCCGCCATGTACTCAGCTACCTGGGTGACTTCCTGTTCAGCCCTCAGCGTGCCCGCACGCCGGTCAAGGCGCTGTCGGGTGGTGAGCGTGCGCGTCTGTTGCTGGCCAAGCTGTTCAGCAAGCCAGCCAACCTGCTGGTGCTCGATGAGCCTACCAACGACCTGGACGTTGAAACCCTGGAGCTGCTCGAAGAGGTCTTGCTGACCTTCAAGGGCACCGTGCTGATGGTCAGTCACGACCGGGCATTCCTCGACAACGTGGTCACCAGCACCCTGGTTTTCCAGGGCGAAGGCAAGGTTCGCGAGTACGTGGGCGGTTATCAGGACTGGCTGCGTCAGGGCGGTTCACCGCGCCTGCTGGGCGTGACCGAGAGCAAGTCCGGCAAGGCCGACCTGAACTCTGCCGTGGTCGAGGCTGCGCCGGCTCCTGTTGCCGCACAACCTGCTCCTGCTGCGAAAAAGAAGCTGAGCTACAAGTTGCAGCGTGAGCTGGAATCGTTGCCGGCGGATATCGACGCGAAAGAACAGGCAATTGCTGCGGTTGAAGCAGAGATGGCTGATGCGGGTTTCTATCAGTTGCCTGCTGCCAAAACTGCAGAAGTCATTGCCAAGCTTGAAACGTTGCAAGCCGAGCTTGAGCAACTGGTTGAGCGCTGGGCTGAGCTGGATGCCTGATTGACTGCGTGCTGAACTGAAAAAGCCCGGCCCTTTAACAAGGTGCCGGGCTTTTTTGTTGTTACATGCAGATAAACTTAGTCAGGTTTTTTCAGGCTGACTGCCAGTACGTCGCACGGAGCGCCATGCAGTACGTCGTTGGCGGTGGAGCCCAGCAACAGGGCGAGGCCGTGACGGCCGTGGCTGCCGACCACGATCAGGTCGCATTTTTGTGCTTTGGCCAAGGCATGGATTTCCTGGCGCGGCTGACCGTAGTTCAGGTGGCAGTAATCCTTGTGCAGTTGCGGGTACTTGGCGATCAGCCGCTCAAGGCGCTCCTTGGCCTGATCGAACTGTTGTTGCTGCAGTTGCGAGAGATCCATGGGCACGTCGCCGCCAAACGCCATCGCCATCGGCTCGACGATATGTATCAGTGACAGTTTGGCACCGTTAGCCTTGGCGCTTTCGCTGGCGCGATTGATCACGGGGTCACATTCGTCGGTCAGGTCAACAGCGACCAAAATATGTTCGTAGGGCATGTGGGGTGCTCCTGTAGATGGCGATTAGTTATGAGTATGGCCCTTTTCCAGAGCCTTGGTTCAAGTCCGGGTCACTCGTTTATCACGTAATGAGAGTACAGATATGACGGTATGGATAGTGGTGTCAATCCTGGCGCTGGTTCTGAGTCCCCTGGCCTGGTTGCGGCCTTCCCGGGGGCAGAGTGGGCGTATGGATTTGCGCATGGAGGCACGGCGCATTGGTTTGTCCATGCAGCTGGCGCCTCAGGAATGGCCGTACTGGCTTGAGCCCCAGCCGCCCGGTTCCTGCGCGCAGTACCATCGCCCGCGCCGCAGTACTAAGCCTGATGTTTGGTGCTATTGGCAATCGGCACCTGGAAAATGGCTCAATCGCTGGCAGGAAGAATGTGAAGATGAACGCCTGCTGACGCAGTTCAAAAAGCTGCCGGCCAATGTTTACAAAGTTGAGGCCGATGCACAGATGATTGTGCTGGTGTGGGGCGAGAAGGGTGAGGCTCAGGTGCTCAAGGCGATTGATGAGGTGCTCAAGGCGCTGGCATGACCTTCGTGGGAGCGGGCTTGCTCGCGATGGAATCGGCGTGGTGTGGCGGACAAACCGCGTCGTCTGAATCGCGAGCCAGCCCGCTCCCACAATTTTCACCTGCAGGGCGCTTCAATGGTTTCGAGCACTCGTACCGCAGGTGTCTAAACTGACTGCCGGGTCGTTTTGTCATCGTTGTTTCGGACAATTGACAATCGATCGCTTTTCCCTGAAGGTGTCGACACCCAAATCAAACGGGCGTATGAATTGAGCGTTTGTCATGTAAGACAGCTCTCATTTTCAATCCCGATTATCGCGTTGGCGGGTGTGCCTGGCGGATTGGCAACAGCATTGACACAAAGGTCAGTGACAGCCAGACGCTAGCTTCTGACGTGTACTGTTCAGCTTCCATATCCTGGAGATCAGTTGATGATTTACGAAGGTAAAGCCATCACGGTTACGGCTCTTGAAAGTGGCATCGTCGAACTGAAGTTCGACCTCAAGGGTGAGTCCGTCAACAAATTCAACCGTCTAACCCTGAACGAATTGCGTCAGGCTGTAGATGCGATCAAGGCAGATGCTTCGGTCAAGGGTGTCATCGTTTCCAGTGGTAAAGACGTCTTTATCGTTGGCGCCGACATCACCGAGTTCGTCGAAAACTTCAAGTTGCCGGATGCCGAGCTGATCGCTGGCAACCTCGAAGCCAACAGGATCTTCAGCGATTTTGAAGACCTCAACGTACCCACCGTCGCGGCCATCAATGGCATCGCGTTGGGTGGCGGTCTGGAAATGTGTCTGGCAGCTGACTTCCGGGTCATGGCGGACAGCGCCAAAATCGGCCTGCCGGAAGTCAAGCTGGGTATCTATCCGGGCTTTGGCGGTACCGTACGTCTGCCGCGCCTGATTGGCGTTGATAACGCGGTTGAGTGGATTGCTTCCGGTAAGGAAAACCGCGCCGAAGACGCTCTGAAAGTGAGCGCCGTAGATGCTGTGGTAACGGCTGACAAACTGGGCGCTGCAGCGCTGGACCTGATCAAGCGCGCCATCAGTGGCGAACTGGATTACAAGGCCAAGCGTCAACCCAAGCTTGAAAAACTCAAGCTGAACGCAATCGAACAAATGATGGCTTTCGAAACCGCTAAAGGTTTTGTGGCCGGCCAGGCTGGCCCGAACTACCCGGCCCCGGTTGAAGCGATCAAGACCATCCAGAAAGCCGCGAACTTCGGTCGTGACAAGGCGCTGGAAGTGGAAGCCGCAGGTTTCGCCAAGCTTGCAAAAACCTCAGCTTCGCAATGCCTGATCGGCCTGTTCCTGAACGATCAGGAGCTGAAGAAAAAAGCCAAGATCTACGACAAGATTGCCAAAGACGTGAAGCAGGCGGCCGTTCTGGGCGCAGGCATCATGGGTGGCGGTATTGCCTATCAGTCGGCCTCCAAAGGTACGCCGATCCTGATGAAAGACATCAACGAGCACGGCATCGAGCAGGGGCTGGCCGAGGCTGCCAAGCTGCTGGTAGGTCGCGTTGATAAGGGTCGCATGACACCGGCGAAAATGGCCGAAGTGCTGAACGGCATTCGTCCTACTTTGTCATACGGCGATTTCGGTAACGTCGACCTTGTGGTCGAAGCGGTAGTCGAGAACCCGAAGGTCAAGCAGGCTGTACTGGCGGAAGTGGAAAATCACGTTCGCGAAGACGCTATTCTGGCTTCCAACACCTCGACCATTTCCATCAGCCTGCTGGCCAAGGCCCTCAAGCGTCCGGAAAACTTCGTCGGCATGCACTTCTTCAACCCGGTGCACATGATGCCGTTGGTTGAAGTGATTCGTGGCGAGAAGTCCAGCGACCTGGCCGTAGCAACCACCGTTGCCTATGCCAAGAAAATGGGCAAGAACCCGATCGTGGTCAACGACTGCCCGGGCTTCCTGGTCAACCGCGTCCTGTTCCCGTACTTCGGCGGTTTCGCCAGGCTGGTCAGCGCCGGTGTCGACTTTGTGCGTATCGACAAAGTCATGGAAAAATTCGGTTGGCCAATGGGCCCGGCGTACCTGATGGACGTGGTCGGCATCGACACCGGCCACCACGGTCGCGACGTTATGGCCGAAGGCTTCCCGGACCGCATGAAAGACGACCGTCGTTCGGCGATTGACGCTCTGTACGAGGCCAAGCGCCTGGGTCAGAAGAACGGCAAGGGCTTCTACGCCTACGAAGAAGACAAGCGCGGCAAGCAGAAGAAAATCGTTGATTCGAGCGTGCTTGAGGTCCTCAAGCCTATCGTCTACGAGCAGCGCGACGTGACCGACGAAGACATCATCAACTGGATGATGATCCCGCTGTGTCTTGAAACCGTGCGTTGCCTGGAAGACGGCATCGTTGAAACCGCAGCCGAGGCTGACATGGGCCTGGTCTATGGCATTGGCTTCCCGCTGTTCCGTGGCGGCGCGCTGCGCTACATCGATTCGATCGGTGTTGCAGAGTTCGTGGCCCTGGCCGATCAGTACGCTGAACTGGGCGCGCTGTACCACCCGACTGCGAAGCTGCGTGAGATGGCCAAGAACGGCCAGAGCTTCTTCGGTTAAGCGCCCCATTAGAGTGAGAGTGAAATTATGAGCTTGAATCCTAGAGACGTGGTGATTGTAGACTTCGGTCGTACCCCGATGGGCCGCTCCAAGGGTGGCATGCACCGCAACACCCGTGCTGAAGACATGTCTGCGCACCTGATCAGCAAAGTGCTGGAGCGCAACAGCAAGGTTGACCCGGGTGAAGTGGAAGACGTGATCTGGGGCTGTGTGAACCAGACCCTGGAGCAAGGCTGGAACATTGCGCGCATGGCGTCGCTGATGACCCAGATCCCGCACACCTCGGCTGCACAGACCGTGAGCCGCCTGTGCGGCTCGTCCATGAGCGCCCTGCACACGGCGGCGCAAGCGATCATGACCGGTAATGGTGACGTTTTCGTGGTGGGCGGCGTCGAGCATATGGGTCACGTGAGCATGATGCACGGTGTCGACCCTAACCCGCACATGTCGCTGTACGCGGCAAAAGCCTCGGGCATGATGGGTTTGACCGCTGAAATGCTGGGCAAGATGCACGGCATCACCCGCGAACAGCAGGATGCATTTGCTGTGCGTTCTCACCAGCTCGCCCACAAGGCGACGGTAGAAGGCAAGTTCAAAGACGAAATCATCCCGATGCAGGGTTACGACGAAAACGGTTTCCTGAAAGTTTTCGACTACGATGAAACTATTCGTCCAGATACCACCCTGGAAAGCCTGGCGGCGTTGAAACCTGCGTTCAACCCTAAAGGCGGTACCGTGACTGCGGGCACTTCGTCGCAAATCACCGATGGTGCTTCATGCATGATCGTGATGTCTGCCCAGCGTGCAAAAGACCTGGGGCTTGAGCCGCTGGCAGTGATCCGCTCGATGGCAGTTGCGGGTGTGGATCCTGCGATCATGGGCTATGGTCCAGTACCGGCTACACAAAAAGCATTGAAGCGTGCAGGCTTGAATATGGCCGATATCGACTTCATTGAGCTCAACGAAGCTTTCGCTGCACAGGCCCTGCCAGTGCTGAAAGATTTGAAAGTGCTCGACAAGATGAATGAGAAGGTTAACCTGCACGGCGGTGCCATCGCTCTGGGTCACCCGTTTGGGTGCTCGGGTGCTCGTATCTCCGGCACTTTGCTCAATGTAATGAAGCAAAATGGCGGCACGTTCGGGTTGTCCACCATGTGCATTGGTCTTGGCCAGGGCATTGCCACCGTCTTCGAACGCGTCTAAGCGTTGCGTTGATGGAAGCCGGGGCCTTGTGCCCCGGTTTTTGTTTTTAAGCGTGTTTAATTTTTTATTTGCAGAGGGGCCGCAACATGTCGCTACAACCTGGGCTCTATCAACACTACAAAGGTCCTCAGTATCGTGTTTTCAGTGTGGCTCGCCATTCTGAAACCGAAGAAGATGTAGTGTTCTACCAAGCCCTGTATGGCGATTACGGCTTTTGGGTACGCCCGCTGAGCATGTTCCTGGAGTCAGTCATCGTAGAGGGCGAACACGTCCCGCGCTTTGCCTTGATTCAGGCCGAACCCAGCCTTTTTTCCCGGCCATAAGGCAAGGTCGCGCAGAACCCTGTGCTTGACCTCACCTTGTAGCCACTATATATAGCGGTGCCGCGTCAGGCGCGAACCGCCTTTCACTTCTAGAATTCAGGAATTTTCTGATCCATGGGCAAATCGCTGGTCATTGTGGAATCCCCGGCTAAGGCCAAGACCATCAACAAGTACTTGGGCAACGAGTACGTGGTGAAGTCGAGTATCGGCCATATCCGAGACCTGCCCACCAGCGGTTCGGCTAGCGCCAGCAAAGAACCGGCTGCCAAGCGTGGCAAGGCAGCGGCGGGCGAAGTGCCGGCCCTGTCGCCAAAAGAGAAGGCGCAGAAGCAGCTGATCTCGCGCATGGGCGTCGATCCCGAGCATGGCTGGAAAGCCAAGTACGAGATCCTGCCCGGCAAGGAAAAGGTCATCGAAGAGCTGCGCCGGCTTGCCAAGGATGCTGACACCATCTATCTCGCAACCGACTTGGATCGCGAGGGGGAAGCCATTGCATGGCACCTGCGCGAAGCCATCGGTGGTGATGACACCCGCTACAAGCGCGTGGTGTTCAACGAAATCACCAAGAAAGCGATTCAGGAAGCCTTCTCCAAGCCGGGCGAGCTGGATATCAACCGCGTTAACGCACAGCAGGCCCGCCGCTTCCTCGACCGCGTCGTGGGTTACATGGTTTCGCCGCTGCTGTGGGCCAAGGTAGCCCGTGGCCTGTCGGCAGGCCGTGTGCAATCGGTGGCCGTGAAGCTGGTGGTGGAGCGTGAGCGCGAAATTCGTGCGTTCAACCCTGAAGAGTACTGGGAAATTCACGCCGACCTTGGCACTGCCAAGGGGGCGAAAGTGCGTTTTGACGTTGCCCGTGAAAAAGGCGAGGCGTTCAAGCCGCTCAACGAAGCTCAGGCAATGGCGGCGCTGGAGAAGCTCAAGGCTTCGAACTACAGCATCGTCAAGCGTGAAGACAAACCGACCAGCAGCAAGCCGTCGGCGCCTTTCATTACTTCCACCCTGCAACAGGCCGCGAGCAATCGGCTGGGCTATGGGGTGAAGAAAACCATGATGATGGCCCAGCGTTTGTATGAAGCTGGCTACATCACGTATATGCGTACCGACTCCACCAACCTCTCGGCCGATGCGGTCGAGATGGCGCGTACTTATATTGAAGGTGAGTTCGGCGCGTCGTACCTGCCGCCGGCACCCAATGTGTACAGCAGCAAGGAAGGCGCACAGGAGGCTCACGAAGCGATTCGTCCTTCTGACGTAAACATGCACCCGAGCAAGCTGTCGGGCATGGAGCGCGACGCTGAGCGCCTTTACGAGCTGATCTGGCGCCAATTCGTGGCGTGCCAGATGCTGCCGGCCAAGTACCTGTCCACCACCGTCACTGTGGCGGCCGGTGATTTTGAGCTGCGTGCCAAGGGCCGCATCCTCAAATTCGACGGTTACACCCGTGTGATGCCGCAAATTGCCAAGCCGGGCGACGACGATGTGCTGCCAGACATGGCTCAGGGCGATGCCCTGAAGCTGATCGAGCTCGACCCGAGCCAGCACTTCACCAAGCCGCCTGCGCGTTACTCCGAAGCCAGCCTGGTAAAAGAGATGGAAAAACGTGGCATTGGTCGTCCTTCGACCTATGCGGCGATTATCTCGACCATTCAGGATCGTGGTTACGTGGCGTTGCACAACCGCCGCTTCTATTCCGAAAAAATGGGCGACATCGTTACCGAACGCTTGTCCGAGAGCTTCTCCGACCTGATGGACTACGGCTTCACAGCCGGTATGGAAGAGAACCTCGATGATGTGGCGCAAGGCGAGCGTGACTGGAAAAACGTACTGGACGAGTTCTACGGCGACTTCAAGAAGAAGCTCGAAGTAGCTGCTGCGCCGGAAGGCGGCATGCGTGCCAACCAGCCAGTAATGACTGATATTCCTTGTAAGGAATGTGGTCGTCCAATGCAGATTCGCACGGCTTCAACCGGCGTGTTCCTGGGTTGTTCGGGCTACAGCCTGCCGCCCAAAGAGCGTTGCAAGGCCACTGTCAATCTGGTGCCGGGTGACGAAATCGCGGCCGACGACGAAGGCGAATCCGAATCCCTGGTGCTGTTGGGCAAACACCGTTGCCCGATCTGCAGCACGGCAATGGATGCCTACCTGCTGGATGAGAAGCACAAGCTGCACATCTGCGGTAACAACCCGGATTGTGTCGGCTACGAAATCGAAGAAGGTAACTACCGCATCAAGGGCTACGAAGGTCCGAGCCTTGAGTGCGACAAGTGCGGCAGCGAAATGCAGCTCAAAACCGGTCGTTTCGGCAAGTTCTTCGGCTGTACCAATGCCGAGTGCAAAAACACCCGAAAACTGCTGAAAAGCGGTGAAGCGGCGCCACCGAAAATGGATCCGGTGAAAATGCCGGAACTTAAATGCGAGAAGGTAAACGACACGTACATCCTGCGTGACGGTGCTTCAGGGTTGTTCCTGGCGGCAAGCCAGTTCCCGAAAAACCGTGAGACTCGTGCTCCGTTGGTGATCGAAATTGTGCCCCACAAGGACGAGATCGATCCCAAGTATCACTTCTTGTGCGAAGCGCCGAAGAAAGATCCGGATGGCCGTCCTGCAGTGATTCGCTACAGTCGCAAAACCAAAGAGCAGTACGTGCAGACTGAAGTGGATGGCAAACCGACTGGCTGGCGTGCGTTCTACGACGGTGGTAGCTGGAAAGTTGAAGACAAGCGTAAAGAAAAAGACGTTTGATCTGAGTGGATCGCTGAATAGAAAACCGCGCAAGGGCTGTATGCCTTGCGCGGTTTTTTTGTTTACCAACCCCGGGCCTGATTGCCGCTGCTTGAGTGCTTTTGTGGGAGCAGGCTTGCTCGCGATGGCATCGGCACGGTTTGGCTGAAGCACCGCAGCGCCTGCATCGCGGGCAAGCCCGCTCCCACAAAAGCGCAGGGAACGTAGGCCTTGCGCCAGCACGGCCTGATCCCTGAGACTGCACTACCTGCCTTTACCTATTCGATGTGGAGCGCCCGCATGGCTCACGAACTCTATACCCGTACCAATCAGAAGATCTATTTCGCTGGCCTGGCCCTTGAGGCCATGAACAAGGCGAGTGAAGGTCGGGCCATGAATGCTCAGGCGCTGGTTCAGGCAGAGCGCGAGTCGGCGGTATTTCATCTATATGGTGCGCTGCTTGGCTTGTGTCATGAGATTGCCGGCTTTTATCGTCTGTCCCAAGCCAATGCACCTCGGGTCGAACTGCTGCTCACCCAGCAAGTGCTGGACGAGAAGGCCATCCCGGAACTGGCCGAGCTGGTTGAACTGGCACAGGCGCCGCAGACATGGCTGGCGCAACTGGTTGCGACCCACGCTGCTCTGTATCAGCCGTTACAGGCACCCAAAAAGGTCAAGGCGGATGTGTTCCAGCCCTTGATCATTGCGGTCAACCTGGAGGATGAGGCACCCCAGGAGTTGAGTCGCGAAACCATGGAGGAGTGGCGTCAGAACCTCAAAAGTATGGCCATTCGGTTCCGTGATGGACTCAATGAGTGCTAAGGGTCGAAACCGAAACGGTACAGTCATTCATCAGTCTGTAATCGAAAGCGCTACAGATCACGGGAAATTCCCGCGGGATGGCTGATATACTCCCGCGCTTTCGTGGAGAACAAATTTATATGCCAACGTCTTTTCTAGAAATTGTCGAGTTGCCAGACGGCCGCATCGAGTTGCGCCGTGCTGAGGACGAAGGGTCTTTGGTAACGCTGAATTTTTCTGAAGATGCCAAGGCTTTTCTTCAGGGGCAGCACGTAGAGGTGGCGAAAGCCATGCTTAGCGTCGGTGTACAAATGGCGGGTCGGCTGGCCGAAGGCGAGCTCGAAAAAGACGATGGGCCACGCATTCTTCACTAAGCGACCCTGACTCGTGCTCCGCAGCCAGGCGAGTGCGTTCTGCACTGGCCCTGCGCAGGCATCAACTGTTTAACCCAAGCGAATATTCAGACTTTGCCCGTGACCGGTGCGAGCTGCGCTGATCAACTGATTGCGCGCAGCGCTGGTCAGCGGGTTGATCCAGCTCACTACCGTGTGGCTGCGACCCAGTCGCAGCGCTTCGCAGGTCAGTTGCAAGGCGCTTTTGTTGCCATTGGGTTGCAGCAGCAGAATGCGCTCGCGGTTCAGTCCGGCATCGCGTAACCAGCTTTGGGTCAGGCTTGCAGGTGGCGCAATCAGTGTCAGCCAGCGGGCGTTTTGTTGCTCGCTCAGTTCGCGCAGCATGGGGGCAAGCAGGTTCAGGCAGTTTCCGGCGGCACCGCGTAGCGACAGTTCACTGAACACCTCGGGTTCGGCGCTCCAGGGGGAATCGAGCACGTCCTTGATCGCGGGCGTCATGGGTTGAGCCATGAACGCTTCAAAAAGGGTGAGTTGTGCTGGCAGCGGTGTGTGTGGGAACTGCATGAAGCCTCCTTTAGCGGCGAATTACGCCGACACTCAAGCCTTCAATGACCAGTTCCTGGTCTTTGAGGTTGACTTCAATCGGGGCGAATTCAGGGTTCTCGGCAATGAGCCAGACCTTGTTGCCTTCACGCTTGAAGCGTTTGACCGTGACTTCGTCGTCGATACGGGCCACGACAATCTGGCCGTTACGGGCTTCGCGACAGGTATGCACGGCAAGCAGATCGCCATCGAAGATGCCGACATCCTTCATGCTCATGCCTTGTACCCGTAGCAGGTAGTCGGCTCTGGGGTGAAAGAAGGTCGGGTTGATGTTGCAGGACTCTTCGACGTGCTCCAGCGCAAGAATCGGAGCACCGGCAGCTACTCGGCCAATGATGGGCAGCGTGGACTCGTCAGACTTGGCTTCGAAGCCGGGTATGCGAATACCGCGGGAGGCACCGGGGGTCATCTCGATGGCACCCTTGCGGGCAAGCGCCTTGAGGTGTTCTTCGGCGGCGTTGGGGGATTTGAAGCCCAGCTCCTGTGCGATCTCGGCACGGGTGGGCGGGTATCCGTTGTCATCCAGGCATCGCTTGATGAAGGCCAGGATCTCAGCTTGGCGTGGCGTCAGTTTTAGCATGTTGATCGCTCTGTCTTTTTATACAGTGACTGGGATTATATACAGTGAAAGCTTCTTGGCAATCACCCATTTCCAGCGGTCCGCTGGACGGTCATTAATAAGTCGGGCGACCCGTACTTTATCAGGTGGGGCCGCACTGGCCGAGGCTGTGGTTAAATGCAGAACTGTCCGGTCCTGAAACGAATGCCTCATCTTGACTTTTTACAATCTGAAACGTATGTTTCAAACAAGTGTTTAAATGTTTGTCAGGCGGAGTAGTCATGGCCCAGTCGGAAACCGTTGAACGTATCCTTGATGCTGCCGAGCAGCTGTTCGCGGAAAAAGGGTTTGCTGAAACCTCATTGCGGCTGATTACCAGTAAAGCCGGGGTCAATCTGGCGGCGGTCAATTACCATTTCGGTTCTAAAAAGGCGCTGATCCAGGCTGTCTTTTCACGCTTCCTGGGGCCTTTTTGCGCCAACCTCGATCGTGAGCTGGAGCGTCGCCAGGCCAAGCCTGAGAACCGTCCCAGCCTTGAAGAGTTATTGGAGATGCTGGTCGAGCAGGCGCTGGTGATCCAGCCACGCAGTGGTAACGACCTGTCGATTTTCATGCGCTTGCTCGGGTTGGCGTTCAGTCAGAGCCAGGGTCACTTGCGTCGCTATCTTGAAGACATGTACGGCAAGGTTTTTCGCCGCTATATGCTGCTGGTCAACGAGGCTGCCCCACAAATCCCGCCCATCGAGTTGTTCTGGCGCGTGCACTTCATGCTGGGTGCTGCGGCCTTCAGCATGTCGGGAATCAAGGCGTTGCGTGCAATTGCCGAGACTGATTTCGGTGTCAACACCTCCATCGAGCAGGTGATGCGTCTGATGGTGCCATTCCTCGCGGCAGGCATGCGTGCACAAAGCGGCGTCACGGATTCTGCAATGGCCAGTGCCCAGCTTCGCCCTCGCAGTAAAACCGCCCCGGTTACCGCCAAGGTTTGACCCGCGGCGGGTGGGCGCGGCAGCTTTGTTCCGCTAAGCTAGTTGCCATGCCCAACCCTGACTTATTCCCGTCTGTCGATTCGCCGCTGCCTCTCTGGAGTGCGGCGCGCAGGCGCGTGGCTGCGGATCCGGACCGGGCAATGAACGCTCTCTTTTTAAAGGATTTCCCATGAGTTCTGCCTTGCAAGGCTCCTTGATGGTGGACGTCGCCGGTACTTGGCTGACGGCTGAAGATCGGCAATTACTGCGCCAGCCTGAAGTAGGCGGGTTGATTATCTTTGCACGCAATATCGAGCATCCGCGCCAGGTGCGTGAATTGAGCGCGTCGATTCGCGCGCTGCGTCCCGACCTGTTGCTGGCGGTCGATCAGGAAGGCGGCCGGGTGCAGCGCCTGCGTCAGGGGTTCGTGCGCCTGCCAGCCATGCGTGCCATTGCCGATAACCCCAACGCCGAGTACCTGGCTGAACAGTGTGGCTGGATCATGGCCACTGAAGTGCTGGCTGTAGGGCTGGACTTGAGCTTTGCCCCGGTCCTGGATCTGGATTACCAGCGTAGCGCTGTGGTCGGTAGCCGTTCGTTCGAGGGCGACCCTGAGCGCGCAGCCACATTGGCCGGGGCTTTTATTCGCGGGATGAACGACGCGGGCATGGCGGCGACCGGTAAGCATTTTCCGGGACACGGATGGGCCGAGGCTGATTCTCACGTCGCCATTCCAACTGACGAGCGCAGTCTTGAGCAGATTCGCGCCCATGACCTCGTGCCTTTTGCCCGCTTGAGCAAGCATCTGGCTGCTGTCATGCCGGCCCACGTGATCTATCCACAAGTGGACAGCCAGCCTGCAGGATTCTCGCGTCGCTGGTTGCAGGATATTTTGCGCGGCGAGCTTCAGTTCGACGGCGTGATTTTCAGTGACGACCTGTCGATGGCGGGTGCGCACGTAGTGGGTGATGCCGCCAGCCGGATTGAGGCGGCCTTGTCGGCGGGTTGTGACATGGGACTGGTATGCAACGACCGTGCGGCGGCGGAGTTGGCACTCAGCGCTGCTCAGCGGTTGAACGTTACCCCTTCGCCCAGGATTGCACGCATGCGCGGTCAGGCCTGGGCCAGCACTGACTATCGCCAGAGCCCGCGCTGGCTGGTGGCAATGGGTGCGCTCAAGGATGCTCAATTAATAGATTGAGCACATCCATGCCGCTTTGACGCTAGGCGAAGCAGAAAGACCGTATCGCCTGAATCGCAGGCAAGCCAGCTCCCACAGAAATCGAGCCCGACCTCAGATTTCGCAAGCACCACAAAGCCCGTGGGAGCGGGCTTGCTCGCGATGGCGTCAGCGCGATCAAGCAGAAAGACCGCGCCTGCAGTTAATCAATAAGTCGGGTGTCTCAGCGCTTCTCTGTTTTGGGTGGCAGCGGCGCGAAGAGTGCGTCGATGTCGTCGTCCTGCAGTTTCCAGTCACCGGCGACTCGTCCGTCCAGAACTCCTGCGGCCAAATCCGATTTTTCCTGCTGCAAGTGCTGGATTTTTTCCTCCACGGTGCCGCGGGCAATCATCTTGTAAACAAACACCGGTTTTTCCTGGCCGATACGGTAGGCGCGGTCGGTGGCCTGGTTTTCAGCCGCCGGGTTCCACCACGGGTCATAGTGAATCACCGTGTCGGCTTCGGTGAGGTTTAAGCCCACGCCGCCAGCCTTGAGGCTGATCAGGAATATTTGCAGGGTACCGCTCTGGAAGTCTTTGACCGGTGTGCGTCGGTCACGGGTTTGCCCCGTGAGGATGGCGTAGCGCACTTTGCGTTTTTTCAGTTCGATTTCGATCAGGCCGAGCATCGAGGTGAACTGGGAAAACAGCAGGATGCGCCTGCCTTCGGCAAACAGTTCTTCGAGCATCAGCATCAGGCTGTCTAGCTTGCCCGAGGAACTGCCTTTTTTCGGCGGGGTGTCGCTGACCAGTCGCAGATCGCAGCACACCTGACGCAGCTTGAGCAGCGCCTCGAGGATAATGATCTGGCTGCGCCCGACACCTTTTCGGGTGATTTCGTCGCGCACCTTCTTGTCCATCGCCAGGCGCATGGTCTCGTAGACATCGCGCTGGGCCTCGTTCAGGTCGACCCAGTGAATGATCTCGGTCTTGGGCGGCAGTTCGGTTGCGACCTGTTCCTTGGTGCGGCGCAATAAAAACGGTTTGATCCGCGCATTGAGATGCTGCAGGCGTTCGTTGCTGCCCTGACGCTCGATGGGTATGCGGTAGTCGCGGTTAAAGGTTTTAACGTCGCCCAGCCAGCCGGGCAGCAGGAAGTGGAACAGAGACCACAGTTCGCCCAGGTGGTTTTCCAGCGGGGTGCCGCTCAGGCACAGGCGTTGCCGCGCAATCAGTTCACAGGCCGCCTGGGTGGCCTTGCTGCCGGGGTTCTTGATGTACTGGGCCTCGTCCAGGACCAGCAGGTGCAAGGGCAGTTTTGCCAGGTGCTCGATGTCCTTGGGCAGCAAGGCGTAGGTGGTCAGGATCACGTCGTAGTCATTGAGGTGTGCAAAGTGTTTTTTGCGGGTGGCGCCAAACAGTGCCAGCACCTTGAGCTGCGGGGTGAAGTGCGCAGCTTCGTCCAGCCAGTTGGGGATCAGGCTGGTGGGCATCACCACCATTGCCGGGCGATCCAGGCGGCCGGCATTTTTTTCGCACAAGATATGGGCCAGGGTCTGCAGGGTTTTGCCCAGCCCCATGTCGTCGGCCAGTACGCCACCGACTTCGAGCTGGCGCAGCGACTGCATCCAGCTCAGGCCTTCAAGCTGGTATGGGCGCAAGTTGGCATTGAGCCCTTGGGGAACTTCGACGCTAAAGTCCTTGATGTCGCGCAGGCGCTGGGCAAAACCGCGTATCTGCTCGCCACCTTCCCAGCGCAAGGGCAGGGCATCGAGAGCATTGAGGCGTGGTGCGTCAGCGCTTTTGATCCGCAGGGAGGTCGCGTCCGGTTCACCCAGATAGAATTCGTCCAGGGTTGCCAGTACCGGTTTCAGCCGTCCGTACGGCAGGGCGACCTGCAGCGGGCCATGATTGCTGCCGGGGTTGGCCGGGATATTCACCAGAATCAGTTCGTCATCCCGACGCCGGGCGAGTTTCTCGGGGTTGAGGATGTCGCTGTGGGAGCGCATCAGGTTCAGCAGTATCGGCAGCAAGCTCAGGTGTCGGCCGTTGACGATAATGCCCAGTTCCAGGTCGAACCAGTCACGCTCCGGGGCCTCGTCGACATTGGCATACCAGTCTTCGACCGGGGTCAGGTCAAAGCCGAAACCTTCATCGATCTGCAGCTCCCAGCCTTGTTCCCTCAGGCCCTGCATCTGGTTGAGGGTGAAATTCAACCAGGCACTGTCATTGACCAGTTCAAACAGCTCTCCAGCACTTTCAGGCAGCGCCTTGCTTTGGCGGGTCGCAATCTTGAAGCCCAGGCTGCGCAATTGCTCGCGGTAGAGGTTCTCTGTGTCGGGATGACGCTTGATCCGCAGGGTTTGCTGTTCCTGGCGCAGCAGGATATCGGTGTTCTTTTGCCCGCTGACGTATTGATCCAGGTAGTTGAACGACAGTGCGGCGCGGTGCTGGATGTAGCGTTGCATCTTGCCGTTGCGCGGTTCGAAGGCGCTGAATTCAGCGCTGGCCAGCCACAGCCGTGGCACCGGCTTTGCATCGTCGACCCTAAGTTCTGGCAGGTTGTTGGGACGACGTGAGTCGAGTACGGCCTGGAGTTTTTCCAGAAGCTCGGCATCCTGAGCGGCGGCAGGGTAGTTCAAGGTTTCTTCAATCTTCAGTAAGACGGCAGCGGTGTGCTTGCAATGGGTGCGTACCGGACAGGTGCAGGTGGCGTCCACCAAAAGCAAAGTGCCTTTGGCGGACTCACGCAGATGTATGGTCTGGCGGTAGGGGTTTTCGCCTGAGCCCTGGCAGCTCGCGCTGATCATGCTGTCGCCGATCTGGACGATCCTGACACGGTTTTCCTTGGCGTAGCGGCGGCCACGCTCAAGGCTTTGCTCTTTGAAGCGGCTGGTCCAGGTCGGTGCGAGCGGCTTGGTCAACCGGGGTGTCTGGCTCAGGGTCATGGGTAGTTCATTTAGGAAGACTTCGGCGTCAGGCGCTCAAACAGCGCCTCGATGGTATTGAAGCGTTCTTCCGGGCGCTCCATGGGCACCATGAACTTGAACAGGGTTGCGCCTTCGAATTTGTAGCGGTTGGGTTGGCCCTGGATCAGTTTGATCAGCACCATCGGGTCAACCGGTGTGTCCGCTGCAAATTCGATTCGCCCGCCTTGTGGGCCGGCATCGACCTTTTTGATTCCCAGTTGCTCGGCCTGCAATTTGAGCAGGGTGATGCGTACCAGGTTCTTGGTCGATTCCGGAAGCAGGCCAAAGCGGTCGATCATCTCGACCTGCAAGTCTTTGAGGCCTTCTTCGTCGGCGGCCGAGGCAATGCGCTTGTAGAGAATCAGCCGAGTGTGCACATCGGGCAGGTAGGCCTCGGGAATCAGCGCGGGCACCCGCAGGTTGATTTCCGGACCGCCGCCCAGTGGCTGGTCGAGGTTGGGCTGTTCGCCCTTGCGGATCGACTTGACCGCCCGTTCGAGCATTTCCATGTACAGGGTAAAACCGACGGCCTGGATCTGGCCGCTTTGGCCATCGCCCAGCAGCTCGCCTGCGCCACGGATCTCAAGGTCGTTGGTGGCCAATACAAAACCGGCCCCCAGATCCTGGGTGTTGGCGATGGCTTCCAGGCGCTTTTGCGCATCCCCGGTGATTTGCTGGCGCGGGGGGGTCAGCAGGTAGGCGTAAGCCTGGTGGTGACTGCGCCCCACGCGACCGCGCAACTGGTGCAGTTGTGCCAGGCCGAATTTGTCGGCGCGCTCGATGATGATGGTGTTGGCGCTCGGCACGTCGATGCCGGTCTCGATGATGGTCGAGGCGATCAGCACGTTGAAGCGCTTGTGGTAGAAGTCGCTCATCACCTGTTCGAGTTCACGTTCGCGCATCTGCCCGTGGCCGATGCCGATCCGCGCCTCGGGTACCAGCTCTGCCAGTTCGGCGGCGCATTTTTCGATGGTTTTGACATCGTTGTGCAGGTAGTAAACCTGCCCGCCGCGCAGCAACTCGCGCAGCAGTGCCTCTTTGACCGTGCTTTTGTTCTGCTCCATGACAAAGGTACGCACCGACAACCGGCGTGCCGGTGGCGTGGCGATGATCGACAGGTCACGCATGCCCGACACCGCCATGTTCAGCGTACGCGGGATGGGTGTTGCGGTGAGGGTCAGAATATCGACTTCACTGCGCAGGGCCTTGAGCTGCTCTTTCTGGCGAACCCCGAAGCGGTGTTCTTCGTCGATGATCACCAGGCCCAGGTTTTTGATTTTGACGTCGTCCTGCAGCAGCTTGTGGGTGCCGATCACGATATCGATCTTGCCTTCGGCCAGGTCGGCCACTGCCTGGTTGATCTCTTTGGCCGACTTGAAGCGGCTCATCACCTCAACGGTTACCGGCCAGTCGGCAAAACGGTCGCGGAAGCTGTTGTAGTGCTGTTGGGCGAGCAGGGTGGTGGGGACCAGAATGGCGACCTGACGACCACCATGCACGGCAATGAAGGCCGCCCGCATGGCCACTTCGGTTTTGCCGAAGCCCACGTCGCCACACACCAGGCGGTCCATCGGCTTGGGCGACAGCATGTCGGCGCGCACGGCTTCGATGGTGGTTTGCTGGTCCGGGGTTTCTTCAAACGGGAAGCCGGCACTGAAGGTGGCGTAATCGGCTTTAGGGTCCGCAAACGCATAGCCTTCACGGGCAGCCCTGCGGGCATAAATGTCGAGCAGTTCGGCAGCCACGTCACGCACTTGCTCGGCAGCTTTGCGCTTGGCTTTTTGCCAGGTTTCAGAACCCAGGCGGTGCAACGGAGCCAGTTCATCATCGCTGCCGGTGTAGCGGGCGATCAGGTGAAGGTTGGCCACCGGCACGTAGAGCTTGGCGCCCTCGGCGTATTCCAGGGTCAGGAATTCGGCCACCTGATTGTCCACTTCCAGCGTTGCCAGGCCCTGATAGCGACCGACACCGTGGTCAATGTGGACAACGGGTGCGCCTTCACGCAGCTCGGTGAGGTTCTTGATGACGGCATCGTTGTTGGCATCGGCGCGTTTTTCGCGACGCCTGCGCTGCATTACGCGCTGGCCGAACAACGGGCTTTCGGCAATCAGTGCCAGTGCCGGGTCGTCCAGCAGCAGGCCTTCATCCAGCGGGGCAATGGTGATTGCCAGGCGATGCTTGCTGGCGACGAAGTCCGGCCAGCTGTCGACCGTTTTTGGTCGCAGCTTCAGGCGCTCCAGCAGTTCGAGCAGCACCTCGCGCCGACCCGCCGATTCAGCGGTAAACAACACGCGGCCATCAAACTGCTCAAGAAACCCGGACAAGGCAGCCAGTGGCTGATTGGCCTTGGCTTCAATCGCGAGATTGGGCAGCGGTTGGGCCGGGAACCGTTCACGGCTGCTGCCGGTGTCCAGGTCATCCTGGCTTGCGACTACCCGTGGCCAGCTTTTGAGGCGCGCGAAGCAGTCTTCAACCGGCAAAAACAGCTCGGCAGGCGGCAGCAAAGGACGCGACGGGTCGATGCGGCGTTCTTCGTAGCGGTTGCGCACGTCAGACCAGAAATTCTCGGCCGCCTGCTCAATGCCTGGCAGCGAGAACACTTGCGTGTCGGCCGGCAGATAATCGAACAGGGTTGAGGTTTCATCGAAAAACAGTGGCAGGTAGTACTCGATACCCGCAGGTGTAATCCCGCTGGTCAGATCCTGAAAGATCGGGCATCGACGGAAGTCGACATCAAAGCGCTCACGGAAGCGGGCCTTGAAGCGGGTCACGGCGTCTTTTTGCAGCGGGAACTCGCGAGCGGGCAGCAGCCTTACCGACTCGACCTTGTCGATCGAGCGCTGGTTCTCCGGGTCGAAGGTGCGCAGGGTCTCGATTTCGTCGTCGAACAGGTCGATCCGGTACGGCAGCTTGCTGCCCATCGGGAACAGGTCGATCAGGGCGCCTCGCACTGCAAATTCACCATGTTCATACACGGTGTCAACGCAGCGATAACCACTGGCCTCAAGCCGGGTACGCATCTGTTCCACGTCCAGCTTCTGGCCGATATCCAGCACCAGGCTGCTGCCGAGCAAGAACTTGGTCGGCGCAAGGCGATGTAGGGCGGTGGTAATCGGCACTACCAAAACCCCGTGACTCAGCTCCGGCAGCCGGTACAGGCTGGCGATACGCTGGGAAATGATGTCCTGGTGCGGAGAAAACAGATCGTAGGGCAGGGTTTCCCAGTCGGGAAAATGCAGCACCGGCAACTCGGGCGCGAAAAACCTCAGCTCTTGCTCAAGGCGTTCTGCACTTTGGCTGTCGGCGGTCAGGAGCAGGGTGAAGCGCTTGGCGGCGCTGGCGGCCTCGGCAATCGCAAGGCTCAGGGCGGCACCGGGCAAGTTGCTCCAGTGCTGTTTACCTGCCGTAGCAGGGAGTTTCGGTAGACGCAGGACGGGCACGGAAGGTTGAGCTCCAAGCGTTGCGGCAAAGTCTGCAATTGTAACGGGCCAAGGGGCAGGCTGTCAGTTGCAGTCTTTGAACGGCGTTGAATTCAGCGTGACTTATCGAACATGGGGGTGCCAGAGGGGCTGCTCAAGGGCTGCAGGCCCATAAAAAAGCCGGTGTTATAAAAATATTCGCCTATATTTACGGGTGCTTAATCGTTTCAGTAACGGCGTATGACAGGCGTGCATTGCCCCTGAATGGGCGCAGCGGCATAATGTAGCCCCTTTTTTCAGCCCCTACATGTGGAAGGTTCCCGTGACTCAGAAGCCCGACCAGTGTCTTGGTGAATGGATCGACCGTGAAGCACTCGCAGAAGCGATGATTCCGCTTATCGGTCAGCTATACCGCAATAACAATGTGGTTAGCTCGATCTATGGCCGCAGCCTGATCAACCGTTCAGTCATTGCGATTCTCAAAGCTCACCGCTTTGCTCGCCATCGTCAGTCCGATGATATCGAATTGTCCGTGCACGAAACTTTCCCTCTGCTAAAGGCAATGAGCGAGCTCAAGCTCGGCGCTGCCTCGGTAGACCTGGGCAAGCTGGCCGTCAAGTTCAAGGCCGAAGGCAATGGCCGCACGGCTGAGCAGTTTGTACGCGAAGAGCTGGCCGATGTAGTGGGTCAGCAAAACGCTTCTGCACGCAAAGGTACTGACGTTGTTCTGTACGGCTTCGGTCGTATCGGCCGTCTGCTGGCGCGCATCCTGATCGAGAAAACCGGTGGTGGCGACGGTCTGCGTCTGCGTGCCATCGTTGTGCGCAAAGGCGCCGACAACGATCTGGTCAAGCGTGCAAGCCTGCTGCGTCGTGACTCGGTACATGGCCCGTTTGATGGCACCATCGTTGTCGATGAAGTCAACAACACCATCACTGCCAACGGCAACCTGATCCAGGTGATCTACGCGAAGAACCCTACCGAGGTGGATTACACCCAGTACGGCATCAAGAACGCCCTGCTGGTGGACAACACCGGTGTTTGGCGTGACGCAGACGGCCTGGGCCAGCACTTGCAGTGCCCTGGTATCGACCGCGTTGTCCTGACCGCTCCGGGCAAGGGCAAGCTGAAGAACATCGTTCACGGTATCAACCACGGCGAAATCACTGCTGACGACAAGATCGTTTCGGCGGCATCCTGCACCACCAACGCCATCGTGCCGGTGCTCAAGGCTGTCAACGACAAGTTCGGCATCGTCAACGGTCACGTTGAAACGGTTCACTCGTACACCAACGACCAGAACCTGATCGACAACTTCCACAAGGGCGATCGCCGTGGTCGCAGCGCCGCGCTGAACATGGTTATCACCGAGACGGGTGCTGCTACCGCTGCTGCCAAGGCTTTGCCTGAGCTGGCCGGCAAGCTGACCGGTAACGCGATCCGCGTTCCGACGCCAAACGTTTCGATGGCCATTCTCAACCTGAACCTTGAGAAACCGGCTACCCGTGAAGAAATGAACGAGTACCTGCGCCACATGGCGTTGCACTCCGATCTGCACAAGCAAATCGACTACGTGAGCTCGCAGGAAGTGGTTTCCACTGACTTCGTGGGTTCGCGTCACGCCGGTGTAGTGGATGCTGAAGCCACTATCTGCAATGACAACCGCGTTGTGCTGTACGTTTGGTACGACAACGAATTCGGTTACAGCTGCCAGGTAGTACGCGTGATGGAAGACATGGCCGGAGTTAACCCGCCAGCGTTCCCACGCTAAGCAAGCGCCGCAACTGAAAACGCCCCGACTGGTTCGGGGCGTTTTTGTTTGTGCTGCAAACCCCGTGGGAGCGGGCTTGCTCGCGATTGGATCAGCGCGGTTGTTCAGGCAGACCGCGCCGCCGGTATCGCGAGCAAGCCCGCTCCCACAGTGGTCAGGCGTTGCTGGCCACTGCCGATTGCGCCGTACGCAACTGGTGCTTGTCGCCGCGGAACAACACCACGGTCGCGATCAGCCCCAGCACTGCTGCGCCGGTCAGCCACAGGCCGGGAGCGGCCTTGTTGTCCAGTACGTGGATCAGGTAGGTGCAGGCCGCCGGGGTAAAGCCGCCGAAGGTCGCAGTCGCCAGGCTGTAAGCCAGTGAAAACCCGGTGGTGCGCACTTCAATCGGCATGATTTCGGTCAGGGCAACCACCATTGCACCGTTGTACGAGCCATACAGGAAGGACAACCACAGCTCGACAATCAGCAGGTGGCTGAAGCTCGGGTTGGCCACCAGCCATGACAGCGCCGGATAGGCCGTCAGGATCGCAAGGATGGTTGCGCCCAGCAGCAGCGGCTTGCGCCCAATCTTGTCTGACAGCGCACCCATGACCGGTAGCCAGAAGAAGTTCGACAGGCCAATGCACACCGTCACCAGCAAGGCTTCAAGGTCGGTGAGGTGCAGCTCTGCCTTGCCGAATGTCGGGGTGTAGGCGGTGATCAGATAGAACGACACGGTCGTCATGACCACCAGTGCCATGCCACCCAGTACCAGGCCAAAATTCAGCCTGATAGAGCGCATGATTTCCCCCAGGGTCGGGTGATGTTTGCGGGCTTCGAACTCGGGGGTTTCTTCCATTGAGCGTCGGATGACAAAGATCACCGGGACGATCATGCATCCCAGCAGGAACGGGATGCGCCAGCCCCATTCACCCATTTCTTCGGGGCTCAGCCAGTGGTTGAGGCCAACCCCGAGCAAGCCGGCAAATACCACCGCAGCCTGCTGGCTTGCAGATTGCCAGCTGACGAAGAAGCCTTTGCGCCCTGGAGTGGCGATTTCAGCCAGGTACACCGACACCCCGCCCAGTTCCACGCCAGCCGAAAAGCCTTGCAGCAAGCGACCGAGCAATACCAGCAGAGGAGCCGCCACACCCAGGGTGGCGTAGCCCGGCACGCAGGCAATCAGCACCGTGCCCATCGCCATCAGAGCAAGGGTAATGATCAGCCCTTTGCGGCGGCCATGGCGGTCGATGTAGGCGCCGAGGAAAATCGCACCCAGTGGGCGCATGAGGAAGCCCGCACCGAAGGTCGCCAGGGCGAGCATCAGAGAGGCAAAGGCGCTATCGCTTGGAAAGAAGGTTTTGGCAATGGCCGTGGCGTAAAAGCCAAAGACCATGAAGTCGAACATCTCTAGGAAGTTACCGCTGACAACGCGAAAAATCGCCTTGCCTTTGCCCGTACTGGAGGCCATCAGAAATCACCCGCTTTTATCTGTTTTTATGCGCAATCCGTGTTTTTACTCGTCCTCACTGCAAGATCAAGGCGTACGCCATTGTGCAAAACAGTTTTGTAACCATATGTGTATCAGGAATTGTAGGCAACATTTGTTGTCGCTACACGGGCGGGCTAGGGCTGTTGCGCCAATAAAGCCAGGCGAAGTTTGTCGGGCAAACCTTGAGGTGCGAGCCAGATTCCCAGATAGACCTTGGCCAGTTCCTGATTCTGGCTATTGAAAATAACGGCGCCATTACGCTCGACGTTCAGCCCGCGTTGGGGGTTGTAGTCCAGGGCATAGCGATCACCGCGCTTGATGTTGCCGAAGCTGGCTTGCAGTTTTTTTAACGGGGCGTCGAGGCTGGCCAGGGTGGTGGCGGGGTGTTGGCGTTTCAGGATGGTGGCAGATGCCTGGGTGATATCGCTGTGATCCAGATCCCGCAGATAGAACAACTCGAGACGCAAGTCGCGTTGTTCGTTAAACGCCTGCTCAGGGCTGATGCCGGGAGGGGTGAACAGGGCGGCGGCGTAGATGTCGGCCCAGAGATAGGTCAGTACGATCTGGCCTTTACGTTCCATTGGTGTTGTGTCGGCTTGTGCCAGGGCGGGGAAGTTGGCTTCCTTTAATCGTGCAGCCTCGTCTGCCGGGCTGGCGGCGCTATAGAGCAGCAACAATACGATCAATAACTTGCGCATGATGGATGTGCTCTGGTCGATGGGTTTGATCGCCGGGCTGTAGTCGCTGCCGAAGGCTGCGATTGGGGGAGCCGCGCAGCTTTCAGGAAAACGGGTTGCTGCGCAACCCTTCGCAGCCTACGGCAGCGACTACATCGAAGAGTGAAGCTCAATCGCCGATGTAGTGAATACAAAAATAGCCAACGACCAGACCAAGGGTTAATGTTCGCGGCGTTCAGGCTTCTATAGACTGTGCCCCACGTTTTGATCCTTCATGGCGCTGGCCGCGACATGATTTAGCCGCAGGTGCCCACAGGGGTGCCACGGCCTGTTCTGAGGAGTACGCATGGCTGTCTACAACTACGACGTAGTGGTACTGGGTTCCGGCCCGGCAGGAGAAGGTGCGGCAATGAACGCCGCAAAAGCAGGGCGCAAGGTAGCGATGGTCGACAGTCGACGTCAGGTCGGCGGCAACTGCACGCACTTGGGCACTATCCCGTCCAAAGCCCTGCGTCACTCGGTTCGCCAGATCATGCAGTTCAACACCAATCCGATGTTTCGGGCCATTGGCGAACCGCGCTGGTTCTCGTTTCCGGACGTACTGAAAAGCGCCGAAAAAGTCATCTCCAAGCAGGTCGCCTCGCGCACCGGCTACTACGCCCGTAATCGCGTAGACCTGTTCTTCGGCACCGGCAGCTTCACCGACGAGCAAACCATCGAAGTGGTCTGCGCCAATGGCGTAGTCGAAACCCTCATGGCCAAGCAAATCATCGTTGCCACCGGCTCGCGTCCTTATCGCCCGGCCGATATCGATTTCAGCCACTCCCGTATCTACGATAGCGACACCATCCTGAGCCTGGGTCACACCCCGCGTAAGCTGATTGTTTACGGTGCTGGCGTGATCGGGTGTGAATACGCGTCGATCTTCAGCGGCCTGGGTGTGTTGGTCGAGCTGGTGGATAACCGCGAACAACTGCTGAGCTTCCTCGACTCCGAGATCTCGCAGGCATTGAGCTACCACTTCAGCAACAACAACATCACCGTACGCCACAACGAAGAGTACGAGCGGGTTGAAGGCGTTGAAAACGGCGTGATTTTGCACCTCAAGTCGGGCAAGAAGATCAAGGCCGATGCCTTGCTCTGGTGTAATGGCCGTACTGGCAACACCGACCAGCTTGGGCTGGAAAACATTGGCATCAAGGCCAATGGCCGTGGCCAGATCACCGTTGATGAAAACTACCGCACCACCGTGCCGAACATCTATGCCGCAGGCGATGTGATCGGCTGGCCAAGCCTGGCCAGTGCCGCCCATGACCAAGGGCGCTCGGCAGCGGGCAGCATCGTCGATAACGGCAGCTGGCGCTTCGTCAATGATGTGCCGACCGGTATCTACACCATTCCCGAGATCAGCTCGATCGGCAAGAACGAGCAAGAGCTGACCCAGGCCAAGGTGCCGTACGAAGTGGGCAAGGCGTTCTTCAAGAGCATGGCGCGGGCGCAGATTGCCGGTGAGCCTCAGGGCATGCTGAAAATCCTGTTCCACCGTGAAACCCTTGAAGTGCTGGGTGTTCACTGCTTCGGCTATCAGGCGTCAGAGATCGTGCATATCGGTCAGGCGATCATGAACCAGCCGGGTGAACTCAATACCCTGAAGTACTTTGTGAACACCACGTTCAACTACCCGACCATGGCTGAAGCCTATCGGGTAGCGGCTTACGATGGCCTCAACCGGCTTTTTTAAGCGGCTCCGGCCGGTGGCCTGAGCCGGCCGGGGAGACCGATTTCAGCCATTCCCGAGGGTGGCAGTGGCCAAACCGGGAAAGTCTGTAATCAGGCTATCTACGCCGAAGTCGGCGAGCCTGCGCATCAGCGCAGGTTCGTTGACTGTCCACACCGACACATGCAAGCCCTGGCGCTGCGCTTTTTCAAGGCGTTCAGGCGTACAGAGTGTCCAGTTGAGTGCCAGCATCTCGCAGCCATAACTCTGGGCGACCTTGATCGGGTCGAGCCAGGCGTATTCGGCTACCAGTCCCCGTGACAGGTCCGGGGTCAATTCCAGCGCAGCCTTGAGCACTTCGCGCGAACTTGAAGTGACGGTGACTTTGTCCATCACGCCGTGACGTACCGCCATTTCTCGAATCGCCAGCACGGTCGTTGCTGCGCGGGTGCGCGATGCGCTTTTGACTTCCAGTTGCCAGTGTTCGAAATCGCACTTTTCAAACAGTTCTTCAAGGCGCGGGATCGGGCACGGGTGCATCCAGCCCGGGCCGCCCTTGCGTGCGTCATAAGTCACCAGGTCGGCAGCGGTATGCTCGATCACCTTGCCGCGCCGGTCGGTGGTGCGCTTGAGAGTGGGGTCGTGGATAACCATCAACTCGCCATCTTTGGACAAGTGCAGGTCGAGTTCACAACGACGCACGCCATGCTTGAGGCATTGCTCAAAGCTGGCAAGCGTGTTTTCCGGTGCTTCGCCCTTGGCGCCGCGATGGCCATAAATCAGAGTCACAATTGCTCCTTGTAAAGAGTGCTCGGGGCCCGGTACTTACTCGGGCGCAGATTCGTTTTGTTCGCGGGCCAGGCGACGTGCCTGAGCCTGTTTTTGCAGAATGTAGCGCGCCAGCAGCTGGCGCTGGGTGTCAGTGATCGATTCAAATTCGGCGATGATCGTGAAACGGTCATCCTGCGCCAGGCACTCGATGACGCGGGCGCGCAACAACAAGCCCAGGGCTTGTGGCATCAGTACCAGCTTGAGCGAAAGGTGGCTGCCCGCCAGGCAGGCCTGGGGATGATGAAATTCGATACCGCCCTCGGACAGTTTGACCGGCTGCAGTTCACCGATCTTGCCCAGTACGGTTTGCGCGACAATCTGGCTGAGCAGCTCGACGCGTTTGTTCAGGGTCTTGAGGTAGCTGGAAAGCGTGCGGTCACGTTCGCTGATCTGGCGCAGCAAGTGTTGGGACTCGAATTCGCTCAGGTGTAATTCACTGAGCAAATTGAACAATGGCGACGCATCCTGCAACACTTCACCGCTCGCGGCTTCGAGGGCCGACAGCGGGGTTATTTCCAGTGCGATCATATCCTCGATACGGTAGTATTCGCGGCGATCTGCGTCATTTAATGTCGACATGGCGAACCCGTGATGGCGGCTGTGGTCTGAGTGTAAAGCTGCTTATCAGGCCCCGCCACAAGGACGTCTTCTTTTCCCTCGAACAAGCCCCGACATGTTCAGACCTCTCTCTTTATTTATCGGCACGCGTTATACCCGTGCAAAGCGCCGCAATCATTTTGTGTCGTTCATTTCTCTGACTTCAATGATCGGACTCGCCCTCGGCGTGGTTGTGATGATTGTGGTGTTGTCGGTGATGAACGGTTTCGATCATGAGATGCGCACCCGCGTGCTGGGCATGGTGCCCCACGCGACCATCGTCGGCGATCAACCGATCAGCGACTGGCAAAGCCTGGCCGCCAGGGTCAAGCAAAACCCCAAAGTGGAGGCCGTGGCGCCATTCACCCAGATGCAGGGTTTGCTGACCAATGACGGCAATGTGCAGAAGGTACTGCTCAATGCCATCGACCCGGCGCAGGAGCGCAATGTCTCGATCATCGATCAATTCATGCAGCAGGGGCAGCTCGACTCGCTGACCCCCGGCAGCTTCGGCATCATCATTGGCGACAAGGCCGCGAAAAAACTCGGTGTGGCCGTTGGCGACAAGCTGACGTTTGTCGCGCCGGAAGTCACGGTGACGCCGGCCGGGATGTTCCCGCGCATGAAGCGATTCACTGTGCAGGGCATTTTTCATGTCGGCGCCGGTGAGATCGACGGCTACCTGGGTATTACCAACTTGCAGGACCTGGCGCGCCTGCAGCGCTGGAAACCTGACCAGGTGCAAGGCCTGCGGCTGAAGTTCGATGATCTGTTCGAGGCGCCACGTACCGCGTGGGAAATCGCCCAGCAGTTGGGTGAAAGCCAGTATTACGCCCGTGACTGGACCCGTACCCACGGCAATCTGTACCAGGCCATCCGCATGGAAAAAGCCATGATCGGCCTGCTGTTGCTGCTGATTGTGGCCGTGGCCGCGTTCAACATCATTTCCACGCTGGTGATGGTGGTCAATGACAAGAAAGGCGATATCGCGATCCTGCGTACCCTGGGTGCGACCCCGGGCACGATCATGGCGACCTTTATGGTGCAAGGCACTGTTATCGGCGTGGTCGGGACCGCGATCGGTGCGGTGGTCGGCATGTTTGCGGCGCTCAATGTCAGCGCCGCAATCTCTGCGCTCGAAGGCCTGATCGGGCACAAGTTTCTCAATGCCGACGTGTATTTCATCGACTACCTGCCTTCGCAATTGCAGGCGCAGGACGTGTTGATGGTGTGCGGTGCGGCATTGGTTCTGAGTTTCCTCGCGACCTTGTACCCGGCCTGGCGTGCTGCGCGCACCCAGCCTGCGCAGGCGCTTCGTTATGAGTGAGTTGGGCATGAAAGATCAAGCAGTGTTGAGTTGCCGCGACCTGGGCAAGTCCTACGAGGAAGGCCCTGAGTCGGTGGTGGTGCTGTCGGGCCTGCAGCTTGAGCTGCACCCCGGTGAGCGGGTGGCGATCGTCGGTACTTCGGGTTCGGGCAAAAGTACGTTGCTCAATATGCTCGGCGGCCTCGATACCCCGACCACCGGCAGCGTCTGGCTGGCCGGTGAAGAGCTGTCGGCGCTGGGCGAAAAGGCCCGCGGCCTGTTGCGCAATCGTTCGTTGGGTTTCGTTTATCAGTTCCACCACTTGTTGCCCGAGTTCACCGCACTGGAAAACGTCTGCATGCCATTGTTGATCGGCAAGACGGCGATCCCCGAGGCGCGCGAGCGTGCGACAGCACTGTTGACCCGTGTTGGCCTGGGTCATCGACTGGAGCACAAGCCGTCGGAACTGTCGGGTGGCGAGCGTCAGCGTGTGGCGATTGCCCGCGCACTGGTCAACAAGCCGGGGCTGGTGATGCTCGATGAGCCTACGGGCAACCTTGACTCCCACACCGCCCAGGGTATCCAGGACCTGATGCTGGAACTCAGCACTTCGATGCGCACTGCGTTCCTGGTGGTGACTCACGACATGAATCTGGCCCGCCAGATGGACCGCGTGTTGCACCTGCAGGACGGTCGTCTGACCCCGATCTGATCGGCCAGAACCCGACGCCTGCAAACGGGCGTCGGGTCTTCAATTTTTATACGGTGCCCGCGAATGTTCAGACCGTTATCGATTTTTATCGGCACGCGCTATACCCGCGCCAAGCGCCGCAATCGTTTTGTTTCGTTTATCTCCATGACCTCGATGATCGGCCTCGCCCTGGGCGTGCTGGCGATGATCGTGGTGTTGTCGGTGATGAACGGTTTTCAGCGCGAAATGAGTAACCGTATCCTGGGTATGGTGCCCCACGCGACCATCGTTGGCGTAAAGCCGATCGATGACTGGCGCCCGGTTGCCGAAGCCGCGATGAAGAACCCCGAGGTCACGGCAGCCGTGCCGTTTACCGAGCTGGACGGCATGCTGTCCTTCAAGGGTTCGATGCAGCCGATCCAGATCAGCGGTATCGATCCGGCGCAGGAAGGCAAAGTCTCGATCGTGACCCAGAACATCGTGCAGGGCAGTCTTGAAGACTTGAAGCCCGGTGAGTTTGGCGTGGTGCTGGGTGACATTACCGCACGGCGCTTTCGTCTGGCGGTCGGGGACAAGATCACGTTGATCGTGCCTGAGGCCAGTACCGCACCGGGCGGGATTACCCCGCGTTTGCAGCGCCTGAATGTGGTGGGCATCTTCAAGGTCGGTGCCGAGCTGGATGGCACCATGGGCCTGATCCATAGGGAAGATGCTGCCGCCATTCAACACTGGGAACCCAATCAGGTGCAAAGCGTGCGTCTGGCGGTCAAGGACCTGTACGCGGCGCCGCAGGTTTCACAGCAGGTCGCAACTGGCCTGGGCGCGGCCTACAAGGCAGATGACTGGACCCACACCCAGGGCAGTCTGTTCAGTGCCATGAAAATGGAAAAAACCATGATCGGCCTGTTGCTGCTGATGATCGTTGCCGTTGCCGCGTTCAACATCATTGCCACGCTGATCATGGTGGTGAATGACAAGGGGGCGGATATCGCGATCCTGCGCACCATCGGTGCCACGCCGCGGCAGATCATGGCCATCTTCATGGTTCAGGGCACGGTGATCGGTATTGTCGGCACCTTGATTGGCGGTGTGCTGGGGGTGATCGCGGCCTTGAATGTCAGTGCGCTGGTGGGCTGGATGGAGCGGGTGTCCGGGCAGCACATCTTCAGTTCCGATGTGTACTTCGTCAGCAACTTACCATCAGAGTTGCAAGGCGGCGATGTGGCATTGATCTGCGGTGCGGGCTTTGTGCTGAGCTTTCTGGCCACGCTTTATCCTGCGTACCGGGCGGCGAAAATCCAGCCGGCCCACGCGTTGCGTTATTCCTGACAGGTGGGAGCGGGCTTGCTCGCGATGCAAGCTGCGCGGTGTTTAAGTCACACCGCGTCGATGCCATCGCGAGCAAGCCCGCTCCCACAGTTAAGTAAACCGGTCAGACCGGCAACTCAATCACAAACCGCGTTAGCCCCTCCTGCGACTCACACCTGATCTGCCCGCCATGGGCGCGAATGATCGATTGGGTGATCGCCAGCCCCAACCCTGCATGTTCGCTACTGCCTTCGCGGCGGGCAGGGTCTGCCCGATAAAACCGGTCAAACAGGCGCGGCAGCAGTTCTGCAGGAATCCCCGGACCAGTGTTCTCAATGCAGATGCGCACACTGCCCGGCAAAGCCTCAATCAGCACCTTGATCGCACCGCCACCCGGCGTGTAGCGCAGGGCGTTATCCAGCAGGTTGGAGAGGGCGCGGCGCAGCATGCTGCGGTCGCCTGCAAGGTGCGCACTGCCTTGGCGTGTCAGTTCGATCTGCGAGTCCTCGGCCAGTAGCGCGTAAAACTCCAGCAACGCATCGACTTCCCTGCCAAGGTCCAGCGGTTCGCGGCGCGGTGTGAGCAAGCCATGATCGGCCTTGGCCAGGTACAGCATGTCGTTGACCAGCTGCGCCATCCATTGCAGTTCTTCAAGGTTGCTGTGCAGGGTCTCGCGATACTCTTCGATGTCTCTTGGACGAGTCAGGGTGACTTGGGTGTGGGTCAGGAGGTTGGACAGTGGTGTGCGCAGTTCATGCGCAATATCGGCGGAGAAGGCCGACAGTCGCTGAAAAGAATCGTCCAGGCGCTCCAGCATGGCGTTAAAGGCCGTTGCCAGGTCTGCCAGCTCGGCAGGCATTTGTTTCTGGGGCAGGCGGGCGTTGAGTGAGTCCGCCGAAACACTGGCTGCAATCGCGCTCATGCGACGCAAGGGCCGCAGGCCGCTACGGGCCGCCCAGGCGCCCAGGATCGCCGTGGCCAGCGCCGAGAGGCCGACGGTCATCCAGATCAGGCGTTGCATGCGCTGCAGGAAGTGCTGGTGGTGGGTGATGTCCAGTAACAGTGTTAGATGCGGCGTGTTGGGGGTGTTGTCCTGCGGCACCAGTACGCGGTAATCGGTGCCATTGATTTGCAGGCTGCCCAGCCCTGGTTGCGTCGAAAGTTCCAGGGGTAGCCGCGGCGAACTGTCAAACCACAAATGCCCGTCCTGACCGCGGACCCGTACTGCAAGATCCGGCTGGTGGGCCAGGTCCTGTAGCAGTGCCGGCAGGCGCAGGGTGAAACGTTCCAGGGTGTCCGCCCCTTGCAGGGTGTTGCGCAAGACCGCGAGACGGCTTTCCATCAGTTGCTGGTCGAGTTCGACGAAATGCACTTCACTGGCCCGTCCGAACAGCACCCCGGCAAACAGCGACACCACCGCGGTACAGCCCGCAAACAGCAGTGCCAGGCGGCTGCTCAGTGACAGGTTGCGCATCAACTGCTGCGCTCTTCGAGTACGTAGCCCATGCCGCGTACGGTGTGGATCAGCTTTTGCTCATGGTTGTCGTCGATTTTCAGGCGCAGGCGGCGAATCGCGACTTCGATGACGTTGGTGTCACTGTCAAAGTTCATGTCCCACACCTGCGAAGCAATCAATGACTTGGGCAGGACTTCACCCTGACGACGCAGCAACAACTCCAGCAGGGAAAACTCCTTGGCGGTGAGGTCAATGCGTTGGCCGTTGCGTTCTGCGCGGCGGCGGATCAGGTCCAGGCGCAGGTCGGCCAGCTGCAGGCTGGTTTCCTGGGGGGCGTTGTTGCCCCGGCGCAGCAGGCTGCGCACCCGTGCCAGCAATTCGGAAAACGCAAACGGCTTGACCAGGTAATCGTCGGCCCCCAGCTCGAGGCCGTGGACTCGGTCTTCGACCGCATCCCGTGCGGTCAAAAACAACACCGGCAAGCTCAGTCCTGCGCTGCGCACCGCTTGCAGGATTTGCCAGCCATCGCGGCCCGGCAGCATGACGTCGAGAATCAGCAGCGAGTAATCGCCGGTCAATGCCAGGTGTTGTCCGGTAATGCCATCGGCGGCCAGTTCGGTGGTGAACCCGGCCTCGCTCAAGCCCTGGCGCAAGTACTGTCCGGTTTTGACCTGGTCTTCGACAATCAGCAGTTTCATGGTCGACTCATCGTAAAAATTAACCTCGGTCTTATACCTTGGTGCTGGTGATGCAGGTTCAAGCTGACAAATTTGTAATCTTACGGTCAGTTGAATGCCAGTACCGGGATTTTAAAGTGACGCAAAGCCTCACCTTTGGTTTCTGGGAGTAAGTATGACTGTACGTATCCGTTTGTCGCTCGCGGGCTGTTTGTTGGCCCTGAGCTTGCCTGTCATGGCGTCGCCTGCGGGGCACTCTGATTTTGGCCAGCCTGCGCCCGCCGCCAGTGCGACGCGCACGGTGGAGATCGACATGACCGATATGGCTTTCACACCCAAGTCGTTGGACGTGAAAGCCGGTGAGACCGTACGTTTCGTGCTGGTCAACAAAGGGCAGTTGCTCCATGAATTCAATCTGGGCAATGCGGCGATGCACGCGGCGCACCAGAAAGAAATGCTCGAAATGCAGCAAAGCGGCATGCTCACGCCGACGGGCATGGGGCATGGGGGCATGGATCACTCATCCATGGGGCACGGTTCGAAGGCCATGCCCGGCATGAAGCATGATGACCCCAACAGCGTGCTGGTCGAGCCGGGTAAAACCGCCGAGCTGACCTGGACCTTCACCCGGGGCGATAACCTGGAATTCGCCTGCAACGTGCCCGGTCACTACCAGGCTGGCATGGTCGGCAAAGTCAACGTAGCGCCTTAAAACACCCTGATCGTCAGTGAACGCTGAAAGCCTGGCTCAAACCCGATAGAATTACCGGGTTTTTCTAGCCAGGTTTTTGTCATGCATCCCGCCGCCGAACATTCCCCGCTGGGCAAGTCCAGTGAATACATCAGCACCTACACCCCGTCCTTGCTGTTCCCGATCCCGCGTGCGGCGAAATGGGCAGAGCTGGGGCTGAGCGCCGAAACGCTGCCTTATGTCGGGGTGGATTTCTGGACCTGCTTCGAGCTGTCGTGGCTGTTGCCATCGGGCAAGCCGGTCGTCGCCATTGGCGAGTTCTGCTTTGCCGCCGATTCGCCGAATATCGTCGAGTCCAAGTCGTTCAAGCTGTACTTGAACTCCCTGAACCAGAGCGTTTTTGCGGATACGCCGAGCCTTGAAGCCACATTGCAGGCAGATTTGTCCGCAGCATCCGGCAAGCCTGTCAGCGTGCGCGTACGCAGCTTGAATGATGTCCAGGCCGATGGCGTAGGCGTTTTGCCGGGTATCTGCATTGATGACCTGGATATCTCGGTCAGCGATTACGAACAGCCCCGTCCTGAGTTGCTCCAGTGCGATGGTTCACAGGTCGTGGAAGAAAGCGTTTACAGCCACTTGCTCAAATCCAACTGCCCGGTTACCAGTCAGCCTGACTGGGGCACTGTCGTGGTGCAATACCGTGGCGCGGCGCTGGATCACGCCAGTTTGCTGGCGTATCTGGTGAGCTTTCGCCAGCACTCGGACTTCCACGAGCAATGTGTGGAGCGGATCTTTCTCGACTTGCAGCGTTTGCTCAAGCCCGAGAAGTTGACCGTGTATGCGCGCTATGTGCGCCGTGGCGGGCTGGATATCAACCCGTACCGCAGCACCGAAGCGGTCGAGTTCCAGAATGTGCGGTTGGTGCGTCAGTAATACGCTGTGACTCATGTGGGAGCGGGCTTGCTCGCGACAGGTCCATGCGGTTTGCCTGGCAATCCGCGTCGCCTGAATCGCGAGCAAGCCCGCTCCCACAGAGTTTTGCTTAGCCGTTATTCAGCGCCTTGGCCTGCTCAAGTACTGCCTCGACATGCCCCGGCACTTTCACGCCGCGCCACTCGTGGCGTAGCACGCCGTCCTTGTCGATCAGGAATGTGCTGCGATCAACGCCCATGTACTCTTTGCCGTACAGTTTTTTCAGCTTGATCACATCAAACAGCTGACACAGCGCTTCGTCCTTGTCGCTCAGCAACTCAAACGGAAAACCTTGCTTGGCCTTGAAGTTCTCGTGGGACTTGAGGCTGTCGCGGGACACACCGAACACTTCGGTGTTGGCCGCCTGAAACTCGGCGTAATGGTCACGAAAACCCTGGCCCTCGGTGGTACAGCCAGGCGTGCTGTCCTTGGGATAGAAGTAAATCACCACCTGCTTGCCTTTGAGCCCCGCCAAAGTGACGGTCTGCTCGCTGGTTGCCGGGATCTGGAAGTCGTCTACGGGTTGGTCAATTGCAACGGCCATTGAGTCGGTTTCCTTACATCGGGTTCTGTGGGCGCCACGGTTCGATCAGTGCATCCAGGTTCAGCGCATCGGCGAAGTCCAGAAACTGATCACGCAGCCAGCTGATTTGTATGCCGGCCGGCAAGGTCACGGTGAACGTGGCATTGAGCATGGTGCCGCCGGTTTGTGGAGCCTGATAGGTGTCGCATGTCAGGTTTTCCAGCTCTACGTTGTGGTCCATGAAGAACTGGCACAGCTCGTTGATGATGTCCGAGCGGTAGGCCGAGCTCACATAGGCTACGTAGGGTAGCGCTTGCGGGCGGGTTTCAAGGGCGGCACTGCGCACAACATTGACGCTGAACGCATGTTTTTTGGCCAGCGCGGGCAGGCCGGCTTCGAGGCGCGCCAGGGCGTCCCAGCTGCCTGTTATTTCCAGGATCAGCGCACTGCATTCGCCGTGGCGAGTCAGGCGCGAGGTTACGACGGCGCAGCGATTATCATGGCTGGCGCGACACAGGACGTTAGTCAGCTCCATTGGGTTGGCGCCAAGGGCACTGATGACAAGGAATTGTTCGCGGACTGTGGGGGTGGACATGCAGCCTTCCTAAAACGATGAGCGGTCAGTACGGTCGATGGGGAGCGAGCTGAATATCAGCCGACACTTGAGCGCCGAAGCCCGCCAATACAGCGTTACAGGCGGTTTGCAGGCTCTGCAAACCGCGCTCGGCGGCGTTTGGGCGGGGCTTTGGGCGCTTGCTGAAGGCCTGTGAAACAGACTTGCGCACACATCAGTACCAATCAAAGGCTGAAGGGTAGCGAAAAGCAACGCTAAGGGGAATGCTCATCGGGCGCGCTGTTGCTTGTGCAAGGGTCATGGCGCCAGTACCATTACGGCTCTCTTTTTCCGGCAGGAGCGGTTGCATGATTGCGGGCAGTATGGTGGCACTGGTCACACCCATGGATGCACAAGGTCGTCTTGATTGGGACGCTCTGAGCAAACTGGTGGACTTTCACCTGCAAGAGGGCACCAACGCCATTGTTGCCGTTGGCACCACAGGTGAATCGGCAACTCTGGATGTGAACGAACACATCGAAGTGATTCGTCACGTTGTCAAACAGGTTGCAGGACGTATCCCGGTGATTGCCGGTACGGGCGCCAACTCGACGCGTGAAGCGATCGAACTGACCGCCAATGCGAAGGCCGCTGGCGCCGACGCATGTCTGCTGGTGACTCCGTATTACAACAAGCCGACCCAGGAAGGTTTGTACCAGCATTTCAAGGCCATCGCCGAAGCGGTCGATATCCCGCAGATCCTTTACAACGTTCCGGGCCGTACCGCCTGCGACATGCTGCCGGCAACCGTTGTGCGCCTGTCGACGGTGCCGAACATCATCGGCATCAAGGAAGCCACCGGCGACCTGACCCGCGTACCGGCCATCCTGGCAGGCGTCAGCAGCGACTTCCTGGTGTACTCCGGTGACGACGCGACCGCAGTCGAGCTGATCCTGCTCGGCGGCAAGGGCAATATCTCGGTGACCGCCAACGTTGCGCCACGAGACATGAGCGACCTGTGCGCCGCTGCGATGCGTGGCGATGCCGCCACTGCTCGCGCGCTCCACGAAAAGCTGATGCCGCTCAATAAAACCCTGTTTATCGAATCCAACCCTATCCCCGTGAAATGGGCGCTGCATGAAATGGGCTTGATGTCGGACGGTATCCGTCTGCCTCTCACCTGGCTCAGCGAGCCTTGCCACGAACCACTGCGTCAGGCAATGCGCCAGTCCGGTGTCTTGGTTTAATTGAGGAAGCACTACGCATGAAGCGATTGGCCGGACTTTCCGCACTAGCCGTGATTATTTCCAGCACCAGCGGCTGCGGTTGGCTGTGGGGTCAAGACGGGTATTTCCGTGACCGTGGCAGCGATTATCTGGAGGCGCGTCAAACCCCTCCCATGCAGTTGCCACCCGGTGTCCAGACTGACAAACGCCTGGTCCCGCTGTTGCCGATCCCTGGCAACGTGCCTGACGACAACGTCAAGGGCGAATTTGAGGTGCCGCGTCCACAGCCATTGGCTGTAACCGCCAGTGCCAGCGACTTCAGCCTTCAAAAAAGCGGCGACAGCCGTTGGGTGATGGCGCAGCGCTCTCCGTCCGAAGTCTGGCCGGTGGCAATGCAGTTCTTCCAGGACAACGGTTTCAGCATTGACGAGCAGCGCCCGCAAACCGGCGAATTCACAACCACCTGGCAGCGTGCTGACGAGCTTTCGGCTCCGATGGCCCGCCATGTGGGCAGCAGCGGCCTGGCCGCCGACAGCGAGACCCGCCTGCGGGTTCGCATCGAGCCGGGTGTGCAGCGCAACACCAGTGAAATCTATGTCGTCAGTGCCAACCGCCCGGCCGGCAGCACTGCCGACGTCGATTTCGCCACCCGTTCGGTCAACACCGGTCTGGATGCAGCCCTGGTTGATGAGATGCTCATCAGCATGAACCGTAACGCCGAGAAGGGCGGTTCGGTATCGTTGCTTGCAGCACGTGATTTCGACACCCCGGCGCGCGTCAGCCTGAGCGAAGACGGCAGCGGCAACCCGGTGCTGACGCTGACCGAAGACCTCGATCGCGCCTGGTCCAGTGTGGGTCGCGCGCTTGAGCAGGGCGAATGGCGTGTTGAAGACATCAACCGCACCTTGGGCCTGTACTACATCAACCTTGCCGAAAAAGCCGAGAAGAAGGACGAGAAGCCTGGTTTCTTCTCCGGTCTCTTCGGCAGCAAGCCGGACAAGGAAGAAGTTGAAGCCCGTGCCCAGCGCTATCAGGTTCGCCTGAGCAAGGTCGGTGACAGCGTACAAGTGACTGTCGAAGAAAACATCAACACCGTTGCCTCGCCAGAAGTGGCGCGCAAAGTGTTGGGCGTTATCCAAGACAACCTGGGTTGATTGCATGCGCTTTGCCGTTCTCGGCAGTGGTAGCCAAGGGAATGGCACGCTGATAACCAGCGACAACACTTATGTACTGGTCGATTGCGGTTTCTCCTTGCGAGAAACCGAGCGTCGCCTGGCAAGGTTGGGCGTCAGCGCCCACCAGCTGAGCGCGATTCTGGTAACCCACGAACATGCCGACCACGTGCATGGCGTGGGTTTGCTGTCTCGGCGCTACAATTTGCCGGTGTACATGAGTCGTGGCACTCAGCGCGGGATGCGCAAGCCCCTGGAGCCGGCCGGATACGTTGCCGGTGGCCAGACATTGCAAGTCGGGGCGTTGACTATCAGTGTGACCCTTGTGGCCCATGATGCTCAGGAACCCACCCAGTACGTGTTCAGTGACGGCAAGCGGCGGTTTGGCTTGCTGACCGACCTGGGCTCGTATTGCGCGGGGGTACTGGACAGCTACCGCAACCTGGATGCACTGATGATCGAGGCAAACCATTGCCGCGACCTGCTTGCCCGTGGTCACTACCCTGCTTTTCTCAAGCAGCGGGTAGGGGGCCAGGAAGGACATTTGAACAACCATCAGGCTGCAAGCCTGGTGGCCGAGTTGGGCTGGCAAGATCTGCAACACCTTGTACTGGCACACCTCAGCAGCAAGAACAACCTGCCGCAGCTGGCCCGGCAATGTTTTGTCGACACCCTAGGGTGCGACCCGGACTGGCTGCAACTGGCCGATCAAGATTCAGGGCTCGACTGGCGCACAATCGCCTAGCCCACCTACTTAGCATGCGGAGCCCATCATGGAAAAACGTGAAGAACTCTATCGCGGTAAAGCGAAATCGGTTTACAAGACCGACGACGAAAACCGCTTGATCCTGCTGTTTCGCAACGACACCTCGGCGTTCGACGGCAAGCGTATTGAACAGCTTGATCGCAAAGGTATGGTGAACAACAAGTTCAACGCCTTCATCATGCAGAAACTCGAAGAAGCCGGCGTGCCGACCCAATTCGACAAACTGCTGGGTGACAACGAGTGCCTGGTCAAAAAGCTCGACATGATCCCTGTCGAGTGCGTTGTGCGTAACTACGCGGCAGGCAGCCTGGTCAAGCGCCTGGGTGTCGAAGAGGGCATGAAGCTCAACCCGTACACCTTTGAACTGTTCCTCAAGGACGACGCCAAGGGCGACCCGTTCATCAACGAATCCCACGTCGTGGCATTCGGTTGGGGCACTGCCGAGCAACTGGTTCGCATGAAAGAACTGTCGCTCAAGGTCAACGATGTACTGAACAAATTGTTCGACGACGCTGGCTTGCTGCTGGTGGACTTCAAGCTTGAGTTCGGCGTATTCCATGACGGCTCCATCGTCCTAGGTGACGAATTCAGCCCGGACGGTTGCCGTCTGTGGGACAAGGCCACTGGCAAGAAAATGGACAAGGACCGCTTCCGTCAGGGTCTGGGCGATGTCATTGAAGCCTACGAAGAAGTTGCAAACCGCCTCGGCGTCCCGCTTTAAGCAGTAAAGGCGCGCAAGCAACTGATAGCACGCGGTTTTTTTGAAAAAAGGCTTTGCCATAATCAGAAACCGCGTTATGATGCGCGCCGTTGGAGAGATGCCAGAGTGGCCGAATGGGACGGATTCGAAATCCGTTGTACTGGCGACAGTACCTAGGGTTCGAATCCCTATCTCTCCGCCATTATTGAACAAGACGAAGCCCCTGAAATGGTTAAACATTTCAGGGGCTTTTTCGTGGGCGGGTATAAAGTCGGGGCCTTTTGAGGGCAAAAATGCACAAATAACTACCTGCCAACTTTGGGCTAGCGCTGCATGTGCCAATGGAAGGCGCAATTAATGAGCTATGAAGCCAAGGTCTACAACGTGATGATGGCTCTCGGCTTCCTCAACGACGCAGCACAACCCGCGTTTATCTCAAGCGGCGCTGAAGTCAAAGGAGCCCAACGGCAGGGGCGATGATTTTTGCGCCCGTGATGAGTTCCTCGGCAAGCAAGCCCTTAACGCTTTCCTTGCTGCCTTCTCTGGCAATCTCGGCCAGTTGCTCGCGCAGGGAGTGAGCATGAGTCAGGCTGCGCGGGGTTGCGTTGAGAGCTTCGAGGCCTTTCACAGTGAGTACGGCATCCGAGACATGGGTGTTGGAAAACAGCCCCCCGCTGATGTACCCCGCGTTGATCAGCCATCCCGTTGTCGCGATAAAAAACTCAGCCTCTTTGCTGGGCAGATCCATTTGACGCTCTTCACTCCACTCCATTGCCGATTCAACAAAATGCTCTGCGGTCAGGTTGAGGGGCACAGGGAAGTTCAGATACAGCTCACCCAGCACCTTGCCGGTCAGCTCATTGAATTTATCGATATTGGAACCAGACATGTCACAGAACTCCGACAAAAAAGCACTCAGCGTGCAGAGAATCAAAGCTGCTGTTGAGCCATAGCGGCTCCAGCGAAATGTTGGCTAAAGCGTTCACAGATGCACTGGCGAGCAACTACGCGGCAGGGCAGACAAAAGCGAAGCCAGCCACTACTTTGACCCATATCCCCCTTGGCGTCACCTCAACTCAAGAGAATCCACACGTTCCATACCCCAAACCACCTCGACGCGGTTGAGGCGGCCATCTCACGCGGCGAGAAAACCGGGCGCCATACCGACTGCGCCGTAAGATGAGCATTTAAAGTTTATGTACCTTGCGGCTCACGACAGACCATTCCGGAATGGAGTCAGATGCTTTTCATATGTGGTCAGTGAGGCGGTTGAGTTCTTAATTTAGTGGTGTCTGTTTAATTGATTCATTATCGCTACTGATGAGTGAGATGCACTCAGCGTATGCTCTCATGGCAAACAGGGGATGAACGTCAATGAAGTGTTTCTTGACGGTCGTGCAGTAGTGCTCATAGTTAGCGTCCTCCAGGCAGTCATGGGTGCCCAGGCAGTAACTGATCTGTGTGTGGATATAGATAACCTTGGCAAATGCACTGCCTCGGCTGGATATTAATTTTTTTTGTGCTGGCCTGCCCATGCAGTTGTGGTGGCGAAAGTCTTGAAAGGTTTCTTCCAGTAGTTTTAAAAGCCGGGGGAATTCATCGTTAACCGTCATAAATTTGTCAGAGGTGAAGCGGTCTTTGAACGTCCATGCCATGTGAATTTTCACCCTGAAAAGTCTGTGTTTTTACGGTGTGTTTATACGGTATGGGATTTTTGGATGAGGGATTCCAAAAAGAATTCTATGTGGCCTGTGGGTGTTTCGCGCAGGGGCCATTTTTCAATTGATTTGGCTATTTTTTTAATATCGTAAGCAAAGTCTGACTTGGGGAACATGTCATACAAAGCCTTGCCTTTACTGGCCGCCATTCGGGATGACTTGTGTTCATGAACGTACCCGGCGTAACTCAAAAGCACATCATTGTTCTTGTTTAATTGTTGAAGGGTGTTGAATGCTTTTTGACCTTCATGTGTGTCATGGGCTTTGTTGATCAGTATTCTGAAGTTGTGTAAGTCGTAAGTGCTGTGCAGTATATGTATAAGAGCCTGTGTGCTGGCGATGGCCGTTGGTTCGCTGCAGGTGACAAGCAAGATTTCTTGTGAGGCGCGTATGAAGTTGAGCGTGCCCTTGTTAATGCCGGGCGCGGTGTCAATGACAAGGATGTCGAGTTCTTTGGCAATAGTGCTGAGCGCGTTAATGATGCCAAAGTGATGGGCAGTCGATAAGTTTCTCATCGATTTCGACAGGTGGCTGCCGAGCATCAAGTTGATGCCTTTAGGTCCGTTATAGATGACCTCTCGAAGGGAACTGGTCCCTTCGATTAAATCTGTAATGGTATAGTCAGGTGAAATGTTCAAAAGCGTGGCAATGCTGGGAAGTTCCAGGTTAGCGTCGAGAATCGCAACGCGTTTACCAAGGTCTGCCAGTGCCATTGAGAGGTTGATCGATAAGGTACTTTTGCCCGTCCCACCTTTGCCACTCGCAATCACTATGACTTGAGGGTGTTGGCTCATTATACGTGCGCCGCTTGATAAGTTCTAAGTGGTTTGTGTCACGGTGCAAATCGTTACCTGGATTGAACATTCACCGTTTTATTCGAAACTTTGTGTAGCTGTCCGTGCGTCCAAATATGCCGGTATCGCCTGTCAAGAGGTAGAGCGTCGCTCGAAAAAAAGCGGTGGTGATTGAAAATTGATAGGACCTTATCTTTTTGAAGGCCCATATCCATCCTTTGCCTTGATTGCGCTTTTGATTGAGTGTCATCGTTGATTGAACTACTTAATTGAAGTATTGGATCCAGTTTTTTTCAACGGTATAGTGGCACGATTCTGATTGAATGATAAGTGTTCTGGTGCGATAGAATGGTGTCCATGGGCGCATGCACTATTGACGTCCAAGCACCCCGTCATTAAAGATTTAATCGTTCATATAAGCTGCTCTACTCTGAGCTTGCAGTATTTTATATCAGGGATGTGTCGTAGATGTTTAATATTAGTACGGCGTATGTGCGGTTGCTTGGTCATGCACTTGGTTATCACTTTTCGAATAAAGACAGCTTTGAAGTGGAAGTGCTGGAGTCTGGTGAATATATAGATATTGCACGGGTGTATGAATGGTTGAATGATTTGACGGCCAAGGTGGGGGACCCAGACCTTGGTTTGAAAGCATTTGGCAAGGCACACCCCGCCATGCTGGGTGTTCTCGGGTACGCGGTGATGTCATGTTCAACATTGGGGCATGCGCTGGAGCGGTTGGTCACGTACCATCCCTTAATTAGCAATGGCTCTTTTTTGAAAGTCGAGTTTCGCGGAAAATATCTAAAGGTTCTGGGTTTTGAAGTGGGTGATAAACCACCAAGAGTGTTCATTGATTCAGGAGCGTCAGTGTTCTTAGGGTTGATGCAGTGGCTAGTCCCCCATCAGGCTGTTCAACCAGTCGCTGCGGAATTTACATATGCTGAGCCGGTAGAATTAAATGCATTAAAAGCAATATTTGGGAAAAATATTACCTTTTCTTCAGCGTCGAATAGTCTGCTTTTCAGGAGGGAGGTGTATGATTATCCTTTGATATCTGCCTCGCCGACATTGAATGTCGTGCACACGGATGTGCTGAATGTTTATTTGCAAAATTCAATAAGCGGGCTCATGTCATCCAGGATTAAAAAAATCGTATCTGATGGGTTGTTGGTTGGCTGTATTCCTACCGTTCAAACGGTATCGAGAGCCATGAAGGTGAGTGCCAGAACACTGCAAAACTATTTGCAGCGTGAAGACACTACGTTTACGGCTATTTTTGAGGCCTCTCGAAAAGAGCTGGCGCGTCATTTGTTGAAGGATTCGGCGTATAACTTGAAGTATATATGCGCGACTCTGGGTTTTTGTGATAAGAGCAGCTTCCACAAGGCGTCGTTGCGTTGGTTTGGTATGACGCCCCAGAAATATCGTGAATTGGCAGAGTAAGAAATAAAGTTGCAGTGCTGACGGTCTTGTCGTGCGGCTATAAAGAGACGAGTTTTGGTAGGCCGGGGTTTTAATACGCCGTGTGCCTGCTGCAATTAAAATGTTTGATAGCACTCTCCTTCGCAAGCAATGCTCGAATGATGGTACCGCCAGCGTGTTTTATCACCGGCAGCACCCCAGACGACTTGTTAGCGACGCCATTGATCGTACGCATAACCCAGCTTCAGCCCGTCAAGGCATCTGCGGCAATTCCTGCGCCCGCAGATCGAACACCAGCACCTCGGCATCACTACCATTGCCCAAGGTCAGCCGTTGCTCCTTGCGCACGCGCACGCCGTCGCCTTCCTGCAGTGCCATGCCGTTGAGTTCGACGCTACCACGTGCCACGTGCACGTAGGCGTAGCGGTCGGCGGCAAGTTCCAGCGTGGCGCTTTCCTGGCCGTCTATCAGGGCTGAATACACCCGGGCATCCTGGCGTACGTGGAGCGAACCATCGGCGCCATCGGGCGAGATGATCAGTTGCAGGCGTCCGCGTTTCTTTTGCGTGGTGAAGTGCTCTTGTTGGTAGCGGGGTTTGGCGCCACCGACGTCAGGCACGATCCAGATTTGCAAAAAGTGCACAGGCTCGTTGTGCGAGTGGTTGTACTCGCTGTGCGCCACGCCGCTGCCGGCGCTCATCAATTGCACGTCACCCGGACGGATCACCGAACCTGTGCCCAGGGTGTCCTTGTGTTCCAGCGCACCGTCGAGCACGTAGGAGAAAATTTCCATGTCGCGGTGGGGGTGCTGGCCGAACCCTTTGCCCGCTGCCACGCGGTCGTCGTTGATCACCAACAGGTCGGAGAAGCCTTGTTCATCCAGGTTGCGATAGTTGGCAAATGAGAAGGTGTGGAAGGATTTCAACCAGCCATGGTTGGCGGCGCCGCGATCGGATGCTTTGCGAAGGGTCAGCATGATGACATCTCCTGTGTGGACGTTGATTCGTCCGAGTGAGGAGAAGGTTAATGGTTACTGATCAGTAAATTAAGTAGATGGAAACTGAAACAGTGTCTCTCTGTGGTTGACAATTTTAGCGGATTTATCACGTATGATTTTTCCGACGCCCGCTCATGAACTGCGCGTTTGCAGTGGCCCGGATGCGGCGCACTATTGTTAATCCACAGCGGACTCGCGCATGCAGCTGCCTACAGTGAAATCTATCTTATGAAAACCGTGGCGATGGTGTTGTTTCCAGACTTTCTGCTGCTCGACATGGCGGGGCCCATGGAGGTGTTCTCGATTGCCAACCGCTATCTACAGCCGGATCAGCAGTATGAATTGACCACTCTGGCGACCGAGCCCGGCCTGCTGCGCGCCTCGAATGGCGTAAAGCTGCAGGCGGATCGGCATATTGACCAGGCCAGCGGGCACTATGACTTGCTGCTGGTACCCGGCGGCCCGGGGGCCTACAACGATAAACCGCAGGCATTACTGGAGTGGCTCAAGGGCGCCGTGACCCGTGCCGGGCAATACGGGTCCATCTGCACCGGGGCATTCGTGCTGGGCTTTGCCGGTTTGCTGGATGGCTATCGCGTCACGACTCATTGGCACTACACCGAGCGGCTGATCAAGGCCTTCCCCTCGGCCCGGGTAGAGGTCGACCAGATTTTCGTGCAGGACCGCAATCTCATTACATCTGGCGGCGTCACGGCCGGTATCGATCTTGCGCTGTCGGTCGTCGCCAATGACCACGGCAAAAAAATCGCCCTGGACGTGGCCAAAGTCCTGCTGGTGGTCATGAAACGTCAGGGCGGCCAGGCGCAGTTCAGCCCGCTGATGGCCTCGGTTGGCCCCCAGGAAACCCCCATCACCCGGGTTCAGAACCATATGCTCGAACACCTCGATCAGGCTTTCAGCATTGAATCCATGGCCAGCCTGGCCAGTATGAGTGCCAGGCACTTTGCCCGGGTTTTTGCCCGTGAGGTCAACATGACGCCCATGGATTTTCTTCAGGGCGCGCGTATAGACCGGGCCAGAAACCTGCTGGAGACCAGTGAGTTGCCCCTGAAAACAGTCGCTTTCAAAAGTGGCTTCGGCAGCGTCAGGCACATGCGTTTTCTGTTCAATGAAAAGCTTGGCCTGACCCCGGCGCAGTACCGCGAGCAGTTCAGCTAGCCTCTACTGTCCGTGGTGGGCACCGATATGGCCGTAACGCTCCTACCAGAGCAGTTGTGCTGTCATCGATGCCTGCCAAGATAGATGAGAACTCTTTGCACTTGCACAAGGATGACCGCCCCATGACTACGTTCACCACCCGCGATGGCACCGAAATCTACTACAAGGACTGGGGCACGGGGCAGCCCGTGGTGTTCAGCCACGGCTGGCCGCTGAACGCCGATAGCTGGGAATCGCAGATGCTGTTCCTGGCGTCCAAGGGCTATCGGGTGATCGCCCATGATCGCCGCGGCCATGGGCGCTCCAGCCAGCCGTGGGCAGGCAACGACATGGACACCTACGCCGATGACCTGGCGCAGTTGATCGAGCTGCTGGACCTGCAGGATGCCGTGCTGTTCGGTTTTTCCACCGGCGGCGGTGAAGTGGCGCGTTATATCGGTCGTCATGGTACGGGCCGGGTGGCCAAGGCGGGGCTGATTTCATCGGTGCCGCCCTTGATGCTCAAGACCGAGGCCAACCCTGGCGGCTTGCCGCTTGAGGTGTTTGACGGGATTCGCCAGGCGTCACTGGCGGACCGTTCGCAGCTGTACATCGACCTCGCGAGCGGCCCGTTCTTTGGTTTCAACAAACCGGGGGCCAAACCCTCCCAGGGCATGATCGACTGGTTCTGGATGCAGGGCATGACCAGCGGCCACAAAAACGCCTACGACTGCATCAAGGCGTTTTCTGAAACCGACTTTACCGAAGACCTGAAAAAGTTCGACATACCGACCCTGGTGGTCCATGGCGACGCTGACCAGGTGGTGCCGATCGAAGCTGCGGGCATTGCGTCGGCAGGTTTGGTCAAAGGTTCTACGCTGAAGATCTACCCCGGTGCCCCCCACGGGCTGACGGATACCCACAAGGATCAGCTCAATGCCGATCTGCTGGCGTTTCTCAAGGGCTGATACGCGTTGCTTCACTTCAACTCTGTAGCGATCCACCGTGGGAGCGAGCCTCTCGTTCCCGCGGTTGAAGTGTCTGCAGGGAATATTCGACTGGATAGGGTTGGAGCCTTGCGTCATGTCTGAATCCACTGAGATCAATCCGCCGACCCGGGCTTTCGATGAGGTTGTGACCCTGGTGGTCAAGCATCGGGTCAAGGCCGGTTTTGAAGTGCCCTACAACGCGTGGCTGCGCAAGATCGTGCGCATCGCCGGGCAGTGGGACGGGCATCTGGGGGTGGATGTCGTGCCCGGAAAGAGTGCCGGTCTGGACACCTATACCTGCGTGCTGCGCTTTTGCTCCACTGACGCCATGCAGCGCTGGCTGGACTCGCCGCAACGTCGCGAACTGGTCAACGAAGCCACTCCCATGCTGGCGGACGGCGACCAGACCGAGGTCAATCCGCTCAACGAATTCTGGTTCGCACCCCACACCGAGTCCCGAACGCCACCACCGCGCTGGAAGCAGGCCGTGCTGACGCTGATGGTGATTTTCCCCCATACCTTGCTGGTGCCGCTGATCTGGAAGCCCTTGCTGGGCTTGAGCCCTTTTTTCTCCCAGTACGTGGTCGCCACCTTTGTGATCACGCTGACCATCGTTGTTTCGGTGGTTTATCTGTTTATGCCAATGGCGACGCGTGTGTTCGCGCCCTGGCTGACTGCTGCCACTGAACCCGAGGAACCGCGATGAACGCCGATCTGATCTTATTCAATGGCCAATTTAATACCGTCGATCGCGAAAACCCCCATGCCAGTGCCGTGGCCATCCGCGACGGCCGCTTTGTGGCCGTCGGCACCGATGCTCAGGCAATGGCCCTGCGCGGTACGGGCACGCAAGTCATCGACCTCAAGGGGCGCTGTGTCATTCCGGGCCTTAATGACTCGCACCTGCACCTGATACGTGGCGGCCTGAACTACAACCTCGAACTGCGCTGGGAAGGCGTGCCATCCCTGGCCGATGCGTTGCGCATGCTCAAGGATCAGGCCGATCGCACGCCGACTCCGCAATGGGTGCGCGTGGTCGGCGGCTGGAACGAATTCCAGTTCGCCGAAAAGCGCCTGCCCACCCTGGAGGAACTGAACCAGGCGGCCCCGGACACTCCGGTCTTTATCCTGCACTTGTACGACCGGGCGTTGCTCAATCGGGCCGCTCTGCGAGTGGCTGGCTATACCCGCGATACCCCGAACCCGCCGGGTGGCGAGATTGTGCGCGATGCCAATGGCAATCCGACCGGCATGCTGGTGGCGCGGCCCAACGCGATGATCCTCTATTCGACCTTGGCCAAGGGGCCGAAGCTGCCGCTGGAGTATCAGGTCAACTCCACCCGCCAATTCATGAGCGAACTCAATCGCCTGGGCCTCACCAGCGCGATTGATGCGGGCGGTGGTTTCCAGAACTATCCAGATGATTACCAGGTCATCGAGCAACTGGCCAAAGACCAGCAATTGACCATCCGTATTGCCTACAACCTGTTTACGCAAAAGCCCAAGGAAGAACTGACCGACTTCAAGAACTGGACCAGCAGCGTCACCCTGCATCAGGGCGATGACTTTTTGCGGCACAACGGCGCCGGTGAAATGCTGGTGTTCTCGGCAGCGGACTTCGAGGACTTCCTTGAGCCGCGCCCGGACTTGCCGCAAACCATGGAAGACGAACTGGAGCCCGTGGTGCGCCACCTGGTGGAGCAGCGCTGGCCGTTCCGTCTGCATGCCACCTACAACGAATCCATCAGTCGCATGCTCGACGTGTTCGAGAAGGTCAATCGCGATATTCCGTTCAATGGCTTGCCGTGGTTTTTCGACCATGCCGAAACCATCACCCCCCAAAACATTGAGCGGGTAAGGGCCTTGGGCGGCGGCATTGCGATTCAGGATCGCATGGCGTTCCAGGGCGAGTATTTCGTCGAGCGATACGGCGCCAAAGCGGCCGAAGCCACGCCACCCATCAAGCGCATGCTGGCCGAGGGCGTGCCGGTGGGGGCGGGCACCGATGCCACCCGCGTGTCCAGCTACAACCCGTGGACTTCGCTCTACTGGATGGTCAGCGGTCGCACGGTCGGTGGTCTTGAACTGCACGCCGAAGGCCTGCCCCGGCTTACTGCGCTGGAACTGTTCACCCACGGCAGCGCCTGGTTTTCATCCGAGCAGGGCAAAAAGGGCCAGATCAAGGTCGGCCAGTTGGCAGACGTGGCGGCCCTGAGCGCGGACTTTTTCAGCGTCGACGAAGAAGCCATCAAGTGGATCGAGTCCGTGCTGACCGTGGTGGGCGGCAAGGTGGTGTATGCCGCCGGCGACTTCGAAAAACTTGGCCCGGCCCGCGTACCGGTGTTGCCCGACTGGTCGCCGGTGGTGAAAGTCCCCGGCCACTGGCGCCCGGGTGCGCCGCTGCAGGCGCAGGTCCACCAATGCAGCGGGCCATGCGCGGTGCATGCCCACGGTCATGAAAAAGCACGTTTGTCGAATGCACCGGTCAGCGACTTTGCCGGATTCTGGGGCGCCTTTGGCTGCTCCTGTTTCGCCTTTTGATCCCGTAACACCTATCTATCGAGGAGTTTCACATGAGCACTGTTCCGTACAAGCGCCTGAACAAAGATGATGCTGTGGTGTTGCTGGTTGACCACCAGACCGGTCTGATTTCGCTGGTCCAGGATTTCTCGCCAAACGAATTCAAGAACAACGTGCTGGCGTTGGGCGATGTGGCCAAGTTTTTCAAACTGCCGACCATTCTGACCACCAGTTTTGAAAACGGCCCCAACGGCCCGATGGTGCCGGAGCTTAAGGAACAGTTTCCGGACGCCCCGTACATCCCGCGTCCTGGCCAGATCAATGCCTGGGACAACGAAGACTTCGTCAAGGCGGTCAAGGCGACCGGTCGCAAGCAACTGATCATTGCGGGTGTGGTGACGGATGTATGCGTGACTTTCCCGACCCTGTCGGCGCTGGCTGAAGGTTATGACGTGTTTGTGGTGACGGATGCGTCGGGCACCTTCAACGAAACCGTGCAACAGGCCGCCTGGGCGCGAATGACGGCAGCGGGTGCACAGTTGATGAACTGGTTCTCGGTGGCGTGCGAGCTGCAAGGGGATTGGCGCAATGACATGGAAGGCCTGGCGAACCTGCTGTCGCCGCGCATTCCCAACTACCGCAACCTGATGAACAGCTATTCGGTATTGACCGCCAAGTAAGGCAGTTCCGTTGCTGTTGTAGTCGCTGCCGTAGGCTGCGATAAGGGCCGCAGGACCTTCGTTTGGTTTTGGAACGAGGGTCGCTTCGCAACCCGTCGCAGCCTGCGGCAGCGGCTACAGATATCACCCTCCCTTCTCAGCGCCTGTGCAACCAACTCAAAAAACCGCCTTTGATGGCCGGTGCCGGCGCGGCCATCAGCGCTATGCGGCTACTTTGCTGGCGCACGGCCTGCAACCTGTTCAACGCCCGTCCTACCTCTGTGCGCTGCGCCATGCATTCGCGGGTCACAGACTTGTCGAGCCGATAAATGATGCTTGAGGTCAAGGTGGTAAAGGTCGCCTGGGACGGCGAATCCGTGAGAATGCTTTCCTCGCCCATGATCTCTCCCGGCCCCATGCGTCCGGCCTCAACAGGCCCCGCTGCGTCGGGCACGGTCACGCTGACCACTCCGGTGGCGATGACCATCAGGCTGTCCGGCACCTCGTCCAGCGCCAGCACCACCTGACCGGCCGCGTACTGCTGGGCAACCATGGAGAGGGCGATCTGGTCCCGCTCTTGCTCACTCAGGGAACGGAAGACTTTCACCTCGTCGAGCAAGGCCCGCGCCCGGCCCGCGGGTTCGATTATCGCGTCAGGCTGGCGTGAAATACCCGCCGCTTCCAGGTGTCGGTGGGCCAGGTCAAACAATTGGTTGCGCACTTCACTTTTCCTGGCCAAGTCGGCAATGAACCCGCTGGCCACGTATTCGGACATGATCTCGCCAGCCTCCTTGAGCACCGCTTTGGGCGCAGGATTGAGCAGCAGGCTGCTGCTGCCCTGCAGCGTGCGCTCCAGTGCATCGAGCACCCGGCGGGGGCGAACATGGTTGGGCACCTGAATGCTGATCGACACGCCATGCAGATTCGTGGGCCGGCTCAGGTTGACGATCTTGGCCTTGGCCGCCACCGAGTTGGGCACGACCGCCGTACTGCCCGCGCTGGTCAGCAGGTGGGTGGCGCGCCAGTCGATATCCAGCACCTTGCCTTCGACACCGTCGATCACCACCCAGTCATCCACCTGATACGGCTTGGTGGTGTTGAGCACGATGCCGGAAAACACGTCACTGAGGGTGCTCTGCAAGGCCAGGCCGACCACAATGGCGACCACCCCGGACGTCGCCAGCAAACCTTTGACCGGCAACTCCAGCACGTACCCGGCTGCGGCGACGATGGCCGCCAGAAACACCAGGGCGCCAATCACATCCTGCAGCAGGCGGCCGCTGTGACCGATGCGGCGCATCAGCGCCAGGCCGATCACTTCGGTCAGCACCCGAGCCGCGTACAGCCACCACACAATTCCCAGCGCCGTCGCCCCCAATTGCTCCACCCGGTCATCGGTAAACAGCGGGGCCTGCAACGGGCTGACGCCAGCGTTGATGATCAACGCGCTGAACATCGCAAACAGCGCCAGACGCACCCCCACCCGGGTGACTCGTTGCTTGAACGGCGCCAGATGCCAGAGTGCGGTGTCGATCACCAACAGCACGGCACCCCAGGACAGCGGGTGATCGAGGAGAAAGGACATGGGCAAACTCCAGTTTCAGAAAGCAGGCGAGAGAGGGGGGCCGTGCACAGAGAATAGACGGGTGTTGAAAAGGGAAAAAGCCGCTATAAAGGGTTTAACTGTCCACCAGGTAGTGACAATGAACCCCTTTGAAGACATGCGTATTTTTTGCCAGGTCATGGACTCCGGCAGCTTCACGGCGGCGGCCGACCAACTGGGCCTGTCCAAGCAATTCGTGAGCCGACGATTGATGCAGCTGGAGGCGCGACTGGGCGTGCGCCTGCTCAACCGCTCTACCCGGCGACTGGACGTCACGCCCCTGGGGCAGACCTATTACGAGTCGGCCATGCGCTTGCTCAACGACGTCGAGCACATGGAGCAGGGCATCGCCGGCCAGACCAGCGAGCCGCGCGGCACCCTGCGGGTCAGTGCGCCGCTGTCCTTTGCGATGGCCCATCTGGGCTGCCTGCTGCCGTTGTTTTTGCAGCGCTACAGCGGCGTGACCGTAGAGGTGGACCTCAGCGACCGGCCAGTGGACTTGCTCAGCGAAGGCTATGACCTGGCCTTGCGCATCGGCGTGTTGGAAGACTCGACCCTGATTGCCCGCCGTATCGCCAGCATCGATCGCGTGTACTGTGCCAGCCCAGCCTACCTGGCCGAGCGGGGCACACCGCTCAAACCCCAGGAGCTGCACGAGCATGATTGCCTGCCCTACGGTCATGGCCGTCAGGTGCAGTGGCGTTTCGAAGGGCAGGGCAAGCCCCTGACCCTCAACGTCAGCGGGCGCATGCGGGTCAATAATGGTGAGTTGCTCAAGGATGCGGCCATCGCCGGGCTGGGGATTACCTACCTGCCGACCTTTATCGTCGGCTCGGCGCTGGAGAGCGGGCAATTGGTCCGGGTGCTGGACGATTACCGCTGCGCGCCGCTGGCGTTATCGGCGGTCTATCCGCAGCACCGCCAGCGCTCGCAGCCGGTGCAGGCATTGATCGAGTTCTTGCGCGAGCGGCTGGATCAGGTGCAAGGAGGGTTGTAGCGCCATTGTGCAGATCAGGCCAGGGTGGGGTATTTATGCGTGCTTGATATAAGTGCTATCCGGTAAGCGCCGTTTATCAATTAACTCCCAGCCGCTAAGTTACTTCTATATTGAATGCGCGCACGTCTATGGCGGCCGTTTCCTACAGAAGTTTCACTTTGATGGGGAGATTTTTATGACGTTTACGGTGCTTAAAGCCACGCTAATGGCCGCAATGGTCGGTATGTCCGCCGCCGAGGCGGGCGACTACAAAGCCAACCCGTTTACCTTGACCTACGCTGGCGCAATCACCCGCAACGAACCAGGCAAGGTCAACATTCATCCGGTTACCTACACGCTCAACGGCCTGGATATTGCCGCCAACGTTTACACTCCGGCGAACTACGATGCCAACAAAAAATACCCGGCCATTGTTGTTGCTCACCCCAACGGCGGAGTCAAGGAGCAGGTGGCGGGCCTGTATGCCCAGCGCCTGGCTGAAAAGGGCTACATCACCATCACCGCGGATGCCGCCTATCAGGGGGCCAGTGGCGGTCAGCCGCGCAATGTGGATAAACCTGCCAACCGCGTTGAAGACATCCACGGCATGGCTGACTTCATCGCCCGTTACCCAGGTGTTGATCCTCAGCGTCTTGGCCTGCTGGGCATCTGCGGCGGCGGTGGCTATGCCTTGAAGGCGGGGCAAAGCGACAAACGCTTCCAGTCGATTGCCACCGTGAGCATGTTCAACTCCGGGCTGGTTCGCCGTAATGGCTTCATGGATTCGCAACTGGACACTATCCAGGAGCGTCTGCAACAGGCATCCGCAGCCCGTGCCCAGGAAGCGGCAGGCGGGGAGGTGGTGTACACCGGTGATGTCAAACTCACCGACGAACAAATCGCCAAGCTGCCTTTCGACCTGTATCGCGAAGGCTTCGAGTATTACGGCAAGACCCATGCCCACCCCAACTCGACCTTCAAATACACCCTGAGCAGCCTGCTGGACCTGATGAGCTTCGATGCCACCAACCAGCTCGAACTGCTTAACACGCCGCTGCTGATGATTGCCGGCAGCAAGGCTGACACGCTGTACATGACCGAGCAGGCGTTCGCCAAGGCTACGGGGACCCAGGACAAGACGTTGTTCAAGATCGAGGGCGCGACCCATATCCAGACCTACTGGGTGCCTGAATATGTCGACGCAGCCATCAACCAGCTGGCCGATTTTTACGCCAGGACACTCTGAGTCGGGAGGCAGGCATGAACAGGACACTATGGACGCTTGCGCTGTGTGCAGCGGTGCCCCTGACTGACGCCGCCGCTGGCGGTAGTGACAGGGCCCGTACGCAGCAGATCACCCGTGGCGACACTCAGGTACCGTCGCCGGGGCCAGCGGATTATTTTTCAGGAGTGGTGCGCGTCGATCCCTTGTTTGCTGCCAGCGATGAAATCAATGCATCGGGTGCCTATGTCACGTTCGAGCCTGGAGCACGCTCGGCCTGGCACACCCATCCAGCCGGGCAGCGGCTGGTGGTGGTTTCCGGGGCAGGCCTGACGCAGGAGTGGGGCAAACCGGTGCAGCAGATTTACCCGGGCGACGTAGTGGTCTGCCCGCCGGGCATCAAACACTGGCATGGCGCAGCGCCAGACGGTGCCATGACCCACCTGGCCGTCACCGGCACGGTGGACGGCAAAAGCGTGACCTGGATGGAGAAAGTCACGGATGAACAATATCGGGCCCGTTAAATTCCAGGCATCTGCGATGCTGGCCGTGGCGTTTACCTTCAGCCTGGGCCTGGTCACCGCCTGGGCTCAAGCAGCCCAACCGGCCGGGGATTCGCCCGCTGCCGGCGGGGTGGTCGAGCAGGGCCTGTCGCCCCGCCAGCGCGCGATTCCCCTGATCGCCGCCGCGATGGCCAGCAGTAATATGCCAGCGCTTGATCGTGCCCTGAATCAGGGGCTCGATGCGGGTCTGACGGTCAGCGAGGTGAGGGAGATCCTGGTGCAGTTATATGCCTACACCGGTTTTCCGCGCAGCCTCAACGCCCTCGGTGAGTTGATGAAGGTGCTGCAGGCCCGTCAGCAACGTGGCATTGAAGATGCGCCGGGGCGTGAGCCGGAGCGTGTGATCCCCACCGGCGACGAGTTACTGGCGGCGGGCAAGGCCAACCAGACCCGTATTTCAGGTGCACCGGTACAGGGTCCGTTGTTTGACTTTGCTCCGGTGATTAACCAGTACCTGCAGGCGCATTTGTTCGGCGACATTTTTGAACGCGACAATCTGGACTGGCAAAGCCGCGAGCTGGCGACCGTCGGAGCACTGGCTGCCACGCCCGGGGTTGAGCCGCAACTGCGCTCACACATGGGCGCGAGCCTGCGGGTGGGTCTGAGCGAGGCGCAACTGCGCGAGGTGAGCCAGGTATTGGCCCAAAGCGGTGATGGAGAGGCCGCCCGGCGCGCCGTCGAGGCGCTGGACGCGCAACTGGCAGCGCGTCAGTCGGGGTAGCGCAGGGCTTCGCGCAACAGGGTGAAGGCCGGGGAAGACTGACGACGGCTCGGGTAATAGAGGTGGTAGCCAGAGTAGGGTTCGCACCAGTCCTCCAGCACGCGGATCAAACGGCCCTGCTCGACATGGGGCCGCACCACATCTTCCGGCATATAGGCCAGGCCCAGCCCCTGCAGGACCGACTCCAGGCGCATGGCAATGTTGTTGAACACCAGTTGGCCTTCTATCCGCACCTTGAGCGCCTGGCCGTTTTTCTCGAACTCCCACATAAACAGGCCGCCGTGGGTAGGCATGCGCAGCGTTATGCAGTTGTGTGACACCAGGTCGGCCGGGGTCACCGGCTTGGGGTAGCGACTGAAGTACGCGGGGGAACCGACCACGGCCATGCGCATATCGGGGCCGATGCGCATGGCAATCATGTCCTTGGCCACCTGTTCGCCCAGGCGCACGCCAGCGTCGAAGCCCTCGGCGACAATATCGGTCAGGCCGTAGTCAACGATGATTTCAATGTTCAAGTCGGGGTTGTCAGGCAACAGCTGAGCCAGCACCGGTTGCAGGACCGCGATCGAGGCATGCTCCCCTGCCGTGATGCGCAATGTGCCCGCAGGTTTGTCGCGGAACTTGCTGAGCAGCGCCAGTTCGTTGTTGATCTCGTCGAAGCGTGGCGCAATCACCTGCAACAGGTGCTCCCCCGCTTGCGTGGGGGCAACACTGCGGGTTGTCCGCGCCAGCAACCTGACGCCCAGCCGCTCCTCCAGCTGGCGCATGGCCCGGCTGAGTGCTGGTTGCGATATGCCGAGCCGGGCCGCGGCGCGCGTAAAACTGCGCTCTTGGGCGACGACCGAGAAGATTGCCAATTGCTCGTAATTTTCAACCGCCATATCGCCGTCCCTATGCAGTGCCCGTCAAACGATGGCGGGGTAGTCGGCCATCGTGTCCGGCCACGGGCTCAATACTTCAAAGCCATCGTCGGTCACGGCGACCATGTGCTCCCACTGAGCCGATAGCGCGCCATCCTTGGTGACCACGGTCCAGTGATCGGGCAGGGTTTTGACATGGCGTTTGCCGGCATTGAGCATGGGCTCGATGGTGAAAATCATGCCGGTCTTGAGCTTCATGCCCTGGCCCGGATAGCCGTAGTGCAGCACTTGCGGCTCGTCGTGATAGACCTTGCCGATGCCGTGGCCGCAGTACTCGCGCACGACGCTGAAGCCTTCTTTCTCGGCGAGGGTCTGGATGGCATGGCCGATATCGCCCAGGGTTGCTCCGGGGCGCACCATGCGGATACCGGCGCACATGGCGTCGTAGGTGGTCTTGACCAGATGCCGTGCGGCGGCACTGGGTTCGCCGACGAAGTACATGCGGCTGGTGTCGCCGAACCAGCCATCCTTGACCACCGCAATGTCGATATTGACGATGTCGCCGTCCTGCAGCACCCGGTTCGACGGGATGCCGTGGCACACCACTTCATTGACCGACGCGCACACGGTTTTCGGAAAGCCGTGGTAGCCCACGTTGCCCGGAATGGCCTTCTGCACATTGACGATGTAGTCGTGGCAGATCTGGTCGAGCTGGTCGGTGGTAACGCCCGCCTTCACGTGCTCGCCGATCATGGCCAGCACCTCGGCGGCCAGTTTGCCCGCCACCTTGGACTGGGCAATCTGTGCCGGGCTATTGATAACGACGTTGTTTCTCATTGATTTGCTCCCGCAGTGGCATCAGCCAGTTCGCACACGTGCTTCAAATCGAGACCGCCTTGCAGTTCGGCCTGTATCAGCAAGCGGCAGATCTGGTTGTGGTCCAGGTCGGGATGCAATTCGGTCAACATGCCGATACGCATCCAGTGCTCTGCCTGTGCATTGATCGAACGGTTGAGTGCGTTGCTGGCGACCCGCAAGTTTTCATGGGTGGCGTCCGAGATCTTTACGATGCCCATCTGAATGCTCAATATGAAATGTATATGAAACGTATATTAATCGAGAGCGACCCACGATCGCAACCTCGCTCCTTGGCCTGCTCGAAGGTTTTGGTTGGCGGCATGACCAGTTCCTGGCGGGCGCTGACTACATTCACTAGCACCGGGCCATCAGCGTTTGTCCAGGCCGTCGAGGGGCTGGTCAAAGCCAGTGGGCTGGAGCAATCCCTCGCAGCCTCGCTTCGCTCCTCAGCGACTACAGGTTTCGTCGTCCACTACGCGTCGTAGCAGTTGACGAGTAGAACGAGGCTACGTCCGATCGCGAAGCGGTCGTAAAGCCAGTACACGCGGTATGTCTGATGAACCGTGAAAGCTGATTTTACGACGGCTACGTCGGGGTACCGCATCACGCCGGACGCAGCCTCGTTCTACTCGTCAGCTGCTACAGAAACCTTTCCGTCATTGAGCAATGACGCGCCTGTCGCCAATCAGGCGCGTGCTGCTTCAGTGCGTTGCCAGTGTGTCCAGCGACGTGTCGACATACCCCTTGGCCAGCTCCACTAGGTGCATGACCGACAACACCAAATCGCGCGCAGGCCCGCTCAAGCCATTCCCCGCCTCATTCGCGCAAGCACCCGCACAGCGCAACAAGTCTGACGCCTGGGCTAAAGCCGCTTCTGAATTGACACTGTGCGGGATGGCCAGCATGGCCGTGCCTATAGGGCGATAAGGCTTATGGTTTTGCAGGTAGTAATTGAGCGCACGTTCGACGGCGGCACGGTCCAGCAACGGGTCGTGACTGTCAGCAGCATCGAGGGGTAAAGCAGGGGGATCGGGGGTGATTTTTTTCATGGCGTAACTCCGATTGTACTCAAGGAGCTGCCAGCACTCGCGACTAAGCAAATGGGAGGCAGCCGTGCGCAGGTTAGTCGACCGGTACATTCGGAAAAACCGGCGCGCTCGAAGGCGCCCTGCGCACGGCCACCATAAAACGCAGGCCGTAAAAAAGCGCCTCGCGGAGGTGGCGCCTTGCGCCGAATGTACACGTCGGGCGACTAAACCCGACCGCTGTTTTGCAGCGATTGGCCGAGACTATTCCCCGATTTGAACAGGCGCAAGCGAGCGGAATCTTCTCGGATGTTTCATGAGAATGAAAGCGAAACGTCGTACGAAATGGCTGATTTCCAAGGCCTGAACACCGCGTGTAGTCGCTGCCGCAGGCTGCGATAAGGGCCGAAGGCCCTTCAAGCAGGGTCGCTGCGCAACCCCTCGCAGCCTCGCTTCGCTCCTCAGCGACTACAGGTTTCGTCGTCAGCTGCTACGGATCGCGAGTACCACCCACCTCGCCCTGGGGGCGAAACCCATAGTTTAGTTGGACACAAATGCTGGATATGTACTCGAAATACCTGTTTTGCGCGCAGCCACTAGAGGAACGCGTTTGACCGGCAACAGAGCACCCACAGAGTTGCTCAACGCCACAAATTGACTTTGGCCAGATCGATCAGCTCCCGTGCGCGGCCGTCCATCACTGTCTTGAGCATAAACAGGCTGAAACCCTTGGCCTGCTCGAAGGTTTTGGTCGGCGGCATGACCAGTTCCTGGCGGGCGCTGACTACGTCCACCAGCACCGGGCCATCATGGCTGAAAGCTTCGCGTAGTGCGGCTTCCAGCTGTGCCGGGTGCTCAACCCGTATCCCTTTCACGCCCATGGCCTGGGCCATTGCCGCAAAGTTCGGGTTTTTCAGGTCGCAGCCCACATCCGGGAAGCCCGCGGCTTTCATTTCCATTTCCACAAAGCCCAGGGTGCCGTTGTTGAGTACGATGACCTTGACCGGCAAACCCACCTGATTGAGGGTCAGAAAGTCGCCCATCATCATGGTGAATCCGCCATCCCCAGACATTGAAATGACCTGGCGATCAGGGAACGTCGCTTGCGCCCCGATGGCTTGCAGCATGGCATTGGCCATCGAGCCGTGGTTGAAGGAGCCGATCAGGCGCCGTTTGCCATTCATCTTCAAATAACGGGCAGCCCATGCGGTAGGTGTGCCGACATCGCAGGTGAAAATCGCATCCTCTGCCGCCAGTTCACTGACCAGGCGATTGAGGTACTGCGGGTGGATGATCGAACTGTTGGGGCTGCTTTCAGCCAGCGCATCGAGGTCTTCGCGGGCTTTTTTGTAGTCGGCGCGGGCGGCATCGAGGTGTTCGTGATCGGGGTTTTGCATCACTTTGGGCAGCACCGCCTGTAGCGTCAGCTTCACATCACCCAGCAGGCCCAATTGCAGCGGGCAACGGTTGCCCAGGGCTTCGGGGCGCAAGTCGATTTGCGCGATGTAGCTGTGCTGCGGGTAAAACTGGCGATACGGAAAATTGGTGCCGAGCATCAACAAGGTGTCGCAGTTCATCATCGCCTTGTAACCCGAGGCGAAGCCGATCAGTCCGGTCATGCCAACGTCATAGGGGTTGTCGTATTCGACATGTTCCTTGCCGCGCAGGGCATGCACGATGGGCGCGTTCAAGCGCTCGGCCAGCGCCAGGATTTCGCTATGGGCACCGGCGCAGCCTGCGCCGCACAGCAGCGTGACCTTCTTGCCATCATTGAGAAACGACGCCAGCCGGTCGATATCGGCCGGAGCAGGGCAAATCATCGGTTGGGCAGGCTTTATCCATTGCGGGACTTTGGCCTCGGTGGCCTGCAGCGCTACATCGCCGGGAATCACGACGACCGCGACCCCGCGTTTGGCGATGGCCACGCGCATGGCCCGCTGCAGAATCTGCGGCAACTGCTCGGGATGGGACACCAGTTCGACGTAGTGGCTGCATTCCTTGAACAGGCTTTCGGGGTGGGTGGCCTGGAAGTAATCGATACCGATCTCACTGCCGGGAATATGGGCGGCCAGCGCCAGTACCGGTACGCCACTGCGATGGGCGTCGAACAGGCCATTGATCAAGTGCAAGTTGCCCGGCCCGCAACTGCCGGCGCATACCGCAAGCTCACCAGTCAAATGGGCCTCGGCCCCGGCGGCAAAAGCAGCGGACTCCTCATTACGCATATGGATCCACTCGATCTGCTCCTGGCGGCGCAGGGCATCGGTAAAACCGTTGAGGGAATCGCCCACCACGCCGAACACGCGTTTTACGCCGGCTTGCTGCAGGGTTTCGGTGATGAAATCGGCAACCGTTCTGGTCATGGGGCTGGCTCCTCGAAGCAGTAAGGTGGATCAAGCAGGATAGACACTGCATGCGACCTTGCCGGTCTTTGAAACGTTCACCGGCCTGCGGGATGGGAATGTTTAGCGCTGGTGTAACCAAAGGTATAAAACCCTGCATTTAAACAAACGGGCCAGCCGTGTGAGGCTGGGTTCCCTTTTTGGCAACGGTTGCAGGTATGAGGCGTGGTCTGAGCAGTATTCAGTGCCAACGGCAGTCGCGCGCTCCTGCCGTGCGGCGTGTGCCATGCCTGCCCTCAGAACTGGCTTTCTGGGCCCTGTTTCACTGCCGCCATGCCCGCCCGCCGGATGCTCGTTAGCCGTTAAATCCTGACTGTCGCGTACCCTCAAGGGGGGCGCCTGCCTGATACGAATCTACGAGTATTGCCATGAGTGCCTCAACCGCGTTTGCCCCGCTACAAGAAGCCCTGGATTTTCTGGAACAGCACCCGGACATCGAGATGTTCGAGCTGTTCATCATTGATAACAACGGCGTGCCCCGGGGCAAGTTGTTGCACCGCGACGAATTGCGGGCGGTGTACGAGAGCGGACGGCCGCTGCCCAGCACAATTCTGGGGTTGAGCATCAATGGCGATGATGTGGAAAACACCGGGCTGGTATGGGATGTGGGTGATATCGATTGCCGCGCTTACCCGGTCAGCGGCAGTTTGCAGCGCATGCCGTGGCGCTTGATTCCTACAGCGGCAGTGCAAGTCAGCATGCACCCGCAGCAGGGAATGCCCGCCACCGTGGCCGACCCCAGGCACTTGCTGGCCAAGGTGATCGACGGCCTCAAGGCGGACGGTTACTACCCGGTGATGGCGGCAGAGCTGGAGTTTTATCTGCTCGATCAGCAGCGTGACAGCAATGGCCGCCCGCAACCGGCACGCGATGCCGATGGTCAGCGTCCGCGCGCTACCCAGGTGTACGGGCTGCGTGAGCTGGAGCAAATCGAGCCGTTTCTGGCCGACCTTTACAGCGCCTGCAAGCTGCAAGGGATCCCGGCCCGCACGGCGATTTCCGAGTACGCACCGGGGCAAGTGGAAATCACCCTGGAGCACCGCAGCGACGCGCTGCAAGCGATGGACGAGGCCGTGCGCTACAAGCGCCTGGTCAAGGGCGTGGCGCACAAGCACGGGATGGTTGCCTGCTTCATGGCCAAGCCATTCGATGACCTGGCCGGAACCGGCATGCACATGCATGTGAGCCTGGCCGACAAGGAGGGCAACAACCTGTTTGCCAGTGAGGCGCCGGACGGTACGCCCTTACTCAGGCAGGCGGTTGGGGGGATGCTCAGTACCTTGCTCGATTCGTTGTTGATGTTTTGCCCCAATGCCAACTCGTATCGCCGTTTTCAGAGCAACAGCTATGCGCCGCTGGCCGCGACCTGGGGCGTGGACAATCGCACGGTGAGCTTGCGGGTTCCGGGCGGTCCGGCGTACTCGCGGCATATAGAACACCGTATTTGTGGCGCCGACGCCAATCCCTACCTGGCCGCAGCCGCCATTCTGGCCGGTATTCATCGTGGCATTCGTGAGCAGCTCGATCCGGGCGCGCCGATTGAAGGCAACGGGTATGCCCAGGCCACCGAAATGCTGCCGAACGACTGGCTGACCACCTTGCGGGCGCTGGATGGCTCGCAGTGGGCGAAAGAGGCATTCGGGCCAGCCTTCTTGAAGGTGTACCTGGCCGTGAAGAAATCGGAGTACCGACAGTTCATGGGTGAGGTGGGCGAGCAGGACTGGCGTTGGTATTTGCAGCAGGCGTGAACACAGGGTCGACAGCGGCTACAACGAAACTGCTTCATCCCTGTGGTTTTCATGCTTCTGTGACAATTTTTTCACTGGTGTCCCGCTAACCTCCGTGTCGAACATCATCAAACACAAGAGTTCGCGGGCCATGTCATCGCAGCCACCTTCTACCCATATTGAGCATGAGTTCGCCGAGCGTTATGACCGCGAGCATGCGAAGGTTTGCCTGCAGGCTCAGCCCCAGGGGTTTGTTCGCAGGTTGGCGTTGTGGCGCGAGAAGCGTCTGGTTCGCCGTGCGCTGAAAGTGGCGGGGGAACCCGGGCTGGTCCTGGACCTGGCCTGCGGTGCCGGGCGTTTCTGGCCTGTATTGGCCGAGCACGGCAATCGGGTGATCCTGGCCTCGGATTCGTCGCAAGACATGCTCAATCACGCCCAGACCCACCATCCAGCCAGCTTGCTGGCGCGCATCAAGCTGTTTCAGAGCTCGGTGTTCTCCATCGATATTTCCGAGAACGCGGTGGATTGCATTTTTTGCATGCAGCTGTTCCACCACGTGCGCGACAGTGACCATCGACTGGCCATTTTGCGTGAGCTGCACCGGGTCAGTCGCGACAGTCTGATCCTGTCAGTGCCTCTTGGCCGTGGGGCAGAGCCGGTCAATGACCCGCAACGTATCGTGGTCAGCAGGGGCGAAATTGAAACTCAGTTCAAGCAGGCGGGTTTCAGCATCCTCAAGCAGTATGAAGTGCTGCCCGGTTTTGGCATGGGCAGCATCTATATCTTGCGCAAAGATACTTAGTTCAACGCTTTCAAGATCTCGTACGCGAACTCGACACGTGCGCTGTTCGGGTAGTTCTTGTTGGCCAGGATGACAATCGATTTTTGCTCGGACGGCACCACCACCGCGTACCCGCCAAAACCGTTGGTTGACCCGGTCTTGTTGATCCACACCGCCTGCTGTGGCGCCAGGGGCGGGTTGAGGGCGATGGCGTCGTTGTTCTCATAGGCCATTTTGTCCGAGTTGCCCACCAGCAGTGATTTGAGTTCGACAGGGTAAGGGTACTGCTCCCAGATCAAATCCTGAATCAAGGGGCCAACGCGATAGTAACCAACGCGGGTGTCAGCCAATGCCTGGCGAATGATGGGGCTGGCATCGCCCTGGCCCAGGCTCAGCTCGGTAAAGTGAATCAGGTCGCGGGCCGTGGTTTTCACGCCGTAGGCTTCGTTGCCCAGTACGCCAGGGTTGAGCCTGACGGGTTCATCCTGTTTGTTGTAGCCCTGGGCATACACCCCCATTTTGTCCGCGGGCACCGTCAGGTAGGTGCTTTTCAGGCCCAGTGCCGGGAACAGTTGCTGCTCCATTGCCTGGGTAAACGGCATATTCATGCTTTTGGCCGCAATCTGGCCGAGCATGCCAATGCTGGGGTTGGCATAGCTGCGCTGCGTGCCGGTCGGGTAAACCGGCTTCCAGTCTTTGAGATAGCTCATCAACTGGCTTTGGTTCTGCACGCTGTCAGGCAGCTGCAACGGGAATCCGCCAGCAGTGTGAGTGGCCAGATGGGTCAGCGTAATTTTGCCAAAGGGCGTGCCTTCGAGTTCAGGCTCGTATTTGGCAACGGTGTCGTTAAGTGATAGCTGGCCTTCGGCTTGGGCATAGGTGGCCAGGGTGGCGGTAAACACTTTGCTGATGGAGCCGACTTCAAAGAGAGTGTCCGGAGTCATGGGTTCTTTGGTGGCTTTTGACGCTACACCGAAGTTGTAAAAGTGTTGTTTGCCGTTAACGCTCACGGCGATAACCAGACCGGGTACTGCGTACTCTTGCATCACCTTTTGGGCGCCGTCTTGCACAGCGGCATCCAGCGCGGGTTCAGGGTTTTGAGCCAGTGCAGCATTGGCAAAGGCACAAAGACCTACCATCGAGAGAGTCATTGCTGACAGTTTGCAGGATATTTTCATTGGAGTTTCCTCGGTTTTTATAGGGCGCAAATCTACTCGTGTCGTCACGATCCGGTCCTGTCGGCTTGTCACATAATGTGTTGTAACAAATCGTATGGGCGTGAAGTCAGGCAACCTACCGGTAATAACGGTAAGTAGATGCAGGTTTTTGACTTAACTTTTGTAGGTTTTTTCGCACACAACATGACGAGTCGATGTCCGGAAATACTTGAGGGCGATATATACTGCGCGCCATTCTTCAAGGGAGAGCCGTGTGGCCATCGATATTCACTGGATTCGCGACAACGATAGCCTCGGCCAACATTGCGCCGAATGGCAACAATTGCCGTTCGTAGCCCTCGACACCGAATTTATGCGGGTCGATACCTTTTACCCGATTGCCGGCCTGATCCAGATTGGCGACGGCACGCGGGCTTACCTGATTGACCCGTTGACCATCGACAACTGGCAGCCATTGGCTGACTTGCTGGAAAACACGTCGGTCGTCAAAGTCCTGCACGCGTGCAGCGAAGATCTTGAGGTGTTGCTGCGTCTGACCTCCAGCTTGCCGGTGCCTTTGTTCGACACCCAATTGGCAGCAGCCTACCTGAACCTTGGCTTCTCCATGGGTTATTCACGCCTGGTCAAGGAAGTGCTGGATATCGACCTGCCCAAGGGTGAAACCCGCTCCGACTGGCTGCAGCGTCCGCTGTCTGAAACCCAGATCAGCTATGCCGCAGAAGATGCCGTGCATCTGGCTGAAGTCTACAAGTTGCTGTTTCCACGCCTGTCTGACGAAAAATACAGCTGGGTGCTGGAAGATGGTGCCGAGCTTGTCGCCAACCTGCGCCGCGAAGTAGACCCTTACGAGGTGTACCGCGAAGCCAAGCTGGCCTGGAAACTGTCACGGGATCAGTTGGCTGTGTTGCGTGAAATTTGCGCCTGGCGCGAGCACGAAGCCCGTGCCCGGGATCTGCCGCGCAACCGTGTGATACGTGAGCACGCGTTATGGCCTCTGGCCAAGACGCAGCCCGACAATCTGGTCGCGCTGGCGCGGATCGAAGACATGCACCCGCGTACCGTGCGTCAGGATGGCGAGTTTTTGCTTGATCTGATCAAGCGTGCTGGCAGTCTACCGCCAGAGCAATGGCCGCCCGCCGTGCCCGAGCCGTTACCGGTCGAGGCGGCGCTGCAGATCAAGCGTCTGCGTGCCATCGGCCAGGCCCAGGCCGAGCGTTTGAACATTGCGCCGGAACTGATGCTGCGCAAGAAAACCCTGGAAGCCCTGCTGAAAAGCGGCTTTCCCAATGGCCCTTACCAATTGCCGGAATCACTGCGCGGCTGGCGCCGTGAGCTGATGGGCCAGGCCTTGCTCGATTGCCTGGCCACCGCTGGAGAACAGTCTTGAAACGTATTTGCTCTATTTATCGCAGCACCAAACGCAACGAAATGTATCTTTATGTACTCAAGGCCGATGCCCTGGAGCGCGTGCCAGAACCCTTGCTGGCTGCCTTCGGCAAGCCATTCCATGCCTTTGACCTGGTACTGAGCCCCGAGCGTACCTTGTCGCGCGAGGACATTCACAAGGTGCTGGAAAACCTGGAGACCCAGGGCTACCACTTGCAAATGCCTCCGGCCGAAGACGAATATATCGAGCACTTGCCCGAAGAGCTGCTGCGTCGCAACGATCCGATGTAAGTGCAGCGCCAGGTGTCCGGTTCCGGGCACCTGTCTTAAACGAACTCATTTTGATTGGCGGTGGCCGAACGCTCCGAGGCAAACCTCGGCGACGGGTGCTGGCAGTGGTTTAGAAAGGTTAGAAACATGCGCATCCTGATCGCCGAGAAAGACTACCCGCTCTACACCCAACTTCTGCAACGCATCGCGCCGGATCTGGAGGTTCAGTCCAGCGGCGACTCCGAGCAACTGTCGCGCATGGCTGGCGAGTGCCAGGTGTGGCTGGGGCAGCCGGACCTGTTGGCGACCCTGTTGCGCCAGGGCCACACGCCGGACTGGCTGCAGTCGACCTGGGCGGGGATCACGCCGTTACTGGCTGAAGGTTTGCCCCGTTCATACCGTCTGACTCGCGCGGTGGGTATTTTTGGTCAGGTGATGGCTGAATACGTGTTGACTTACATGCTCGGTCACGAGCGCGAAGTCATGGCCCGCCTGGTCAGCCAGGTCGAGCGCAAGTGGGACAACCGCATGGGCCAGAGCCTGGTCGGGCGCAAGGTCTTGATCGTCGGGGCCGGCGACATTGGCCAGACCGTTGCTCAGTTTCTGTTGCCCTTTGGTGTTGAGTTGTATGCCATTGCCAGCACCGCCCGTGAACTGGCGCCGTTCAAGGAAGTCGGTGTGTTGAGCGACTTGCCGCGCATGGTCGGGCAGATGGATTACGTGATCAATCTGCTGCCCAATACCGCAGACACCCATGACGTCTACGATGCGTCGCTGTTTGCGCAGTTCAATCCCAATGCCGTGTTCATCAATGCCGGACGCGGCGTAGCGGTGGTGGATGCCGATTTGGTCGAAGCCTTGCGAGTGGGGCATCTGGCGGGCGCGGTGATTGATGTTTGCCGCCAGGAGCCATTGCCGGCCAAGCATCCGTTCTGGACTGCCTGGGGCTTGCTGCTGACAGGCCACAGCTCGGCACCGACCTCGCCACCGATGATGGTGCAGCTGTTTGTCGATAACTTGCGGGCGTTTCAGGCGGGTGAAGCACTGCGTGGCGAAGTGGATTTCGAACGCGGGTACTAAACCGGTAGTCGCTGCCGCAGGCTGCGAGCTTTTGATGTTGAAAAGCTCGCAGCCTGCGGCAGCGACTACCAGGTTTGCACCAAGAGGTGCATTACAGGCTGAAATCGCCTTCAGCCACCAGCTTGCTCAGTGGCTCGCGCTGGCTTGGCACTTCCTTGGCCTGCAGGTAATCCACCAGCGTCGACTTGTCGCCGATCTTGCCGATGGCAACCATCGCCTGCACTGCGTAACCCTCAGGAATTTTCAGCTCTGTGCGCGCCCGCTCGAAATCCAGGCCGCTCATGCCGTGGGTGTGCCAGCCGCTCAAGTGCGCTTGCAGCGCCAGATGGCCCCAGGCCGCGCCGGTGTCGAAGGCGTGGGTTGGCGCAGGCTTTTCTTCGGTGGTACCCGGTGCTCCAAAGGTGGTCTTGGACACAATCACCACCAGAGCGGCCGCATGCTTGGCCCAGCCCTGGTTGAACTCCACCAGCAGGCTCAGGTAGCGGTCAAAGTCCGGGGTGCCGCGCAGGGCAAACAAAAAACGCCAGGGTTGCGCGTTGTAGGCCGATGGCGCCCAGCGTGCCGCTTCGAAAAAGCTCATCAGGGTCGCTTTGGCGATGGTCGCGTCGGCAAAGGCGCGGGGCGACCAGCGCAGGGTAAATTGCTCGTCAATCGTGTGATCGGCTTTACGGCTGTTAGCAGGCATGGCGGTTTCCTGAGGTAAATGTTACGTATTAATTCAGGGCCTAAAACTACTGTGATGTCGTCAAGGTGACAAGTCTGACGACAAGCCCTTGGCCCCAAGGGCCTTGGGCACTAGACTGGCGGCCTTTTCCACTCCCTGATGTTGATGTTTGAGCCATGGCCGCAATCGTTGAACCGTTCTGGATCCGCAAAACCCTCGATCAACTTGATCAAGAGGAATGGGAGTCGCTGTGCGACGGCTGCGGGTTGTGCTGCTTGCAAAAGCTCGAAGATGAAGACGACAACAGCGTCTACTACACGCGCATTGCCTGCAAATTGCTTGATATGAAAACCTGCCAGTGCACCGACTACCCTAACCGTCGTGATTCGGTTCCGGACTGCATTCAGCTGTCGCCGGGCAAGGCCGAGGAATTCAAATGGCTGCCGCCGACCTGCGGCTATCGTCTGGTCAGCGAGCGCAAGGACTTGCCGCTCTGGCACCACCTGGTCTGCGGTGACCCGGACGCTGTACACCATGAACGCATTTCGCAGTCGGGGCGCATGCTTGCTGAAGGCAGCGTGCCTGAAGACGACTGGGAAGATCATCTGATTTTCCGCGCCGGTTAAGTGCCGCAGCGCAGCAAAGGAGTGTGTATGGCGCTGCATTACAAATGGCCCCTGGGCCTGAGTCTGCTGCTGTTGCTGATCTGCGGCCCGCTGTGGGCCGGGCAAAAAGTCGATCTCAACTACCACGTGCGCCTGTTGCCGCAAAGCGACCAGGCCGAGGTGCGGTTGACCCTTGCTGAAGGTTCAGCGGTGCGCAGCCTGGATTTCGACCTCGGCGAGCAGGGCAGTTACACCGACTTCAAGGCCGACGGGCAGTGGCAACTTTCTGCCAAGAGCCGGGGGTTGTGGCGGCCCGCACCGGGCAGTGCCAGCCTGAGCTACCGCGTGCGGTTGAACCAGCCGCGCAAGAACGGCAGTTTTGATACCCGTATCACTCCTGAGTGGGCCTTGTTTCGCGGCGAACAGTTGATCCCTCCTGCCAATCTCGACCAGCAGGATGGCGTCGAACTGGTGTCGCGTCTTGAGTTCGAGTTGCCCAACGGCTGGAAAAGCGTTGAAACCGCCTGGCCGCGCATCGGCAAGAACCGCTTTCGCATCGATGATGTCTCGCGTCTGTTTGACCGGCCCACCGGCTGGATGCTGGCGGGTAACCTGGGCAGCCGTCGCACCACTGTGGGCGAAACCGAAGTCACGGTGAGTGCGCCTAAAGGTCAGGGCATGCGCCGCATGGATGTGCTGACCTTGCTGACGTTTGTGTGGCCGCAAGTCCAGGCGGTATTCCCGCGCAACCCGCCCAAGCTGCTGATAGTCGGCGCGGGTAGCCCGATGTGGAAGGGCGGTGCAGCGGCGCGCAACTCGATTTATCTCTACAGCGGCCTGCCGCTGGTCAGTGAGAACGGCACCAGCACCCTGTTGCGTGAAGTGGTGCAGGTGTTCAGCGGCATCAATGACGAGCCGGGCCATGACTGGATCGGCGAAGGCTTGAGCGAGTACTACGCCATTGAACTGATGCGTCGTGCAGGTGGCATGAGTGACGAGCGTTATCAGACCCTGCAACACAAGTTCAATGCCGCCGGCAAAAACGTCACCCGGCTGCGCGGCCAGCAGGCAGGCCCGGCAATGGTTGCGCGGGCTGTGACGCTGTTGCAGTCGCTGGACCGCGAAATTCGCTTGCAGACCCACAATAAACGCTCCCTGGATGACGTCAGCCAGGCGCTGATGCGCATGGACAAGGTCAATACCGCGAGTTTTATCCAGTTGAGCGAAAGCGTGCTCGGCGGTCACTCCGAGGTGCTGGACAGCCCGCTGTTGCGCTGAGATCCCTCCACCCACATCCGTAGCAGCTGCTACCGCAGGCATCCCTGCTTCTTTACGCCTTCTTTACGCCCCCGCATCCCTCTCGATCTCGATCCTTTACGCCCTCATTCCCCACACTCTCTCCATACGCGGCAAGTGCCGCTTTGGGAGAGTTGTCATGGGCGTTCTGGATGGGGTGTCGCTGCTGCTGGCAGTGTCGCTGTTCGTTTATCTGCTGGTTGCGCTGTTGCGCGCAGACCGGAACTAGGAGCGGGTATGCACAGTTATGACTATGGGCTGATCCTCGCCTTCTTTGCCCTGGTACTGTTACCGGCGCCGTGGCTGGGACGCTTTTACTACAAGGTAATGGAAGGCCAGCGTACCTGGCTGACCCCGGTGTTCGGGCCCGTCGAAAAGGTGTGCTACCGCATCGCCGGGGTAGACCCCGGCATCGAGCAAAGCTGTCAGAAATACACCCTGGCCCTGTTGGTCTTCAACCTGATGGGCTTTGTGCTGCTGTTTGCAATTGTGCTGTTTCAGCAGTATTTGCCCCTTAACCCGCAGCAGTTGCCGGGGCAGGAATGGACGCAAGCCTTCAACACTGCCGTGAGCTTTGTCACCAACACCAACTGGCAGAGCTACAGCGGTGAAGCCAGCCTGAGCTACTTCAGCCAGATGGCCGGTTTGACCGTGCAGAACTTTGTCAGCGCCGCCACCGGCCTGGCGGTACTGGTTGCACTGTGCCGTGGCATCAGCCGTCGCTCGGCCCATACCCTGGGCAACTTCTGGGTCGACATGACCCGTGCCACCCTCTACGGCTTGCTGCCGCTGTGTGTCGTGCTGGCGCTGTTTCTGGTCTGGCAGGGCGTGCCGCAAACATTTGCCCATTACGTCAATGCCGTCACCCAGCAGGGTGTGGATCAAGTCATCCCCCTGGGCCCGGCCGCCAGCCAGATCGCGATCAAGCAACTGGGCACCAACGGCGGTGGTTTCTTCGGCGTCAACTCGGCACATCCGTTCGAGAACCCGACGGCCTGGAGCAACCTGTTCGAGCTGGCCTCGATCATTCTGATCCCGGTGGCGCTGGTGTTCACCTTCGGCCACTACGTCAAGGATCTGCGCCAGAGCCGGGCGATTGTGGCCTGCATGCTGGCCTTGTTCCTGATCGGCGGCGGCACTGCGCTGTATGCCGAGTATCAGCCGAACCCGGCGCTCAACAGCCCGCTGGTTGAGCAGGCGGCACCGCTGGAAGGCAAGGAAGTGCGCTTCGGCACAACCGGCACGGTGCTCTGGACCGAAACCACGACCTCGGCCTCCAATGGCTCGGTCAACGGCATGCACGACAGCCTCAACCCGCTGACCGGGATGGTGGCGCTGGTCAACATGATGGTCGGCGAAGTGATCTTCGGCGGCGTCGGTGCGGGGCTCTACGGCATGTTGCTCAACGTGTTGATCGCCGTGTTCCTCGCCGGCCTGATGATTGGCCGCACCCCTGAATACCTGGGCAAAAAGCTGCAAGCCAGGGAAGTCCAGCTGCTGGTGGTGACCTTGCTGGTGATGCCGGTGGGCGTGCTGGTACTGGGTTCGATTGCGGCCGTGCTGCCCAGTGCCGTGGCCTCGGTCAGCAACCCCGGGCCCCACGGTTTCAGTCAGGTGCTGTACGCCTTTACCTCGGCCAGTGCCAACAACGGTTCAGCCTTTGCCGGACTCAATGCCAACACGCCGTTCTACAACCTGATGCTGGGGCTGGGCATGTTGATCGGGCGCTTCGGTTACATCCTGCCGGTGCTGGCGTTGGCCGGTAGCCTGGCGCTGAAGAAGTCCGCACCCATTGGCCAGAACAGTTTTCCAACCCACGGCCCGCTGTTTGTAGCCCTGTTGACCGTGACCATTTTGCTGGTGGGCGGCCTGACCTTTCTGCCGACATTGGCCCTTGGCCCAATCGCTGAACAACTGACCCTGGGCTTCTAAGGAGACGATGATGACTATGCCTGCTCCTGTTTCAACGTTGACGCCAACCCCGGAGGCCAAGGCCCCCGAGTCGCCGAAAACTTCGTTTGCCGATATCTGGCGCCCGGCGCTGCTGCAAGCGTTCGTCAAGCTCGACCCGCGCCAGCTCAAGCGCTCGCCGGTGATGCTGGTGGTTGAACTGACTGCGATTTTCACCACGGTGCTGTGCTTTGTGCCCGAGCCTGCGGTGCCCACCGGGGTGGCTGTGCAAATCGCCCTGTGGCTGTGGTTTACCGTGCTGTTCGCCAACTTTGCCGAAGCACTGGCCGAGGGTCGGGGCAAAGCCCGTGCCGATAGCCTCAAGGCTGGCAGCGTGGGCCTGAGTGCTCGTCGTCGGACCCCTGCGGGAAGTTTCGAGGTCGTACCGGCCACCCGTTTGCGCAAGGGCGATGTGGTGCGAGTCGAAGCGGGGGAGATGATCCCTGGCGACGGCGAGGTGATTGCGGGGATTGCCGCGGTCAACGAAGCGGCAATCACCGGCGAATCGGCGCCGGTGATCCGCGAGTCGGGAGGAGATCGTTCGGCAGTGACCGGCAACACGCGTCTGGTCAGTGACTGGCTGCTGGTGCAAATCAGCGCCAACCCCGGCGAGTCGACCCTGGACCGCATGATTGCGCTGGTCGAAGGCGCCAAACGCCAGAAAACCCCCAACGAAGTGGCCCTGGATATCCTGCTGATCGGCTTGACCCTGATCTTTCTGATCGTGGTCGTGACCTTGCAGCCGTTTGCCTACTTCGCCGGTGGCAGCTTGCCGCTGGTGTTTCTGGTGGCGCTGCTGGTCACGCTGATCCCGACCACCATCGGGGGGCTGCTGTCGGCGATCGGGATTGCCGGGATGGACCGCCTGGTGCGCCTCAACGTGATCGCCAAGTCCGGTCGCGCCGTGGAAGCGGCCGGTGATGTGCATGTGCTGATGCTCGACAAGACCGGCACCATCACCTTCGGCAACCGTCGCTGCACGGCCTTGTATGCCACCCCTGGCGTGACGGCCAGGGAGCTGGCAGAGGGCGCGTTGCGCGCTTCGTTGGCGGACGAGACGGCCGAGGGCAAGTCCATCGTCGAGTTTATTCGGGGCCAGCACAGCCTGGACGAGCTGCCGGTGTCCGATTTCACGGCGGTGCCGTTCACGGCCGAAACCCGTCTGTCGGGGATTGATTACAACGGCCAGGTGTACCGCAAAGGGGCTGTGGATTCGGTGCTGGCGTTTGTCGGCCTCACACGGGGCGAACTGTTGCCGGCCCTGTCGCGGGAAATCGACAAGATCGCCCAGAGCGGCGGTACCCCGTTGCTGGTCTGTGCCCAGGGCAAGTTGCTGGGTGCGATCCATCTCAAGGACGTGGTGAAACCGGGGATTCGCGAGCGCTTCGCCGAGTTGCGCAAGCTGGGGATACGCACCGTGATGGTGACGGGCGACAACCCGCTGACCGCGGCTGCGATTGCCGCTGAAGCGGGGGTGGATGACGTGCTGGCAGAGGCCACGCCGGAGAAAAAACTGGCACGCATTCGTCATGAACAGAATGACGGGCGACTGGTGGCCATGTGCGGTGACGGTGCCAACGACGCCCCGGCCCTGGCCCAGGCAGACGTGGGCATGGCCATGAACGACGGCACCCAGGCTGCACGGGAAGCCGCGAACATGGTCGATCTGGACAGCGATCCGACCAAGCTGCTGGATGTGGTGCAAATCGGCAAAGAGTTGCTGGTGACCCGTGGCGCGCTGACCACGTTCTCGATCGCCAACGACGTGGCCAAGTACTTTGCGATCCTGCCTGCGTTGTTTGCTTCGATCTACCCGCAGCTGGGCGTGTTGAACGTGATGGGCCTGAGCAGCCCGCAAAGCGCAATTGTGTCGGCCATCGTGTTCAACGCACTGATCATCGTGGTGCTGATCCCGCTGGCATTGCGTGGGGTGCGCGTTCAGGCGGCCAGTGCCGCGCACTTGCTGCGTCGCAACTTGCTGATCTATGGCGTGGGCGGGCTGGTGGTGCCGTTTGTGGGCATCAAGCTGATCGACATGCTGCTCACAGCGCTGCATCTGGTTTAAGCATTGGAGGGTTACACCATGACTACTTTTCTACGTCCGGCCCTGAGCCTGATGCTGTTGATGACCGCCATAACCGGCGTGATCTACCCGCTGACCGTCACCGGCATTGCGCAACTGGCGTTCCCCGAGCAGGCCAACGGCAGCCTGGTGCGCGACAGCGCCGGCAAGGTGCTGGGGTCGGCGCTGATCGCTCAGGACTTCAGCGGTGACACCTGGTTTCACCCGCGGCCATCGGCGGGGGCTTATGCCACCGTGGCCAGTTCGGCCAGCAATCTGGCGCCGAGCAACCCGGCGCTGGCCACACGGGTCAAGGACAGCGCCGCCCAGCTCGCCGTGCCGGGGCAGGGCCCGGTGCCCCTGGCGTTGCTGACCACCTCGGGCAGCGGGCTGGACCCGCACTTGCCACCAGAGGCAATACGCTATCAACTGGCCCGTGTAGCTGGCGCGCGCAATGTGCCGGTGCAGGCCGTCGAGCAGTTGGTGGCTGAACATACCGAGCGGCCACTGGTGGGGCCGCCGGTGGTCAACGTATTGCTGTTGAATCAGGCGTTGGCGCAGCTCAAGAACTGACACCTTCATGTGTGGGAGCGGGCTTGCTCGCGATGGCAGCACTGCGGTTTATCTGACGACCGCATTGTTTGCATCGCGAGCAAGCCCGCTCCCACAGGTCACATACACACACCCGATTTACAGGTAAACCCATGAGTCATTCCGGTCGCGCCGATGCGCTGTTAGCTGATTTGCCCCGCGCAGGCCGTGGCCGGCTCAAGGTGTTCCTTGGCGCGGCACCCGGTGTGGGTAAAACCTACGCCATGTTGCAAGCCGCCCACACTCAACTGCGCCAAGGGGTCCAGGTGCTGGCCGGGGTCGTCGAAACCCACGGCCGCGCCGAGACCGAGGCGTTGCTCAACGGCGTACCCCAGCAGCCCATGCTGCGCTCGGAATATCGTGGCGTGCAGCTCGAAGAAATGGACCTCGACGGTCTGCTCGCCGCCAGGCCCAAGCTGGTGCTGGTCGATGAGCTGGCCCACAGCAACGCCCCCGGCAGCCGCCATGCCAAACGCTGGCAGGACGTGCAGGAACTGCTGGCGGCCGGGATCGACGTGTACACCACGGTCAACGTCCAGCACCTGGAAAGCCTGAATGATCAGGTGCGCGGGATCACCGGGGTGCAGGTGCGCGAAACCCTGCCCGACTGGATCGTGCAGGAAGCCTATGAACTGTTGCTGATCGACCTGCCGCCCCGTGAACTGCTGGAGCGCCTGCGCGAGGGCAAGGTGTATGTGCCGGAACAGGCGCGGGCGGCGATTGATGCGTTTTTCAGTCAGACCAACCTCAACGCCCTGCGCGAACTGGCGATGCAAACGGCGGCGGTGTACGTCGATGATGAACTGGACAAGGGCTATCGCCAGCAGGGGCAGTCGGCCCCGGCGTTGCGCGGGCGCTTGCTGGTCGGGATCGATGGCGATGAGCATGCCGAGCGCCTGGTGCGTCACGCCAGCCGGGTCGCGGAACGTCGGCATCTGCCCTGGAGCCTGGTGCATGTGGACAACGGCACGGTGCGCGACGAGCAATCACGCCTGCGCCTGCAAAGCGCCCAGCAACTGGCCGAGCGCCTGGGGGGCGAAGTGGTCCTGCTGCGTGCCGGTGAAGTGGCCAGGACCCTGATCCAGCACGCCGCTGAACGCCGTGCCAGCTTGCTGCTGGTCGGCCAGTCGCGGCTGACGTGGCGCCGACGCCTGTTCGGTGGCGGGTTGGCGGCGCGCTTGTTGCGCGACTCCCATGGCCTTGAAATCAACGTGCTCGACAATGAGCAATCACCCGCACCGACCGTCAGCCGTCGTGAACATTCGCTGGTGTGGTTTGACTATGGGCTGGCCCTGATTGCCACGGTACTGGCCAGCGCCCTGGCCTGGGGGGTGGCCAGTGTGTTGGCCCTGCCCAATATCTCCCTGGTGTTTCTGGCCGCTGTGTTGCTGGTTGCCGTGCGCAGCAGCCTGGGGCCGTCGCTGGCCTGTGCGGCGATGTCATTTCTGGCCTATGACTTTCTGTTCATCCCGCCCAACTTTTCTTTCAGCATTCAGCGCGAAGAAGACGTGCTCACCCTGGTGTTCTTTCTGCTGATGGCGGCGTTGACCGGCAACCTGGCGGCCCGTCAGCGTCGTCAATTGCAGGCCTTGCGCGATACCCAGCAAGAAACCACCGAGCTGCTCGATCTGTCGCGCAAGCTCACCGCCGCCACCGACCGCAAGGCCGTGGTCAACGCTGCCAGTCAGCATTTGAGCGGCTGGAAAGAACTGGATGTGTGCCTGCTCAACCGCAATGGCGAGGGTGGCTGGGAGATTGAAACGGGCGGGCCGCTGCAGTTTTCCGAAGCCGAGCGCGCCGCTGCGGACTGGGCCTGGAGCCATGACCAGCCCGCGGGCAAGGGCACGGGGACGTTGCCGATGGGGCGTTGGTGGTGGTGGCCGATAAGCGCCGAGGAAGGGCCGCTGGCCTTGCTCGGCGTGTGCCCCAGGCAGGGGCAGTCGCTTAGCGGCCAGCGCCGTCGCTTGCTGATGGCTTTGAGCCAACCCCTGGCCCAGGCGCTGGCGCGCGCACGGTTGGCCCAGGACCTGGAAGCAGCACGCCTGCACGGCGAAACCGAGCAGTTGCGCAGCGCGCTGCTGGCGTCGGTGTCCCATGACCTGCGCACGCCGCTGACCAGCATGCGCGGCAGTATCGACACCCTGTTGGCACTGGGCGAGGCCATTCCCCTGGCCGATCGGCGCGAATTGCTTGAAGGCACCCGCGATGAGGCGGAGCGCCTGGACCGCTATATCCAGAACCTGCTGGACATGACCCGGCTGGGCCACGGTGCCTTGAAGCTGGCCCGTGACTGGGTATCGCCCGCCGACATTGCGGGCAGTGCCCTGAACCGCTTGCGTGCGGTGCTGGCGCCCTTGCAGGTGCAGGTGGATGTGCCGCCGCAATTGCCGCTGCTCCACGTCCACGGTGCATTGATTGAACAGGCACTGGTCAATGTGCTGGAAAACGCCGCGCGCTTTTCACCGCCCCACGGCCAGCTGCAACTGACGGCTGGTGCAGACGAGGGTGAGCTGTGGTTTGCCGTCAGTGACCAGGGGCCAGGCATCCCGGAGGAAGATCGGGCGAAGATATTCGACATGTTTTACACCGCTGCCCGTGGCGATCGCGGCGGACAGGGCACCGGGCTCGGCCTGGCCATCTGCCAGGGCATGGTAGGCGCCCACGGCGGGCGTATCACGGTCGGCGACGGCATTGCCGGGCAGGGCACGTGCATCACCTTGTATCTACCGGTCAGCGCGCAGCCGGGCCTTGAGCATGAAGGACCGGAACGTGAAGACTGATACTCTGGGGCCATTCCTTTGCCACGATCCGAAGCCATGAGCCAGAGCGCGACTATTTTGGTCATCGATGATGAACCGCAGATTCGCAAGTTCCTGCGGATCAGTCTGGTATCCCAGGGCTACACCGTGCTTGAGGCTGCGACCGGCGCCGAGGGCCTGAGCCAGGCGGCCCTCAAGCGACCCGACGTGATGGTGCTTGATCTGGGCTTGCCGGACATGGACGGCCAGCAGGTACTGCGTGAGTTGCGTGAGTGGTCCGGCATTCCGGTACTGGTTCTGTCGGTGCGCGCCAGTGAAGCGCAGAAAGTCCAGGCGCTGGACGGCGGGGCCAACGATTACGTGACCAAGCCCTTCGGTATCCAGGAGTTTCTGGCGCGGATTCGTGCGTTGCTGCGTCAGGCACCCGCGGGTGAGGCTCAGGAGGCGGCGCTTGAACTCGGCCCGTTGACCGTTGACCTGGCCTTTCGCCGGGTGTTGCTCGACGGTGTCGAAGTGGCGCTGACGCGCAAGGAGTACGCGGTGCTGGCACAACTGGCGCGCCATCCCGGACGGGTCATCACCCAGCAGCAATTGCTCAAGGATATCTGGGGCCCTACCCATGTCGAGAACAGCCATTACCTGCGGATCGTTGTCGGCCATTTGCGCCAGAAACTGGCGGATGACCCGACCCGGCCCCGGTTTATCGTGACCGAGGCCGGGGTCGGTTATCGGTTGTTGGACGCCTCGTCCCTTTCGTAACGGTCCAGGGTGTCCCTGGCAATCATGCGCCCCAGTGCAATCAGCTCCTGAGCCTTGTAGAACTCGAAAAACCGGCACACCCGCTTGGGCACGTTGATCAGGATATCGGGCGGGTAACCGGCAATCTTGTATTGCGCCAGTGAGGTTTGCATCACCTCGAAACTCTGGTTGATCAAGTCCAGCAGCGAAGCCGGGCCGACGTTGTCTACGATCACCGATCCGGTGGCCGACTTGGGCGAGCCTTGGGCGGCGGCAGGGCGGGCAGGTTGCGCCGAGTCGAGCCAGGGATTGGTCAGGGGCTCGACCAGCGGGTTGAGCATCTCCTGTTCCAGATTGAGCAATTGCTCGGCGTGCTTGTTGCGAAACGGCATGCGCGAACCCAGGGAAGTCATCAGGTTGTCAAAGCGCCCTTTGAACGCGGCAGGGCGCTGGATGACAGGCAGTTGGTAGTTGCTGGGATGGGATGAATTCAGGTTGACGGCGATGATCAGGTCGCAATGGCTGGAGACCACCGGCACGATAGGGAGCGGGTTGAGCAGGCTGCCATCGACCAGCATGCGGTTGCCTTGCATCACCGGGGTGAACAGGCTGGGAATCGCCGCCGAGGCGCGCATGGCCTGGTGCAGGCAGCCTTCCTGAAACCAGATCTCCTGCTGATGGGTGAGGTCGGTGGCGACGGCGGTGTAGGGGATGCGCAGGTCTTCGATATTGATTTCGCCGACCATGTTGCGGATCTGGCCGAAGACTTTTTCGCCACGAATCGCTCCCAGTCGAAAGCTGACATCCACCAGACGCAACACGTCGAGGTAATCCAGGCTTTGAATCCAGTCGCGATACACATCAAGTTTGCCTGCGGCGTAGATCCCGCCCACCACGGCGCCCATGGAGCAACCGGCGATGCAGGCAATGTCATAGCCCCGGCTCTCAAGCTCTTCAATCACGCCAATATGGGCATAGCCCCGTGCGCCACCTGAGCCCAATACCAATGCAATACGTTTTTTCATGAGCCCAACCTTTGCCTGACAATGACCCACAATGCCTTTTTGTGGCCCTGAGTGACAGCTTTTGGCATGAACGCGTATCTACAAGCTAGGCTAGTGCCTTGTAGCCATGATGGGTAGGCGCTGTCTGTTTTTTGATTGTGGCGTTGTGGCACTTTTAGGCGGGTTGTTCGTCTGAGAGTGCACTGAACCTTTATTCCTGAGGAAAACAACATGAAAGCATGGATTTGTGTGCCGTTGATTGCACTGGCATTGGCAGGTTGTGCGGGCACCAAGGCGTACCGTGATACGTGTGCGACCAACCTTGATGCGGCCTGGCATGAGCTGGACCTGGCCAAGGCGGAAGGTTTTGCCGGTACTGTCAGCTACTCCAAGGCCTTGTCCTTGCTGACCGCAGCCAAAACCCAGCAGCAATTCGAAGCCTTTGAGGGTTGCACCAAAAAAGCCGAGAAGGCACGTTTCTATATTCGTGAATCCCGCGCCGGACGTTGAGCCGGCGCAGTGAAGGTGGAGGGTGAGGATGTCTGAGCTGGTTGACCGGATTGTTGCAAACGTTGTGCGCCTGGAGGTCAGGCTGCTGGCCTGCCAGGCGCGTCTTGAAGCCGACACGGACCCTGAGGCCCTGCATGATCTGCGCACTACGGTTCGCCGTTTGCGCAGCCTGCTGCGGCCATTGCGCGGGTTGCCGGGCGTGGTGCAACTGGAAATGTCGGCGGCCCAGGTGGGCACGTTGACGACCCCCTTGCGCGACCTTGAAGTGCTGGCGGCGCACTTGCAGCAGCAGGGCTTCCCGACTCAGGCACAACGGCGCCTGCAACAGTTGTCCGGCAGTTACGCCCGGGTGGCTGACAGCGAGCAACTGGCTCAGCTGTTGATGATCCTTGATGTGTTTCCGCGCTTTCTGCGGGCCGCCGAGCGTGAAAACATGCTGCGCGGTTTGCGTAAGCGGATCGAAAAGGTGCTGGAAAAACAGTGGCAAACCCTGGAGGCCGCCCTCAATGATCCGGGCCATGACCGCCATCGTGTCAGGTTGTTGATCAAGCGCGTGCGCTACGCCGCAGAGGCTTACCCTGAGTTGAATCAGTTACCGCCTCTGGTGGTGACGCGACTCAAGGGCGCGCAACAGGCCCTGGGCGAGTGGCACGATGCCTGGCAGTGGTTGTTGCAAGCCGAGCAGCAGGCCGATTTGCAGCCCTGTGTTGCTCAATGGCAGGCAACCCTTGAACGGGGTGAAAAACGGGCTGACAAGGCGCTGATCAAATTGAGTGCGGCGTGCTTTCACTCCTGATATTTGTCCGATTCAGCACTGTGCAGAGTCAGATCGATGGGTAGTATCCCGTCATATTTTTCTGTTTTGAGGTGCTCATGCAGTTTTGCGAATTGGTTGCGGCGGTGCGCAACACGCCCCTGAACGTCACAATCCCGGCAGACTGGGGGCAGGGACGTGCCAGCTTCGGCGGGTTGGTGGTGGCCTTGCAGTACGAAGCCATGCGCGCCCATGTGTCTGTCGAGCGGGCTTTGCGCTCGCTGGCAGTGAGCTTTGTGGGCCCGGTTGCCGCCGATGTGCCGATCAGCTTTGAGGTCGAGGTGTTGCGCGAAGGCCGGGCCGTCAGCCAGGTCGTGGGCCGCGCCGTGCAGAACGGTCAAGTGATGACGCTGGTGCAAGCCAGTTTTGGCGCGTCGAGGGAATCAGCGGTGAGCGTCGACAGCGTACCGGCCCCGGAAATGAAAGCGGTGGCGCAGTGCCCGCTCTTGCCCTACATCAAGGGCATCACCCCGGAGTTCATGGGGCACCTGTCCATGGCCTGGGCCGTTGGCGCATTGCCGTTTACGGGCCGCGGGACGCGCGAAATGGGGGGTTGGGTGCGTCTTGCCGGGGAGGTTCAGGATGAACCCCTGACTGAAACCCACTTGCTGGCACTGGTCGATGCCTGGCCACCTGCGCTGCTGCCACTGCTGAACAAGCCGACAGCGGGCAGCACGCTGACCTGGACCATCGAATTTGTGCAGCCATTGCCCAAGGCCAGCACGCTGGAGTGGTGCAAGTACCTGGCGGTCATCGAGCATGCCCGTGACGGCTACGGCCATGTGGCGGCCAACCTGTGGGCGCCGGGTGGCGAGCTGATTGCAATCAGTCGCCAGACCGTAGCCGTCTTCGGCTGATCAGAAGGTCTGGCTGTTCTCTTGCGAGCGGCCCTGGTGTTGCAGGATCAGCGCCGCAAACAAGGCAACCAGGCCGATCACCGCGCTCGTGGCGTTTTCACTGAACACGCCCGACACCAGCAGTAGAAAGGCCACCACCATAATGGGGATCGCGATCAGGTTGATGGCCTGATGCGTGCTGCCCTGATGGCTTTGCGGGTTGGAGCGCCATTGCCAGGCCGGTAAGTTTGGATGACGTTTGCCCATGATTGCTCTCCTTGTTCGAGGGTTCAGTTGTCGCTGAACCGGATAAACAAATCATAGATTTATGGCCGCCCCACGGCGAATCAACAATGGCTATTGGCCTTATAGTTTTAACTGACCAATGGCTATGTTCAGTTGAGCGGCCAGGGTTGCCAGCTCATTGCTGGTGGTGGCCGACTCGACGGTTTGTTGCACGGTGTTTTCGGTGACATCACGGATGCTCACCACGGCGCGGTTCATCTCTTCTGCCACCTGGCTTTGCTGCTCGGCAGCCACGGCAATCTGCGTGTTGCTTTCACGCATCTGCGCCACGGCATGGGTGATTTCGGCCAAGGCCACGCCCGCTTCCTGGGCCTGCTGTACGCAGTCGTCGGCCTTGAACGAGCTTTCCTGCATGAAGTCCACCGCGTCACGGGTGCCCGCCTGCAGGGCCGAGACCATTGTGGTGATTTCGTCGGTGGAGGTTTGCACGCGTTTGGCCAAATGCCGCACTTCATCGGCGACCACGGCGAAGCCCCGGCCCATTTCGCCTGCGCGAGCGGCTTCAATCGCTGCGTTCAAGGCCAGCAGGTTGGTCTGTTCGGCAATGCTGTGAATCACACTGACGACGCTGTTGATCTTCTGACTGTCCTGGGCCAGTTGCTGGATCATCTCGGCAGTGGTTTGCACCCCGGTGGACAGGCTGGCGATGGATTGCTGCACGCGGCTGACCACCTGCTGGCCGCTGCCGGCCAGGTTGTCTGCTGTCTGTGACAGGTCGCGGGTGGCGCCCGCGTGTTGCGCAATGTGATAGACGGTGGCCGTCATTTGATTGATCGCGGTGGCGGCCTGGTCCGTCTCGCTTTGCTGGCCGAGCATGCCGTGGCGTACCTCGTCCATGCTGCTGGCCAGGCGGGCGGCACCGGCATCCAGTTGCGCAGCGGTTTCGGCCACGGTATTGACCACGCGCTGGTAGCCGGCCTGCATGGCGTTGAAGGCGCTGGCCATCTGCCCGACTTCATCGGTACAGGCCAAGGGAACCCGGGCGGACAGGTCGCCGGTTTGCTCGACATGCAACATCACGTCTTTCAGGGTATTGAGCTGGCTAAGCAGAAAGCGGATCAGCAATTGCGAGGCGCAGAGCATGGCCAGCATCAGGATCAGCACTGCGCCTGCATAGTTGGGCAGTCGCTCGACAAATACCTGGGCCAGGCTTGGCGTATAGGCCAGTACCGCGATTTTCTGTCCGTCATCGCGGGTCAGCACATCGGCGCCCAACAACAGATCGTGGCCGAACAGCGGCATGGGATTGATCGAAATCCAGCCCTTGGCGCTGTTTAGCTGTGGCAGGGGTTGATCGTCGACGCTGGCGATCTGGTTGGGTTCAAGGCGCAGCAAGTGCCGGGTTTCAGGCAAGGGTTGCCCGGTGGGCCATGCCTTGAGCAAGTGCGCCTGGTCCCGGGCGTTGGCCTGGGCGGCGGCGCTGCGCGATTGTTGCTCAAGCTGCACGGCGTAAAGCACCAGCAGCAGGGTGGTGACAAACGCCACCCCGTTGACGGCCCAGAATTTGTATTTGAGCGAGATGTTGCTAAGCCAGGTACCCATGGGAGGTCTTCTCTGATTTGGCGCAAACAATATTGGCAAGGTGCCATCATTGTGCCGCTATTCAGTGACGATCTTGTTGATGTGGGTCAACCCTGCGGGTGAGACAAACTTCGTAGTCGCTGACGAGGAACGAAGGCTGCGAGCTTTCGCCTGCTCCGCAGTCGTTGCAAAACTATCAGGACTGCGTTTGGGAATGTATCCGGGACACTTCACCAAAAAGCTCGCAGCCTTCGTTCCTCGTCAGCGACTACTCAGATCAGGCGACCACCGGCAACCCATAAAACGCCCGCGCACACGCGGTGGTGTGCTCAGCCAGGTCCTGTTCGCTCTCGCCACGGTGCACGGCCACTTCGCGCAATACGTCGGTCAGGTAAGCCGGTTCGTTACGGCCATTTTTTGGTTTGGGCCGCAAGGTACGGGGCAGCAAGTAGGGCGCGTCACTTTCCAGCATCAGGCGACCCCGGGGGATGTCCCGTACCAGCGGGTGCAAGTGGGTGCCGCGGCGCTCGTCGCAGATCCAGCCGGTAATGCCGATGTGCAGGTCCAGATCCAGATAACTGAACAACGCCTTTTTCTCGCCGGTGAAGCAGTGCACTACGGCGGCGGGCAAGCGATCGCGGAAGTCGCGCAGGATTTCCAGTAACCGCTGGCTGGCATCGCGCTCATGCAGAAAAACCGGTAACTGCAGATCAACAGCCATTGCCAGGTGTTCTTCCAGCACTTTTTCCTGCTGGGCACGGGGCGAGAAGTCACGGTTGAAATCCAGGCCGCACTCACCGACAGCGCACACACCGGGCTCCTTGAGCAAGGCAAGCAAGTGTCGGGCGCTGTCGCCGTTCCAGTCACTGGCCGAGTGCGGGTGAATGCCGGCGGTGGAGAACAGTCGCTGACCGCTTTCATCCAGCTCGCGGCACAGTTGCAAGGCCTGTTCGCTGCCTTCAACGCTGGTGCCGGTCAGCACCAATTGGCACACGCCAGCCGCGTAAGCACGGTCCAGGACCGCCTGGTGTTTGCCGTCGAAGCTTGGATTGGTCAGGTTGACGCCGATATCGATGAGTTGCATGGTGCTACCTCAGGCCACAAGCCGCGAAGCATATCAGAGCTGTAGATTTATAAGAAAAACCAAGAACTACAGACAGTTATGGTTGTCTTTGAATGCCGCAACAACGCAATGCCCGGTTTTCTTCAGGGCGCATTGACTGTTTTGCGCGCTGTTTCCAGCGCTTAAAAGCCCCAAAAAGGGCAACCGGTTGTCGGTTAATCCGACAGGGTGCTGGGCTGTATTCTTTCCGGAGAACGGATGACAAGACCGACGCTATTGATTGCGCTGTGCCTGATGCTGATGCCACTCCCGGCACTGGCACGACTGGCCGGACCCTTGCAGGTCGGGCAGCCGAGTCAGGTCCGCGATCTGGCGCAAATCCGCAGCAGTCAGGTGCTGCGGGTGCTGGTCAATCAAAGCCGCAACAGTTCGGGTGAAGTGCAAGGCCAGGCCATTGGCGTTGAATACCACCGTCTGCGGGCGTATGAACGCTTTCTCAACAGCCATGCCCGCGACGGCCAGGAAGTCACCCTCAAGATCATTCCCAAAGCCAAGGACCAGCTTCTCGGCGCCTTGTCCCGTGGAGAAGGCGATGTGGTTGCGCCGGGGGAACTGATCGATTTCAAGCCCACCCGCGCCATCAGCGCCAGTGACCCGATCGTCGACGATGTGCCGTTGCTGCTGGTGGGGGTCAAGGGCGAGCGCCGCTTTACCCACCTGGAACAGCTGTCGGGACGCACGGTGGCGTTGACCACGGGCAGTGCGGCGGGTGCCGCGGTCAATTTGATCAATCAAAAGCTGGCGCTGCGCAAATTGCCGCCGGTCAGGATCGAATGGGTAGACCCGACTCTGGCCGTGGAAGATGTGCTGGAAATGGTGCAGGCAGGCATTTTTCACCTGACTATCGTTGAGCGCCCGATTGCCGAGCGCTGGGCCACGTTGATGCCCAAGCTGCGTTTTGACCGCAAGGTGCTGGTCAGCGAACCCGAAGCGATGCGCTGGTACGTGCGCCGTGATGCCTCGATGTTGCGTGCCAGTATCGACCGCTTTCTGGACGGCTATAAGGCACCGGCCGATCAGGATGTGGCGTTTGAGCGGGTTTATCGCCGCTTGTACCGGGTGCATTACCCCTTGGCCCGAGCCGACCGGCAGAAGCTTGAAAAACTGCGTCCGGTGTTGCAAAAGCATGCCCGGCAGCAGGGGATGGACTGGTTGAACCTGGCGGCACTGGCGTTCAAGGAATCAACCCTTGACCCGAATGCCAAGGGCGTTGGCGGGGCGACGGGGCTGTTGCAAATCACCCCCTCTGCGGCGCAACGGGTGGGGGTCAGCAATATTCAAAACGTCGATAACAATGTACAGGCCGGTGCCCGGTACCTGGCCTTGATCCGTCGCAAGTTCTTTGCCAGCCCCAAACTCAACGAGCGCGAGCGCATGGCCTTTGTCCTGGCGGCCTACAACATGGGCCCCGAGCGGGTACAAGGCATGCGGGCCGAGGCCCGGCGGCGCGGATTGAACCCCAATCAATGGTTCTTTCAGGTTGAACGTATTGCCATGGAGCAGGTGGGAATGGGCGCTGTCAGCTATGTTAATAGCGTGAATAAATACTATTTGGCCTTTGATCGGGAGCGCGACTCCCTGGAACCCGCAAAAGCTGAACTGGCCTCACGCAAGTAATCGAATAAACTGATGGTTGTCTTGGGTTTATTCGACTTTTAACATTCTAAAAACTGATTAGTATGGCGAGCATTCCCCAACTGATTACCTAAAGGATTCCACCATGAGCAAATTGATCCATACCGTACTGGGCAGCCGCGCAGGTTATGGTTTGACTGTTTTGCGTATTTTCGTAGGCATCATCTTTGCTGCTCACGGTTCGCAAAAACTGTTTGGCTGGTTTGGCGGCGGCGGGTTGGCAGGAACCGCGCAATGGATGGAAAGCATCGGCCTGGCACCGGGCACGCTGATGGCAGCGCTGGCGGGCGGTACCGAGTTTCTGGGTGGTCTGGCGCTGATCGTGGGGCTGCTGGCGCGACCTGCGGCATTGGGCCTGACGTTCACCCTGCTGGTGGCGATCTTCTCGGTGCATATCCACAACGGACTGTTCATGGCCAACAACGGTTATGAATTTGCCCTGGCCCTGCTGGGCGGCACTATTGCGGTCTTGTTCGAAGGTGCAGGCAAGGTGTCCCTTGACCGTGCGATAACCGACTGAAAACCGAATGTTCGCCAAAAGGCCCGCCCAGCGCGGGCCTTTTTCGTTTTACTGGATTGTTGACAGTTGTAAGCCGGTTTATCTAGGATGTTTTCTTGCGCCGATTTAAACAGCTACTTGCGGGGCGCCAGAGGGTCCAGGGACCGTCTAAGAGGCTTGAAGCACGCCTCGAAATACCGCTAAAGCGCTGGTTCGGTGATGCCTCTCACCTGCCACGCAGAATCTTGAGGCGGAGAACCGATACATGAGTCACCCACGTCCCCTAGTACGTCTTGCGCCGATCTCGGCCAGTCCTGCCTTGCGCAATCCAAAAATCCTCCTGGGCGGTAAACACCAGCCCACACTGCTGCGTTGCCTGGATGGCTGGCCGCGTCGCAAGGGGCGCGCTACTGCGTTTTTGATCCAGTTTGTGGAAGAGGGTGATCAGCTGGCGCGATTTGCCGCTGACAGTTTCGACCTGGCAGTGATTCAGTCCCCCGGCGCCGATGATGCCGAGCGAGTGATTCACCACCTGACCCGCGTGTGCCGTCAGGGGCTGATAACCCTGCGTTGAGGCTCAAACCCCGTAGCAGCTGCCGTAGGAACGAGGCTGCGTCCGGTTGCGAAGCGACCGTAAATCCTGAGCCCGGGCTTTACCTGACCCACCTCGATATCTGGTTTTACGACTGCTTCGCAGCCGAACGCAGCCTCGTTCCTACGGCAGCTGCTACGGATGGGATCAGAAACGGTCCAGCCGGTAAGGGTGCAGCTCAGGTAGCGCATGGGCACTCGTTGCCCCCGCCAACTGCGTAATCATTTCTGCAGTCACCGCTGCCTGGGTCAGGCCCAGATGCTGATGACCGAAAGCAAGCAGCACCTTGCCGTCGCACACGGTGTCGATGATCGGCAACGAGTCTGGCAGCGACGGCCGAAAGCCCATCCAGGGCGTGGCGGCTTCTGCGCTCAAGTCCCGACGGAACAACCCTTTGCTCAGTCGATGCAGCTGCCAGGCGCGCTCCATGCTCGGTGGCGCCTGCAACCCTGCGAACTCAACCGTACCCGCCAGCCTCAGACCGTCAGTCATCGGGGTCATGATGAACTTGCGCTCCAGCGAGGTGACGGCAAAAGGCAGCCGGTCATGTTCGTGGGGCAGCATCAGGTGATAGCCGCGCTCGGTATCCAGAGGGACCTTTTTGCCGGTCAGCTCGGCAGTGAGTTTCGCCGAGTGGGCGCCGCAGGCGATCACTACCCGCCGGGCCGTCACACGGCCCTGAGGGGTAACCAGGTTTACGCCGGCTTCGCTCAGTTGCCCGCCCGTGACCGGTTGCTTGAGGAACTGCACACCGCAGGTTTTGGCGGCGTTCACCAGTTCGCAGACCACGCGATAGGGGTCGATAAAATGCCCGGTAGCCGGAAAAAACAACCCGCCCTGAATCTGCTCGCTGAGTTGCGGTGCGGTCTCGTGTACCGCCCTGGCTTGCCAGAACTCGACCGGTACCTGTTGCTGACGCATACGCGCCTGAAGTGCTTCGAGCGCCGGGCGCGATTCAGGTCGCTCGTAGACCAGCAACGAGCCGTCCTCCCTCATCAGACCGGGGCAGTCAATGCCGTCGAGCAGCCGGTGCCAGGCCAGCAGGCTGCTCTCGTTGAGGGCGCGGATACCGGCGACGGTGCGCTGGAATGGCGCCGGGCGCAGGTTCAGCAGCAGGCGGGTAAACCAGGGCAGGGCGCGGGGCATGTATTTCCAGTCCAGGCGCAGGGGGCCCATCGGGTCCATGAGCATGGCGGGCAAGCGCTTGAGAATGGACAGGTCGGCAATCGGGAATACCTGTTCGGTTGCCAGGTGCCCGGCATTGCCGAACGAAGCACCCTGGCCCGGTTCCTGTTGGTCGATGACCACCACCCGCAGGCCCTGGCGTGCCAGCTGCAGGGCGCAGGCGACGCCGATAATGCCAGCCCCGACCACTGCGATGTCAGGGGTCGGGTGCGCGCTGTTCGAGCTGAAATGATCAGGCATTGGGTTGGGCTTCTCTGTGGCCATCGAGCAGGCGACGCAGTTGCAGAGGATTGTCATGCTTGAGTGCGCTGGGCAACAAGCTGTCCGGGAAGTCCTGATAGCAGACCGGGCGCAGGAAACGCAGGATAGCCGCAGTGCCGACCGACGTGGTACGGGTGTCCGAGGTGGCCGGGAAAGGACCGCCGTGGACCATCGCGTCGCACACCTCAACCCCGGTCGGCCAGCCGTTGACCAGCAGGCGTCCGGCTTTGCGTTCCAGAATGGGCAGCAAGGCCCTGGCACTTTCCAGGTCTGCGTCATCCAGTTGCAGGGTGATGGTCAACTGACCTTCCAGGTGTTCGAAGACCTGGCGGATTTCTTCATCATCGGCGCATTGCACGACCAGCGACGCGGCCCCGAATACCTCGGCCTGCAACGCCGGATCGGCGATAAAGTCCCGGGCCCGGGTGACGAACAGGTGAGCCTGGCATTGGTTGGGTGTATCGCCTTTCAAGCCTGCTGCGGCTTCTTGCGCGCTGCTCAGTTCGTGCAGCGAGCCGACGCCAGCTTCATATGCCTGGAAAATCCCGGGGGTGAGCATGGTCTGCGCAGGGCTGCTCTTTACCCGCTCGGCTGCGGCGCTGATGAATAGATCCAGAGCGGGGCCCTGGTGGGCAATGACCAGCCCCGGGTTGGTGCAAAACTGGCCAGCCCCTTGGGTCAGGGAGGCCACAAAGCCTTGTGCCAGGGCTTCGCCGCGAGCCTGTAGCGCGCCAGGGAAGAGCACGACGGGATTGATCGAACTCATTTCCGCGTACACCGGGATGGGTTCGGGGCGCGCCTGTGCCGCCTTGCACAAGGCCAGGCCACCGCTGCGAGAGCCGGTAAAGCCGACGGCTTTGATGCGGGGATCGCTGACCAGGGCGATGCCCACCTCGCGACCGGAGCCGAACAGCAGCGAAAACACACCGGCATGCAGGCCCGATTTTTTCACCGCCCGTGCAACCGCATGGCCAACCAGTTCGCTGGTGCCGGGGTGAGCGCTATGGGCCTTGACCACCACCGGGCAGCCAGCGGCCAGGGCCGATGCGGTGTCGCCACCCGCGACGGAAAAGGCCAGCGGGAAGTTGCTGGCACCGAACACCGCCACCGGCCCGAGGGGCACCTGGCGTTGACGCAGGTCTGAACGGGGCAGGGGCTGACGCTCTGGCAAGGCACTGTCTACCCGGACATCGAGCCATTCACCGGCGCGCACGGTGCGGGCAAATGTGCGCAGCTGCTGGCAGGTCCGGCCACGCTCACCGACGATGCGCGGGCGCGGCAAGCCTGACTCGCTCACGGCACGGTCGATCAACTCATCGCCCAGGGCTTCGATTTCATCGGCAATGGTTTCGAGGAACGTGGCGCGAGCCGCCAGGGGTGTTTCACGAAAGCGGTCAAAAGCTTCCCAGGCCAAGGCGCACGCCAGCTCGACATGTTCGCCGGTACCGCCGGGGTAGGCCGGATCGAGCGCAGTGCCGGTGGCGGGGTTGATCGCGCGGATGGCTTCGCGGCTACCGGTGATGGCTTGCTGACCGATCAGCATGTTGCCTGTCAGAGTCATGACGTGTTCCTGGGAGAATGGGTTGGGGCGCGAGCAAGGCGGCGCACCTGATGTGCGCCGCGGGCTTGAGGGTGCAGCGAAGCCTTAGGCGACGCTCTGTTCTGCGGACCAGTTTTTGTACCACTGGCGGAACAGGGTGTACTGGTTCTCGGCGTAATGGCGCTGGGCATCGCTGAGCGCGTCGGTATCGTTGAAGTGCAGGGTGTACTCGGTGTCGCCATTGAGCACCATCAGGTGCTTGTAGTAGAGCACCAGGTCGGTGCCTTCATCGAATGACGAGAGCACGCCAAGGGCGGCTTCCAGCTCGCGGGCCAGACGGCGGGCCTTGGGATCACCGGTGGCGGCCTGCTTGCTCAGGGCTACCAGTTGCAGCACTTCCCGTGGCAGGGCGTTGCCGATACCGGTGATGGCGCCGGTGGCGTTGCAGTTGACGAAACCGTGGACCACTTGGGTATCGACACCGACCATAAGGGTCACGTCATCGTCCTTGGATGTGATGTTTTCGGCGGCGTAACGCATGTCGGCAGCACCGCCGAACTCTTTGAAGCCGATCAGGTTCGGGTATTCGCGGCGCAGTTCGAAGAACAGGTCGGCGCGGGTGGCGAAGCCATAATAAGGGCTGTTATAGATCACCGCCGGCAGCTCTGGAGCCGCCTGCAGGATGGCGGCGAAATGGGCTTTTTGTGCAGCAGGCGAGGCTGCGCGGGACAGCAGTCGCGGAATCACCATCAGGCCCTTGGCGCCGACCTTGGCTGCGTGCGCTGCGTGGGACACGGCTTCGCGGCTGTTTACGGCGCCGGTGCCGACGATGGTCGGGATGCCCGCAGCCACCAGTCGTGCCACACCTTCCTGACGTTCGGCTTCGGTCAACAGAGGCCAGTCACCCATTGAGCCGCAGTAAACGACTGCGCTCATGCCGATGTCGATCAGTTCGCGGCCTTTGGCGACCAGGGCGTCGAAATCCGGCTTGCGCTGGGCGGTGCAAGGGGTCATCAGGGCAGGCATGCAGCCGGTGAAAATGTTGTCGCTCATTGTTGTAACTCCTGGAGTCGTTTATTCGGACGGGTGTGGAACCGGGGGCTTAAATGCCCCACGCGAAAGGATCTTTTTCGTCAATCAGCAGCGTGCTGTCGGCGGTCATGAAGGCCTGGCCGGTAATGAACGGGCGGATACGTTCGCCTTCCCACTGGTAGCTGCCGACGAACTGGCTGGCGGTAATGCTTGCTTGCACCCAGGGCTGGCCTGGAGCCAGTTTTCCATCGGCCGCCAGGCATGCCAGCTTGGCGCTGGTGCCGGTGCCGCATGGGGAGCGGTCGTAGGCCTTGCCCGGGCACATGACGAAGTTGCGGCTGTCTGCCTGGTCGTCGTCGGCAAACAGTTCGATGTGGTCGATCAGGGCGCCGTCTTCGCCGTGGATACCTTGGGCCTCCAGGGCTTTGAGCATCGCCCAGGTGTACTCGGTCAGGGCTTCGACGTTGTCCAGTTGCAGGGCATGGCCATGATCGGAAACCAGGAAAAACCAGTTGCCGCCCCAGGCGATATCGCCGAACACCTGACCGTGCCCCGGTACTTCAACGGCCACCTGCTTGCGGTAGCGGTAAGCGGGCACATTGCCCACGGTCACGCTGCCATCCTCGTGCAGGGTGGCGCTGACCGGGCCGACCGGGGTGTCGATTTTGTGCACGCCGGTCTCGATCAGGCCCAGGTGGTGCAGCGAGGCAACGAGGCCGATGGTGCCGTGCCCGCACATGCCCAGGTAGCCGGCATTGTTGAAGAAGATGACGCCGCAGGTGGCATCTGGCGAAACCGGTTCGCAATACAGCGCGCCGACCAGTACATCATTGCCGCGAGGCTCCAGCAGGCAGGCCCGGCGCCACTGGTCATGCTGGTCGCGCAAGGCATCGCGCTTCTCGACCATGGTATGACCGGACAGTTGTGGAAAACCTTTGATCACCAGGCGGGTGGGTTCGCCGCCGGTGTGTGAGTCAATGATATGTACCTGCTTCATAAACCTATCCATTAGAAGAGAGCAGCGGCCGGGAGGTGTGCAATGTCTTTAGATTGAAGGCCTGAAGAGGTTTGCGATTGATCTTTTCGGTTGATGCCGATGACGAAATCGGCACAATGGCCCAAGGCTGGTTTCGCACAGGTTGTGCAGTTTTGGAGTGAGATTCATGACGCAGAATGCTTTTGCAGCCCTGTGCCAGGGGAGCGACCTGAGTCGTCCCGAGACCCTTGAACAATTGCTGTCAGGCGTGGCGCTTTTGCTGCCGATGCTGGATGTGATTCCCAATGCCGCGATCTTTATCAAGGACATTCAGGCGCGCTACGTCTTGGCCAACCGCACGCTGGTGCAGCGTTGCGGCTTGAAGCAGTTGCAACCCCTGCTGGGCAAAACCAGCGCCGAGGTATTTCCTGAGCAATTGGGGCCTGGCTATACCGAACAGGATCGACGCGTGCTGGAGCAGGGGCTGGTGCTGGAAGATCAGCTGGAACTGCATTTGTACGGGAGCCGGGAGCCGGGCTGGTGCCTGACGCACAAGCGCCCCCTGTACAACCGGGACGGTGCAATCATCGGCCTGGCCGGGATTTCGGTTGACCTGCAGTCGGCCAGTGACACTCACCCGGCCTATCAGCGGCTGGCGGCGGTAGACGAGCACATCCGCCTGCATTTCAACCGTCGCGTCACCCTGGGCGAGTTGACGCGCATTGCCGGGATTTCAGTGGCGCAACTGGAGCGGTACTGCAAGCGGGTGTTCCACCTTACGCCGCGGCAGATGATTCAGAAGGTTCGTCTGGAGCATGCTCATCGGCTGTTGCTGACCGATATCCCCATCACTGAAGTTGCCCTGCAGTGCGGCTACACCGACCACAGCGCGTTCACCCGACAGTTCAAGGCATTGACCGGCTTCACCCCGCGTCAGTACCGACAGGCCACGGCACCCTGAGCGCTACGGGTAGTCAATCGCGACGATGTACACCCACTGCTCCCCGGTGGGTGTCTGTACCTGGACTTCGGCATCCAGCGCCTTGCCGATCAGCGCCCGGGCAAGTGGGGAGTCGATGCTGATCAGGCCTTGCTTGAGGTCAAGCTCATCGGGCCCGACGATGCGGTAGCGCGACTGTTTGCCGTCTTCATCTTCAATGGTGACCCAGGCGCCGAAATAAACCTTGTTCGGATCGCTGGGTTTTTCGCTGACCACCTTGAGGCTTTCAAGACGCTTGGTCAGGAAACGCACGCGGCTATCGATTTCGCGTAGCATTTTTTTGCCGTAGGTGTATTCGGCGTTTTCAGAGCGGTCGCCCTGGGCTGCGGCTTCGCTGACAGACTGCGTCACCTGGGGCCTGCGCACGTGCCACAACTCGTGCAGCTCGGCGCGCATCCGCGCTTCACCTTCAGGGGTGATCAGCGCGGTGCCGGCAGGGCGGGGAGGGCGATAGCGGCTCATGGGCAATCCGTGTGCAGAGGAGGGCGCGAGTCTATCAGCCCTCGCGCAACACTGTCAGCGGGCTGGCATTGAGCGCTCTGCGCGTCCCAAACACGCCTGCACCCCCCACCATCAGGGCGCCCAGCACCGGCAACAGCAGCAGCCACGGGTGCGGGGACCACGGCAGGTCAAAGGCAAAGCGGTAAAGCACCAGGCTGACCAGCTCGGCGCCTAACGCTGCGAGCAAGCCGCTGGTGGCACCCAGCAGGCCGAACTCGATGCGCCTGGCCTTGATCAGCAACTGCCGCTCGGCGCCCAATGCCCTGAGCAGGGCGCCCTGGCGAATGCGTTCATCCAGGGTGGACTGCAAGCCGGAAAACAGCACCGCCATGCCCGCTGCCAACACGAACAGCAGCACGTATTCCACGGCGATGGTCACTTGCGCCAGGATGCTGCGCAACTGCTCAAGCAGGGCATCGATGGGCAGAATGGTCACGGCCGGAAAGCGGCGCGACAACTCGATGACTTCCTTGTCGTGCCCCGGAGCCAGGTAAAAGCTGGTGAGGTAGGTGGCCGGCAAGTCCTGCAAGGTGCCGGGTTGGAAAATCATGAAGAAGTTGGGCTGGAAGTTGTCCCAGTTGATGCTGCGCAAACTGGTGACCTGTGCTTCACGGTTGACCCCGGCCACGGTGAAGATCAGGCGATCGCCCAATTTCAGCTTCAGGCTTTCGGCGACTTTGGCTTCGACCGAGACGCCGGGTACATCGGCGGCTGGCTGTTGGGTCCACCAGGTGCCTGCGGTCAATTCGTTGTCCGCAGGCAGGTTGGCCGCCCAGGTCAGGCTCAAATCGCGCTGAATGGCCCGGTCGCCGCTGGAGTCCTTGCTGACGATGTCCTGCACCGGCTCGCCATTGATACTGATCAAGCGCCCCGGAATAACCGGGTACAGCGGCGCAGCCTGAGCCTGCAGGGTCATCAGGTGGGCGCCGAATGCGTCCTTGTCGGCGGGCAGGATGTTGAGGGCAAAGTAGTTGGGCGCGTCCTTGGGCAACTGGTTTTGCCAGGTGTCGAGCAGTTCGCCGCGCAGCAGGGCGATCAGGCCCATCGACAGCAGGATCAGGCCAAAGGCCAGGGCCTGGCCCGCGGCTGCCAGCGGGTGGCGCAGCAACTGGCCCAGCCCCAGGCGCCAGGGCAGCGAGGCGCGTGCCAGCAGGCGGCGCAGGCTTTGCAGGCCCAGCAGCAGGATGCCGCCCAGCACCAGCGCGGCAATCACGCCACCCCCCAGCAGGGCGAACGTCAGCACCAGATCGAGGCTCATGCGCCACATGATCAGGCCCAGTGCCAGCAGCGCCGCACCGTAGACGGTCCAGGTGCTGGCCGGGATAGGCAGCATGTCGCGTCGCAAGACCCGCAGCGGCGGTACGCGACCCAGTGCCGCCAGTGGCGGCAATGCGAAACCTGCCAGCGCCACCAGCCCGGTGCCCATCCCGGCGATCGCCGGCATCAGGCCGCCGGGCGGCACGTCAGAGGGCAGCAGGTCGTGCAGCAGGGCGAACAGTCCGAGCTGGGCCAGCCAGCCAAGCATGGCGCCTGCAAGGCTGGCCAGCAGCCCGAGCACGGCCAGTTGCAAGGTGAACAGCCACAGTGTTTCGCGCCGCGACAGGCCCAGGCAGCGCAGCAGGGCACTGGCATCGAAGCGGCGATTGGCAAAGCGCGTTGCAGACAACGCCACGGCCACGCCCGCCAACAGGACCGCCACCAGGCTGGCCATGTTCAAGTAGCGCTCGGCCTTGCCCAGCGCCCCGCCGATTTGTTGATTGCCATCACGGCCGTCCAGCAGGCGCTGGTTGGGGTCCAGGCCGGGTTTGATTAACCCTCGATAGGATTCAAGGGCTGGCGCTTCACCTCGCCACAGTTCGCGATAGGTGACCCTGCTGCCCGGTTGGACGATCCCGGTGGCGGCCAGATCCTCCAGGTTGATCAGCACCCGCGGGGTAAGGCTGTACAGATTGCCGGCGCGGTCAGGCTCGTAAGTCAGTACGCGGGAAATGCGTACGGTTTTTGAGCCGACATCGATTTGATCGCCGATGTTGAGATCCAGGGCGGTCAGCAGTCGGGCTTCGGCCCAGGCTTCCCCGGGCCTGGGGCCACCGCCGGGTTGTTCTTCGGCATAGGGTTGGGGGGCGCTTTTCAGCTCGCCGCGCAACGGGTAGGCATCGTCTGCCGCCTTGATGCTGGACAGCTGAATGCCGTTGTCGGTAGCGATCACGCTGGCAAACTCGACCACGCGAGCGTGCTTGAGTCCCAGATCGGTACCGGCCTTGATTTGTTCTTCACGGGCCGGGGAGCTGCCATCAAGCACCAGGTCGGCGCCCAGGAACTCGGTGGCGCGCAACAGCATCGCGCCATTGAGGCGGGCACCGAAGTAACCGATGGCGGTGCTGGCTGCGACCGCAACCAGGAGGGCAAAGAACAGCACGCGCAACTCGCCTGCGCGGGCATCGCGCAGCAATTGGCGTACGGCAAGGCTTAGCAGGCGCAACAGCGGCAGGCGTGCCATCAGGGCTCCAGAGGGCCGACCAGATGGCCAGCTTCAAGGCGGATCAGGCGACGGCAGCGATGGGCCAGGCGTTCGTCGTGGGTCACCAGCACCAGGGTGGTGCCGCGTTCCTTGTTCAGTTCGAAGAGCAGGTCGGTGATGCGCTCGCCGGTGTGACTGTCCAGGTTGCCGGTGGGTTCATCGGCAAACAGCACATCCGGGTTGGCCGCAAATGCCCGTGCAATGGCGACCCGCTGTTGTTCACCGCCGGAAAGCTGGCGCGGTGAATGGCTCAGGCGCTGGCCCAGGCCGACACGTTCCAGCAAATGGCGGGCATGTTCGCGGGCGTCCTTTCGGCCCTCAAGCTCCAGGGGCAGCATGACGTTTTCCAGGGCGTTGAGACTGTCGAGCAACTGGAAAGACTGGAACACAAAACCCACGTGTTCGGCCCGAACCCGGGCTCGCTGGTCTTCGTCCAGTGTGCTCAGGGCCCGACCGGCCAGTATCACTTCACCTTGGCTTGGCAGGTCCAGGCCAGCCAGCAAACCCAGCAAGGTGGACTTGCCCGAGCCGGATGCGCCGACAATCGCCAGACTGTCGCCCTTGCTCAATTCAAGGTTCAAGGGGTGCAGGATGGTTAACTCGCCTTCCGCGCTGGGAACCACTTTGCTAAGGTTCTGCGCGGTGAGAATACTTTCGCCCATGGAGAATCCAATGCGTGTGTGGTTTTTAAGTGCTGCTCTGGCCCTGATGTGCATGGCGCAGACGGCAACGGCGGGAACAATACTGATTGTTGGCGATAGTATCAGCGCGGCTTTCGGACTGGATACCCGTCTGGGATGGGTGTCTTTGCTCGAACAGCGGCTCAAGGAGCAAGGATACGACGACCAGGTGGTCAACGCTTCGATCAGCGGTGACACCAGCGCTGGAGGGCTTGCGCGCCTGCCTGCGCTGCTTGCAGAGCATAAACCCGATGTGGTGATTGTCGAATTGGGTGGCAACGATGGGCTGCGTGGCCAGTTGCCAGCGCAATTGAAACAAAATCTTGCAGGCATGATTGACGCCTCCAGGCAGGCGGGTGCCAAGGTGCTGTTGCTGGGTATGCAGTTGCCGCCCAATTACGGTGCGCGCTACACCCAGGCTTTTGCCGCCGTGTATGGCGAACTGGCCAAGGAAAAAAACGTCCCGCTGGTGCCGTTTTTCCTTGAGGGCGTGGGGGGTAAACCCGAGCTGATGCAGGCCGATCGCATCCACCCGGCGGTCGGGGCGCAGGGGCTTTTGCTGGATAATGTGTGGCCGGCGCTAAAACCCCTGCTTTGATGCTTTTCTAGTGGCAGTGTTTCGGCTAAGGTGGCGCCCCCCCGATTTGGAGCCCCCGATGTCGCGTCCTGCCTGGTCTTTATATGCCTATCAACTGATCGAGCCTGACGAACAGCTCGATCTGTTCGCCTGCCAGGAGGTACGGGTGCATCTGGTGACGCGTCAATTGGAGCTGGGAGGCACCATTGACCGTACGTTGTGTGGCTCATTGCTGCCTGCCCAGCCGCGCTGGTCGGATGTCACGCGCAAGGTCTTTCAAGACCACCGGCTATGCCCGCTGTGCAGGGCAATTATCGAGTCCCAGCGGCGTGGCACCGAGCCTATCTGGCCAGAGTTACGCTTTGAACTATGATGTTACCTGTTTGATGCCCTAGCCGGCTCACGCTCCCCGTGGGCGCGGTGTACACTCCCTTTTTTGTCCCCCGTTGATTATGCGAAGGATGTTCCGGATGTTGTCGCGCCTACCTGCCGTCACCCGCTACCTGTCAGTTGCCGCACTTTGTGTTGCGGGTCCCGCTGTTGCGCTTGAATTCCCGCTGCCACCGCCTGGCGAAGATGTGGTCGGCGAAGTGCAGGTCATCAAGGGCAAGTACGAAGACTCCTTTGCTGATCTGGGAAACAAGTACGAACTGGGCTATTCGGAAATGATCGCAGCCAACCCGGGAGTGGATGCCTGGTTGCCGGTCAAGAAGAACCTGGATGGTACGATCGTCGACACCGATATCGTGTTGCCAACCCAGTTCATCCTGCCGCCGGGCAAACGTGAAGGGATCGTGATCAACCTGGCCGAATATCGTTTGTATTACTTCCCCAAGGACCAGAACAAGGTCTACACCTTCCCGCTGGGGATTGGCCGCGAAGGTTGGGGCTCGCCTCTGGGCCAGACCAAGATCACCGCCAAGACACCCAATCCGACCTGGACGCCACCGGCTTCGATCAAGGCCGAGCACGCCAGAAACGGCGATCCGCTGCCCAACGTCGTGCCTGCAGGGCCTGACAACCCGTTGGGCCCTTTCAAGTTCACGCTTGGCATGCCGGGTTACCTGATCCATGGTTCGAACGCCAAGTTCGGCATTGGTACCGGAACCAGCCATGGCTGCTTCCGCATGCTGAACCAGAACGTGCTTGAAATGTCGCGAATGGTGCCTGTCGGAACACCGGTGCGAATCATCAACGAGCCGTACAAGATTGGTGTCAGCGGCGGCAAGGTCTTCCTTGAGGTCCATGAGCCGTTGAACGTCAAGGATGGCTCGCTGCTGGCCGTCAGCGACAAGTCCCATTTGACCCCTGAAGACTTGCAAAACAAGTACGCCGCGTTCATGAACTTTTTGCTCAAGCACAAAGCCCTGGAAAACAACATCCAGATAGACAAAGACAAGGCGTTCCCTGTTGTGGGTGCCGAGACCGGTATACCTGCAGAGATCGGCATATCCAATTCGCCAGTGGCGGATGGCCAGTCTCTGGATTACGTGCAGTAAAACGCACTAAAAACGCGCAATAAAAAGCCGCCGCGGTTAATACCTTCGGCGGCTTTTTTATTGCCTGCTTAGTGGCCGGCAGGCAATAAAAAAGCCGACCTATAAATAGGTCGGCTTGATAACAATCCCGAAGGACTATTACTTGCGGCTTGCTTTTTCAAGCATGCGCAGAGCGCGCTCGTTTGCTTCATCAGCAGTCTGTTGTGCTTTTTGAGCAGCAGCCAGAGCTTCGTCAGCTTTACGGTAGGCTTCGTCAGCACGAGCCTGGGAGCGAGCTGCTGCATCTTCAGTTGCAGTCAGACGGGCTTCAGTTTCTTTAGATACGCTGCTGCAACCGGTAGCCAGAACTGCGGCCAATGCCAGAGCAGAGAATTTCAGAACGTTGTTCATCGTGTTCCCCTTCAAGGACTTTCTAATTAAAGCTGCTCCTTCAAAGTGAGGAAACAGCCGGCGTACATAGTACCCATTACTTGTAGTAAGTAAAATGACCTAGCGCAAGAACCAAAAAAAATATTTGGCCAGCATTGTTGATGGGCTAGCTTTAACTGATTGTGCTTGTAAAACAGTCAGTTTGGAGTGCGGTCAGGGGCGTGCTCGTTGAGGGCACAACGTGACTTTAAGTGTGGTTCTACGTCATAGCCTCAACCTTCCGGAAATGTTCAGGGCTACTTTAAGGTTGTCGGGCTGACGAAACGTTTTAGCAGGCTTGTTTTGCGGACAATTGCCGACCCCATGAATTGAACATTTGCATTGAGAGTGGCTACTCTTTAATCAGGCGGGTTCACACATTCTGTGCTGGCAGCGCGTGCCTGATGGCGTAGTAGTTCCCTCGGCGGAAAAACAACAGTAAGGTAGGGGTCACGGTACAAGACCCGCGAAGGAGCAAAGATGAGCGAGGCGTTGTCTATCCACCATGACCAGGCAGGTCACCAGTTTGAGACCACTGTCGACGGTCATCGTGCTTACCTGACCTACATGGATTTGGGCAAGCAGACTCTGGATATCTATCGCACGTTCGTGCCTAACGCCCTGCGTGGTCGGGGTATTGCGGCAGCATTGACGGAGCAGGCGCTCGATTACGCCGACAAGATGGGGTACGAGGTGATTCCTTCATGTTCGTATGTCGAACGTTACATGGAGCGTCACAAGCGCCCTCAGGCCAATACCTGAAACCAGATTCATAAAAACGCCGGGCTTGCCCCGGCGTTTTTGTGTCTGGCTACAACTGCACGGTAATGGCGCTGGTGGGGCGTGTGCAGCACAGCAGGATGTTGCCGGGTTGGGGTGTATCCAGGGGTTCTTCCAGATACTCCACGGTGCCCTCCTGCAGCCGGACCTGGCAGGTGTTGCACAGCCCCGCACGGCAGTTGAAGGCGGGTTCCAGCCCGGCCTGTTCGGCCAGTTCCAGCAGCGAGTTACAGCTTTCATTCCACATCACCCGGGTGCCGGACGGCATGAAGCAGACACTCAGGGTGTCGTCATCCGTGCGTGCAGAAGTCGGGACGATGGCGGGTTCTGCAACCGCACTGACTTCGTCTTCTTCCAGCACGGCGGCCGGTCCAAAAAATTCATAGTGAATACGCTCCCTGGCGACCCCGAGGCTGCGTAACAGGCGCCAGTTTGCCTGCATGAACGGACGGGGCCCGCACAGGTAGACATCGTAATCGTCCAGTGGCAGCAGCTGTTGCAGGGTTTGGCGCGTGATCAGTCCTTCGCTGTGATAACGCCCTCTGTCGTCTGCAGCCGGGTTGCGGTAGCAAAAATGCACGGCAATGCCCGAGCGCCTGTCGGCCAGCGCCAGGACCTCCTCGCGCAAGGCATGTACCGCCCCGTTCTCGCAGGCATGCACAAAGTGCACGGCCCGGCCGGATTGCTGGCTCAGGGTGTGGAGCATGCTGACCATGGGTGTCAGACCGACCCCGCCGCTGAACAGCAGCACAGGCCGGGTACTGATCTCGTCCAGCACAAACGTGCCGGACGGCCCCGCCACTTCCAGCAGGTCTCCCACCTGCACACAGTCGTGCAGATGGCTGGAGCCCAGCCCGGAAGGCAAATGGGGCTGGTCGAAGGGCGCAGGTTCGCGCTTGACCGAAATCCGCACCTGGCGCCCATTGGCAGCGCAGGCACTGAAGCTGTAATTGCGTAGCACCGTGCTGCGGTCTGTCAGTGTCAGGCGCAGTGTGAGGAATTGGCCGGGGCGAAAATCAAGCTGGCTGATACCGTCTGCGGGCGCCAGGACGAAGGAGGTGATGAGTGCACTTTCAGGTTGCTTGTCGATCACCCGCCAGGCGCTGAAACCCGGTGTTTGAGTGCTCATCTCAGGCCTCCACGGCATTCGGGGCGGACACCAGCGGAATCAGTTCCTGGGGTTGCTCAAGGGCAATCAGTCGCGCGAGATTGCGTCGAAACCGCAGCGGCCCCGCGTCGGAAGCCAGGTCAATATTCGGGCTGCGCTTGTGGGTCATGCCCTGATGCACAGCGCTGAGTACAACCCGGTCCTCGGCAAACGCGTGGCGCACGTCTTCGTCAAACTGACGGGAAATGTCCTCGTTGTCCTGGTCGAAATTACGCACTTGAAACCAGTAGTAGCGCGTGTTCGAGTCGTCGATGGGGGTCATGAAGTTGTAGGAGTTCATCAGGAATACCTGCTCATGCAGCGCGCCGTCATCACTGCCTGTGCCCGCCGGGGTGAAGATGGCCTTGATGATGGCCTGGGCCGGGTAGTGGACTTCGTAGTGTTGCTTGCGATCACAGTGGCCGCTGAATTTGACGAACTTGGCATAGAAGGGCGCGACTTCAACGTCACGCATCCAGCGCGAAACGATCACGCCGACATCGGTCACTGTGGTTTGCAGCGGTTCCTGGGCACAGGCGGCATTGCCGAAAGAGGACTGGTGGACCCAGGCCACATGGGACGGATCAAGCAGATTGTCGGTCATGTACAGGTAGTTGCAAGGAATGATCATGCTGTCGCCACGGTTCAGGCCCCAGTCAGGATCGCCCCACTCGGGTACGTGACAGATCTTGTCGGCATCGGCCAGTTCGGCGCCGCCCATCCAGATCCAGATCAGGCCGTAACGCACCTGCAGCGGGTAGCTGCGCACTTTGGCGCCTTTGGGCACATGGCTGCTGCCAGGGGCTTTTACGCAGCTGCCGGAGCAGTCGAAGGTCAGGCCGTGATAGCCGCACTCGATGTCATCACCTTTGCGTCGGCCCAATGACAGCGGCAGCTTGCGGTGCGGACACGCATCCTCCAGGGCTACCGGGGTGCCATCACCCTTGCGGTACAACACGACAGATTCGTTGAGCAGCTTGACCGCAAGCAACTCCTCACCCAACTCGGTTTCACTGGCTGCGACATACCACGCGTTGCGCATAAACATGCGGTCTCTCCTTATTATTCTGGTGGTGCCCTGTGCGAGGACGAGACCAGAATAAGAGGCATCGCATGAGTAAGAATAGAGGTCTAAAACTGTTGTGTGTTTTAGTTTTTCTTAACTGATGAGCATCGGATACGCAAAAAAACCGTGGGAGCGGGCTTGCTCGCGATGCAAGCAACACGGCACATCCGGCACGCTGCGCTAATGCCATCGCGAGCAAGCCCGCTCCCACAGGACAAAGGTCTACCGGGTAAGGGACGCTAGCGCCCGCTCCCAGATCTGCCGTGTACGCACCCATACAAGCTCTTGCCAGTCAGGGTCGGCCGGGAAGAATTGCTCCAGCAGTTTGAGTTTGATCTGCCGGGCTTGCGGGCTGAACAGGTCGCCGTGCAGGTGCAGCCACTGGTCATCGCGCAACACCCCGTGAATCTGCTCGCCGGGATAGGTACCGCATTCGATTACAAACGGCATCAACCGCACATGCGGCAGGGCATCAATCAGCGCTTGCGAGGTGTACCCGGTAGCCGTGGCGGCGACGCCTGTGTCGCTGTGGCTGCCAGCACCGGTCATCAGGGTGAACAGCCACGGGCCAAACAGTCGCTGGGCATCCTCCAGTGCCGGATAAGGTGCTTGGGCGATGGTCATCAGCATCGGATGGCCGTAATCACCGGCACCGGTGTGCAGGTCAAAGCACATGACGCTGCTGGCGTGGGCCACATGCTCCTGCAAGATCGTGTGCAAGGTGCGATTCGACCAGCTGGCGCCATTGCCGCCGTAAAACAGCCCGTCGGGATGGCGATACTGGCCCGCTTCGACAATCGACATCACCGCCGACCAGCCGTCGCGCTGAACCCGTGCATTGAGCAGGGCGTCAGCCTGTTCGCGTTGCGGTCCGCGCAGTTGGTCGCAGGTGTAGATCCCGTGCAACGCTTCGTAAGCCTGGTTGTCGGGCGGTGGCTGGTTGAAGTCCAGGTGGTTGCGATTGAGGTCGATATTGTCTTCGTTGACCCGGCGCATCCAGGCCGTGCCCCACGGGTTGATCAGGTGAATCATCAGCACGGCGACTTCATCGGGCAAGCTGCGCTCGCCAAAGGTCTGCAGCCATTGGCGCTGACAGTCGGAGCCGTAGTAACCCTCTACACCGTGGGTGCCGCTCAGTGCCACCAGCAAGTGTTTTGCCTGGGGGTTGCCAATGAGGGCAACGTCGGTGCCAAGCGCCTCGCCGAACGGGCCGCGAAGCGGATGCGGGTACTCGTAAAGTTGTGCGCCTGCCTCGTTGGCCGCCGCCAGGAACTGCTCACGCTGGAGGGTAAAACTGCGGTGTGAAGGGAAACCTGTTGTCATGCCTTGCTCCTGTTGAACGACTTGCCTGCTCACTTCAAGCGCCCGGAAAGAAACTGGGTCAAGCGCTCGCTCTTGGGGTTGACCAGCACGTCGCCCGGCGGGCCTTGCTCCTCAACCAGCCCCTGATGAAGGAACATCACATGGTTGGACACATTGCGCGCAAAGCCCATTTCATGGGTCACCACCACCATCGTGCGGCCCTCTTCGGCTAGGGCCTGCATCACTTTGAGCACTTCACCGACCAGCTCCGGGTCCAGGGCCGAGGTGGGTTCGTCGAACAGCATGACCTCCGGCTCCATCGCCAGGGCCCGGGCAATGGCCACACGCTGCTGCTGACCGCCGGACAGGTGAGACGGGTACTTGCTTTCGACCTCGGGTGCCAGACCCACCTTGTGCAAGTATTGGCGCGCCCGCTCGATGGCTTCCTTGCGCTTGATGCCGAGCACATGGACCGGGGCTTCGATGATGTTTTCCAGCACGGTCATGTGTTGCCACAAGTTGAAATGCTGAAACACCATTGCCAGCTTGGTCCGCACTTTCTGCAGCTGACGCGGGTCAGCCACGCACAGTGCCCCGTTCAGATCCTGCCGGGTGCGGATGGGTTCGTCGTTCACCGTGATGCTGCCGGCGCAGGGTTGTTCCAGAAAGTTGATGCAGCGCAAAAACGTGCTCTTGCCTGAACCGCTGGAGCCAATGATGCTGATCACGTCACCGGCCTTGGCCTTGAGTGACACGCCCTTGAGGACTTCGTGATTGCCGTACTTCTTGTGCAGCCCTTCGATACTGAGTTTGTACATGCTCGATGTTCTCCAGGTGACGCCGGTTCAATGGGCCTGCGGTTGCAAGAAGGCTAGCCAGCGGTTTTCGCAGCGGCGAAACAGCCAGACCAGGGTAAAGACCATCACCGCGTACAACACGGCGGCCAGGCCAAAGGCTTCAAACGAGGAGTAAGTGGCCGAGTTCACATCGCGGGCGACCTTCAACAGATCCGGCACCGTGGCGGTGAAGGCCAGCGTTGTGGAGTGCAGCATCAGGATCACTTCGTTGCTGTAGAACGGCAGCGAGCGGCGCAGCGCCGAAGGCAAGATGATGCGCCGGTACAGGGTGAACTCGGACATGCCATAGGCGCGGCCGGCTTCAATTTCGCCGTAGGGCGTGGCGCGGATGGCGCCCGCGAAAATCTCCGTGGTGTAGGCGCACGTGTTGAGGGCAAAGGCCAGCAGCGTGCAGTTGATGCCCTCGCGAAAGAATGCATCCAGCGTCGGTTGGTCGCGCACTACCTGCAGGCTGTAAATCCCGGTGTAGAGAATCAGCAGCTGGATGTACAAGGGGGTGCCGCGAAACACGTAGGTGTAGAACCACACCGGAAGGCGCAGCAGCGGATTGCGCGATACCCGGGCTACCGCCAGTGGCACGGCCAGGGTGCCGCCGATGGCGATAGAGGCAACCAGCAGCCACAAGGTCATGGCTACGCCCGAGAGTTGATACCCATCGAACCACAGGTAGGATTTCCAGTATTCCTGGATGATTTCGTTCATAGCTGGGCACCTCTGACGCCGACCGAATAGCGGCGCTCAAGCCACATCAATACACCGTTGGACACCGTGGTCAGGGCCAGATAAATCAGCCCGCCGATCACGCTGAAAAAGAACAGGTCCATCGAGTTCTTGCCGGCATCCTGGGTGACTTTGACGATATCGATCAAACCGATGATCGACACCAGCGCGGTCGCCTTGATCAGTACCTGCCAGTTATTGCCGATGCCCGGCAGCGCGAAGCGCATCATTTGCGGGAACAGCACGCGGATGAAGACCTGACGCCGATTCATGCCGTACGCCACGGCTGCCTCAAGCTGGCCTGCCGGCACGGCCTGAAAGGCGCCGCGAAAGGTTTCGGTGAAATACGCCCCGTAAATGAAGCCCAGGGTCAGTACCCCGGCGGCGAACGGGTTGATATCGATTTGCTCGACCTGCAGCCATTCGGTGAGGTTGTTCAGCCAGATTTGCAGGCTGAAGAACAGCAGCAGCATGATGACCAGATCCGGCACGCTACGGATCAGCGTGGTGTAGCCCGCTGCCAGGTAGCGCACGGCCGGTTGCCTGGACAGCTTGGCTGACGCGCCGATCAGTCCCAGCGTGACGGCCAGCAGCATCGACAGCAGTGCCAGCTGGATTGTCGCCAGCGTCCCGTCGACGATCAGTGAGCCATAGCCCTGTAAGAACATGTTCTGTCGCTCCATGGGCAACGACGGTCCGCAGACCGGTTGCACGAAAGTGAACTGCAAGGCACCGGATCACCTGCATGCAGGTGATCCGGCACCGTTCAGACGCGGGCTTCAGTTATAGATGTCGAAGGTGAAGTACTTTTTCTGGATCGTGTCGTAGGTGCCGTCCTGGTGCATGGCGGCCAATGCCCGGTTGATGGCTTCGAGCAGTACCGGGTCGTCCTTGCGCAGACCGATGGCGATGCCTTCGCCGAGGATCTCGATGTTGGACACCGCGTCGCCGGCGAAGGCGAAGCCGTTGTTTTTGCTGGTTTGCAAGAAGCCGATATCGGCCACTGCCGCATCGGTCAGGCTGGCGTCGATCCGGCCGCTGACCAGGTCGGGATACAGCAGGTCCTGGTTGGGGTAGGTGACCATGATCACCCCTTGCGGCGCCCAGATGGCTTTGACGTAAGCCTCTTGAGTCGTGCCTTGGGCGACGCCCACGCGTTTGCCTTTCAGCGATTCCGGGGTCGGCAGCAAGCCGCTGTCTTTTTTGGCGATCAATCGGTTAGGGGAGTTGTAGAGACGGTCCGAGAACGCGACGTTCTTTTTGCGCTGCTCGTTAACGGTCATGGCCGACAACACCGCGTCGAATTTCTTCGCCCGCAAGGCAGGGATGCTGCTGTCGAACGGGGTCTCGACCCATTTGCACTTGACCTTGAGTTCGGCGCAGATGGCATTGCCCAGATCAATATCAAAACCCACCAGTTCACCCTTTTCGTTTTTTGATTCGAAGGGTGCGAAGGTCGGGTCGACGCCGAAGCGAATCTCGGTCAAGTCCTTGGCCAGGATGCCGGTGGATGTCAGGGCTAAGACAGCTGCGAGGACAAGTTTTTTCATTTTTATTTTCCTTTGTCTGACGGGGGCGGCGTGATGACCGTGCTACAAATACGTCGTGCATTGATCGTACCTGTATATACATGATGAGCAATTTACAGGCCAATTCCGCTGGATGGCGTGCCAGAGCAGTTGCCTGGATAGGTTAGGGCCAGGAATGCACGGGCCATGTCACTCAACAACGGTGTGTCGTTACGTAGAGTTACATTCGTGTGGGAAATTTCCTCGTTCTGCTGCGGGGGGTGGCAAGACCAGAATACGAGGCTTTCATTTTTCTAAAAGAGGGTGAAAGCTGTGGCTTCCTATAGCTGCGCTAAAGTATCAACCCGTCGATTTGCCTCAGGAGATGTTGATGAACAGCTTGCCTTCCCTGCGTGCCCTGCAGGTTTTTGAAGCCGTTGGACGTTTCGGCGGGATTGTTGAGGCGGCCAGACGCCTCGGGATTTCGGCAGGAGCGGTGAGCCAGCAGATGAAGCTGCTGGAAGACACTCTGGGGTTGAGCCTGACCCACAAGGTCGGCAAGCGCATCCGCCTGACCGTTGCCGGTCAGCGTTACCACGAGAGTTGTGCTGCGGCTTTTGAAAGCCTGCGCGTTGCCCAGACCGAGGTCGAACGCTCGAAAAATGCCAGCAACCTGCGCATCAGTGCTTTGCCGTCGTTGCTCTCGGAGTGGCTGGCACCCCACGTCTATGCCTGGCAGGACGAGCATCCGCAGCTCAATGTGTTTCTCGACGCCAGCCATGCAGAGCCCTCGACTGAGGGGTATGACATCGACTTTCGTTTCACCTACGGCGATTACGTGGCGGGCGAAAACGCTATCGAGCTGTACCGCGATTGCGTGGTGCCCGTGCTGAGCCCGAAGTTATTACGCGCCGACGCTGCGCTCAATAGCCCCAAGGACTTGTTGGCGTATCCCTTGCTGTCGATTGACTGGTTGCCCAAGTTCGCGTCGCCACCGTCCTGGCGCGACTGGTTCAAGGACCGGCAGGTGGACTATGAAGGCCTGCGTGATGGTTATCGGGTCTATTCACTGTCGTCCATGGCGATCCATGCGGCGCTGGCGGGGCAGGGCGTGGTGCTGGCGCAGTATTCGATGGTGGCTGATGCGTTGGCGCAAGGGCGCCTGATCATGCCGTTTGCCCACGGCTTGCCCTTGCCTTCGGCGTATTTTCTGGTGGGTGCAAAGGGGGCTTTTGACAAGGCGCACTGTCGCGACTTTCATCGCTGGATGGTGGCCAAGGGGCGGGAACAGAGAGTGGCGAGTCAGCGGTTGCTGGAGAACACATAACCTGAAACCAGCGTGGGAGCGGGCTTGCTCGCGATGCCGGCGACACGGTCATTCAGCCAGACCATGTAGATGCCATCGCGAGCAAGCCCGCTCCCACCTGTCAGTGCGCTTTAGCCGCGATCACGCTTGGGCAGTACATCCTTGAGCTTGGCGCGCATGCTGCGCAGGGTGCTCTCGGTGGACGCCCAGTCGATGCAGGCGTCGGTAATCGACACGCCGTACTGCAAGTCTTCAAGGTTTTTAGGGATTGCCTGGCAGCCCCAGTTCAAGTGACTTTCAACCATCAGGCCGATAATCGACTGGTTGCCCTCGACGATCTGGTTGGCCACGTTCTCCATTACCAGCGGTTGCAGTGCCGGGTCTTTGTTGGAGTTGGCGTGGCTGCAGTCGACCATGATGTTCGGGCGGATTTTCGCCTTGTTCAGTGCCTGCTCGCAGAGCGCAACGCTGACCGAATCATAGTTCGGCTTGCCGTTGCCACCGCGCAATACCACGTGGCCGTAGGCGTTACCCTTGGTGGTAACGATCGACACGCCGCCTTCCTGGTTGATACCCAGGAAACGATGGGGGCTGGAGACCGACTGCAGGGCGTTGATGGCAACGGTCAGGCCGCCATCGGTGCCGTTTTTGAAACCTACCGACGAAGACAGGCCAGAGGCCATTTCGCGGTGGGTCTGGGATTCGGTGGTGCGTGCGCCAATGGCCGACCAGCTGATCAGGTCCTGCAGGTACTGCGGGGAGATCGGATCAAGGGCTTCAGTGGCCGTTGGCAGGCCCATTTCAGCCAGGTCCAGCAGCAGCTTGCGGCCGATGTGCAGGCCGTCTTCGATCTTGAACGAGTCGTCCAGGTACGGGTCGTTGATCAGACCTTTCCAGCCAACAGTGGTGCGTGGCTTTTCAAAATAAACGCGCATGACCAGATACAGCGTATCGCTGACTTCTGCGGCGAGCACTTTCAGACGCTCGGCATACTCGTGGGCAGCCTTGATATCGTGGATCGAGCAAGGCCCGATGACAACGAACAGTCGATGGTCAGTGCCATCCAGGATGTTGCGAATCACCTCACGCCCTTTGGTCACCGTCTGCAGAGCCGTTTCACGCAAAGGCATTTCGCGCTTGAGCTGTTCAGGTGTGATCAGGGTTTCGTTGGAGGCAACGTTTAGGTCGTCGATCGGTAAATCAGCCATCGTGTTACTCGTCAGGTCACGGGTGCCGGCCGCCAGCGATCCCCGTGCGGCGGAGCACAGCTTGATTGAGCGCATCGGGGAGCCGAACCTTAACGCGTTATCCGGTAAGTCGACAATGGGCAGGCACAGCTTTAATCCAGTACCGCCTGCGCCATTGCGTGATCCAGGGTTGCCTGAGAGAACTCTACGGCGTGGTGGCTGACCCATTCCAGGGCAAGGGCTTCCAGATCTTGCGGACATGAGTTTTGTTGTTGCTGGAGGCGGGAGTAGTGCTCGATCTGGCAGATCTGTTCGCCCATGCGCGCCCCGAACAGCGCTTGTTCGTCGATCAGGGCCACCCCGATGCGATAGCCGTTCAGGTGTTTCTCGCACCAGGCTATATAGCCCGGATAGTGTGCGCTTTCCCCCAGGGTGGGCATGTACATGTCGACGGCGGTACCCCGTCGCCAGGCTCTATCAGTGTTGCATGACACGCCTGCGAGGCTGATAGAGTGCAGCTTGTGGCGCGAAAGTGAAGGTTGTTTGCGTCGCGTTATCTCAACGGGAATATCGTCTGGGTGAGGTAAAAAACGACCCATGAAAGCTGACTCCAAGTGCCATCAAATTAGTATTGTCTTTTGAGTATAGTGACTGAAATGGAACTGACAGACTTTGATGCCGATCAGCGCCTGCTGGCGTTGCCCGGGACTTCACTGGTGATCTTCACCAGCGCGGGCTGTTCGGCCTGCCGTACTGCGCGGCGCATGTTGCCCGCTATGCAGTTGCCCGTTGATCGGTTGTGCTGGATCGATGCCGGTGACAATGGTGGTCTGGTCGAACGTTACGAGATTTTCCATCTGCCCACCCTGTTTGTGGTGCGCGACGGGGCCTTCTACGGTGAGTTGAAGTCCCGCCTGAGTGAGGGCGAACTGGCGCACCATATTCGACTCGCCTTGATGCATGAGCCTGACGAGCTACCGTGAAGCGGTGTCCGAACCCGCTTGAAACCTGTGGAGGCAACATGAGCAAAGGCTTAAAGGGCAAGCTGGTGCTGGCCATTTCTTCTCGGGCCCTGTTCGATTTGAGTGATAGCCATCAGGTGTATCTGAACAAGGGGATCGAGGCCTACCGGCAATACCAGATTGAGCATGAAGATGAAGTACTGGCGCCGGGGGATGCCTTCGCGCTGGTCAAAAAGCTCCTCAGTTTCAACGCAAGCCTTGGGCGTGACCGGGTCGAGGTGGTGCTGGTGTCACGCAACAGTGCCGATACCGGGTTGCGGGTATTCAATTCCATCCAGCATTACGGCCTCGATATTTCCCGTGCAGCCTTCAGCGGCGGGCGCAATCCCCATCCGTACCTCAATGCCTTTGGCTGTGACCTGTTTTTGTCGACCCATGCCGAGGATGTGCGCAGTGCACTGGATGCAGGTTTTGCGGCGGCGACCATCCTGTCGGGGGGTGCACTACGGGCCGAGAGCAACGAGTTGCGCATTGCCTTCGACGGTGACGCGGTGCTGTTTTCCGATGAATCGGAGCGGGTTTTCCAGTCCGGTGGCCTGGAGGCTTTTCAGTCTCTTGAACGCGAATCTGCCCGCAACCCGCTGCGTGGTGGGCCGTTCAAAGGTTTCCTGGAGGCGCTGAACCTGCTGCAGCGCGAGTTTCCTGATGACGCCTGCCCGATTCGTACCGCGCTGGTCACCGCACGGTCGGCCCCAGCCCATGAGCGGGTGATCCGTACGCTGCGCGATTGGGATATTCGCCTGGACGAGTCGCTGTTTCTCGGAGGACTGGACAAGTCGGCGTTTCTGGAGGCCTTTGCTGCCGATGTGTTTTTTGATGATCAGGCGGGTCATTGCGAAAGGGCGCGCCAGGTTGTCGCTACCGGTCATGTTCCACACGGCATCAGCAATGAATCCCGGGATTCGGTGCCCGAGTAAGCCTGCATGCAGGTGGTCGAGGGGGCTTCGTAGTTGTCCGGGCGCTGCTAAGCTGAATCTACCTCGTTCATCAAAGCTGTCGGGAAGGTCGCATGATTCGCTCAATTCTCTATGCCACTGACCTCGGCGTTTATGCGCCCGTTGTAATGCAGCATGCGCTGGGGCTTGCCCGCAGCTTCGGCGCCGATCTGTTTGTGGTGCATGTAGTCGAACCCATGGGGCTGTTTGCCGAGTCAGTCCTGCAGAGTTATCTCGATGAGCATGCGTTGAACGAACTGCACCGCCAGGGCATGCACACCATGCTGTCGAATATTGAATTGCGTGTCCTTGAGAATCTTCGTGAGGAGTTGGCAGGGTGGGAGTTGGAACTGGCCCTGATTCGCTCGGTCAAGGTTATTCAGGGAGAACCTTCACAAGTCATTCTGGAGCAGTCGAAAAAGTTGTGCGTAGATCTGCTGATCCTGGGCAGTCACGCCCAGCCCACGGGGGGCGAGTCGCATTTGGGGCGAACCGCAACCAGGGTGATCGAGCTGGCGCAGATGCCGGTATATCTGGTGCCGCTGACACAGCGTCGGCGCAGCGCTGATGTGTAAGGCTGATGAATCGATAAAAACGATAAAAAGTTCTAGATTTCTTATTCCAACCTTCCATATAGTTATATATCGCCGCCGATACCCTTGGCGTCTATCAGCTTTGAGGGATGCATATGAAGCTTCAACAATTGCGCTACATCTGGGAAGTGGCGCACCACGACCTCAACGTTTCGGCCACTGCACAGAGCCTTTACACCTCACAGCCGGGTATCAGCAAACAGATCCGCCTGCTTGAAGACGAACTGGGGGTCGAGGTTTTTGCCCGTAGTGGCAAGCACCTGACCCGAGTGACACCGGCGGGCGAGCGCATCATCACGACGGCTGGCGAGATCCTGCGCAAGGTCGAAAGCATCAAGCAGATCGCTCAAGAGTTTTCCAACGAGAAAAAAGGCACGCTGTCGATTGCCACCACCCACACCCAGGCGCGTTACGCCTTGCCGCCGGTGATCAGCAATTTCATCAAGCAGTACCCGGATGTCGCGTTGCATATGCATCAGGGTTCGCCCATGCAAATTGCCGAGATGGCCGCTGATGGCACCGTTGACTTTGCAATTGCCACCGAGGCCCTGGAGCTGTTTGGCGATCTGGTGATGATGCCGTGCTACCGCTGGAATCGCTGCGTGGTCGTGCCACAAGGTCACCCGCTGACCAAACTGCCAAAGCTGACCCTCGAAGCCCTGGCTGAATTCCCGATTGTGACTTACGTATTCGGCTTTACGGGCCGTTCCAAGCTCGATGAAGCCTTCAGTCATCGCGGCCTGACCCCCAAGGTGGTGTTCACCGCGGCTGATGCTGACGTGATCAAGACCTATGTACGTCTGGGCCTGGGTGTTGGCATCGTGGCCAAAATGGCCGTGGACACCAAGCTCGACAACGACCTGGTGGTCCTGGATGCCAGCGAACTGTTCGAGTCCAGCATCACCAAGATCGGTTTCCGCCGTGGCACCTTCCTGCGCGGATTCATGTGCGACTTTATCGAGAAGTTTGCCCCGCACCTCACCCGTGAAGTAATGGCAAAGGCCATTGCCTGCCACAACAAGCAAGAGCTCGAAGAACTGTTTGAAGGGGTCGAGCTGCCGGTGCATTGAGTGCAGCGTTTACCCCGTAGGTGTGGCTTTGTGCGGCGCCTGCGGGGTGCTTGTCACGACCTGTGTGAGCGTTCCAGTTAGAAGCTTCCCGCCACGCCCCTCGCCTGATCCAGCCAGCCCTTGGTTGGCTCAGCCTGGGGCGTTTGTGTTTGCAGCGCTTGTTCCAGCAGGTTGTTGGCTTCAAGTGCTTGCGCAGCCTTTAGGATCGCAATCAAATTATCCGTAGTGGCGGTTTTTTCGGTCAGTGCAGGTGGCACGGGCAGCGCCTGGGCCGCTTTCACTGCGTCGCCGGTGTTTTTGGTAAAGGCGCATACGGTTTCTATGTTTTCGATCATCGGCAGTGACAGGCGGGTCACGGTGTCAAACGCACTGATAAACGGGAACTCCACCTTGCCGCGAAGCACCGGAGTGCCCAGGCTTGGCAGAATCAGCCCCACCAGATAACGCGGGTTCTGGCGCCTGATCGTCAGGCCGACACTGGCCACCGCCAGGGCCACGCCCACCACGCGCCCAACGTTCACCAGCAGCGACAGCTCGTTGTTGGATTGAGTGTCGAAGAAGATCCCGCGGTACCGAAAGTAGTCGCTGAACACCTCCCGCTCGTTCAAGGCCGCGTTCATGAACCAGGCGCGGGAATCATGCACATGCTCGTCAAACAGGCCCACGATCGCCCAGGCTTTGTCGTTCACCGGCTTGCCGTTGGCGCCGAACAGCAGGGCGTAATTTTCTTCACCGGCCTGGCGCAGCTGGGCATAGTGCTCGGCCTCATCCTGGCCGTTGGTCATATACACCAGCCCGCCCACCAAGGTGTTGGCGAGGGTGCCAAAGCTGATCATCTCGCTCAAGGTCAGTTTCCACTCCGGCACGTAGTCGCGCCGAAAATCGGCCATGGCGTTGCTCAACTGCCGGTAATCCAGGTTGGGCTCGAACACTTTGCTGGTGTTGAACGAGGCGGCAGGTTGGGTGCCGGTGCGCTTTTCATAAGCTTCTTTTGTGGCTTGATGTTTTTTTTGCGACGCCAGTTCGGCGTCGGACCAGACCGGCGCTTTAGAGCCGGCGCGCATGGCGGCATCTTCTTCGAGCTGCATGGCGTGCAGGGCCTCGAACGCGTCGACTTCGTCGCCGTTCATATCGCTCGCGGGGCCGTTTTGCAGCACCCGCCGATTGAGACTCGTCCACTTGATCCAGTTCATGGCGTAACGGCTGATGCGCCAACCGGTAATCACCCCGGCCTCGCGGGCCATGACCTCTTCCAGCGGGCCGTTGTCCATATTGTCGAGCCAGGTGTTGAAACGTTCAATCAGGGTGGGGTCGACGTCGTATTCGTTTTCGGTTTGTACGTCCATGACCAACCATGGCCAACGCTTTTTCAATTCCTCATTAAACGCCAGCGGAGGCGCCTGAAGAGGCGCTCCAATCTTGTACGCCTCGCTGTACATATGGTGCAGGGCAATTTGCGATAACACCTCATGGCCACCTGCTGCAGCTTTGCCCTGATCGCCGGGCGGGTAGCCGCCGCCAACGTCGGAGTGCATGCCGGGGTAGATATATTCCCTGGTGCCGCTGCGATAGGTGGACAGGCAGTCCGGGTCGTCGGGGTTGGCCTGGCGCCGGATCGAGTCCAGAGGGAAGCAACTGCGCTGCTCGTGGGCTGCCACCATATGCACGCAGCGCTCCAGAAATTCTTCGGAGTCGGACAGGCGCAGGGTGCCATCGGCCCAGCCCATATGGCCTGCGGCAAATGGCGCCAGATAGGGGATACCCACTGAGGCCACGGTATCGAACAGCCCCATGAACACAATCTTGATCGGCAGTCCGGCAAACAGGTAGCAAGTGGTGCCTTCCACTTCAACCTTGGTCAGGGCTTCCAGCCAGTTGGCAAATGCCCGCGCCTGGGCGGCGCCCCGTGAAAAGCCGTACACGAACAGGCGTACAGCCTTGATGGTCGGGATGGTCTTGCCGGCATGTGCGGCGTCGATCTGGGCTTTGAGTTCGGCCAGGGGCTGGGCCAGCACTTCCTTGCGGCGGGTATAGCTGTTTTTGAAAACCGATGCTGCGAGCATATCTTCGGTGAGACTGGTGCCCATTTTTTGTACGAGGGCGTAGCTTTCGGACATGGTCCGAGGCTTTTGATTGCACGCTTTTTTCAGTGCATCTATCAAACGGGTCAGCCCCCAGTTGATCCGGTTCTCGCCGCCTGTCGACATCGTCAAACCTTGGCTATCCGGATTGAATTCGCCTATTTCCTTGAACTCGGTGCCGACGCCTTGCATGTAATAGCGATAAAAACCCTCTCTCTGCTCGGCTTCATGTTCAGAGTCTCCCAAGCTCGCATGAAACAGACGTGCCACATTGGTAGTGGTCGAAGGTAAAGCCAGGTTGTCCGTCGGTTCATGGTTGTTGGTGCCGTCAAAGCAAAGGGTGATCGTCACGATTTGCATACAGGGCCGGCCCGCGTAAGCCCATCCGGCTGCATGAGCAGCGTCCATTGCTTGTTGTTCGAACGGGTCGAAGGCTTGCTGTTGCTTTCGATAATTGAAAAGCACATCTCCCGGTGTTTGGGGTAAAAGCCCGCCCATTTTGAAGTCGGGGGTCAGGCTGAGAAATTCGCCAGTGGATCTTTTAGGGCGCGGCGTCATGGCTTCGGACATGTGGCAGGCTCCTGCATTTTTTGAGGGTAATGAAACGGATAATCCGGCCGGCCGGGATAGGTCGCTCCAGCTGATACCGCAACTTGGTTACATGGTAAGAAATGCACGTTTACAAGCCCCAACTCCTCATACGGCGCCACTGCTACAACGGCACGATGGCGGGTGTATTGAGCTTCTTTCTCTCGAGCGGCTTTGAACCAGGCATCGGAATAGCGGGGCTTGGGCCAGTTGGCGGAATCATACGGATTAGGGTCTTTCTCCCACTCGACCACCACGGTCAAGCCGGGGTGCCATTTCACGGGAAGCGTGGCGCAGCAGTTCTGTTTGCCGCCGCCGCCATAGGGGCTGATATTGGGCCCGCCATTGCGATTGACCGAAAACCGGTTGATCGCCGCCGAGGTATGGCTATAACCCTCGATTGGCGCGCCCAGTCGGTCAGGCAGGGAGTCGGCACAGCCCTGTAACGCAATCCCGGCGATAAACATCACCAACAGTGAGCGAGTCATGGTTTCGGACATGTGGCAGGCTCCTGCATTTTTTGAGGGTAATGAAACGGATAATCCGGCCGGCCGGGGTAGGTCGCGCCAGCTGATACGGCGACCTGGTTACACGGCAAGAAATGCACGTTCACAAGTCCCAGGTCTTCATACGGCGCAACAGCGGCAACAGCGCGATGGCGCGTGTACTTGGCCGCATGCAACTTGTAGGCAGCCCGGTAGCCATCGGTCCCAAGGGGCGGCCAATGTGCAGAGGCATGCGGATCAGGGTCTTTCTCCCACTCGACTACCACGGTCAAGCCGGGGTGCCATTTCACGGGAAGCGTGGCGCAGCACATTTGGCCGCCGCCGTATCCGTAGGGCGCCAGATTGGGCCCGCCATTGCCATTCACCGAAAACCGGTTGATCGCCGCCGAGGTATGGCTATAGCCCTCGATTGGCGCACCGAGTCGGTCAGGTATGGAGTCGGCACAGCCCTGTAGCGAGAGACCGCTGATTAACAGCAAAAGAGGCAAGCGACTCATGAGTGGGCCTTGTGCCAGGTCGAGGTGATTGGAAGATGGATGCTCAGCGCCGTGGCGATAAAGTCTTCGTGTTCATGTTTTTCCAGCTTCTGCCGGCTGATATCCAGATGGATTTCAATCAGGCAACGAATCATGGCTTCGCGTGAAGTGAAGCCATGCTCATGGGGCGTCTTGGCGTGCTCCTTGAACCAGCGAAGGGCCGCGCTGACAGCTTGCAAGTGCAGCACTTGCTCATTGCTCAGGCTCATGCCGGTTTGCGCAGCCTGATCGCCCGGGCGGGTGTCGAACCCTGATAGCGCTGCAGCTTTGTTGTCGTGATCGATCCAGTGCCACCGGCTGACCGGGGCGTGAAACAACTTGAGTTGAGGGGGATCAAGCTGCTCGCAGAAAGACTTGAACAGGCGGGTGTCGTAGTAACGCAGTACACCGCTGCACGTATTCTGGTTCCAGCAAGCCCGGGTAGCCCCACGCAAGTGCGCGGCCAAGGCGTCGAAAGGCCAGCGACTGGTCAGTGCCAGCACACAAAAGTTGTGGTGTACCGCGTCAAGCAGCGCCAAAAGCCCGGCGCACTGTTGCTCGTGGGGCAATTCGATGCGCAGCAGCAGTGGGCCAAAACGGGCCACTTCGTGCTCCAGCGTTTGCTCGAACAACCAGGCGCTGGCAGGCGCCGGTGATGGTTTCATGGCGCTCGTTGCCAACTTCAAGGCGGCTGTCATGCCCGATGTTCTGTTCCATGTCGCGCTGGGCACGCAGATAGATCAGCTCCTGACCGGCGCGATCTTCAAGGTGCAGTTCGTTGAAACCCCGGCCTCCCGGTGAACTGCGGCTGCGCAAGACACTGCGGGTCTTGTGCGCTGGCAACTCATAAGGCACCGGGTTCAGGCTATTGGCCAGGCAGCCGCTGACCACGGGCCGGTCGGGGTCGCCCTCAAGGAAGGTGACCAGCACCTCCATCCCGACCCGCGGAATCGTGACCCCGCCGTAGCTGCCGCCCGCCCAACTGGAGGCCACCCGTAGCCAGTAGCTGGACTTGTCATCAGCCTTGCCTTCGCGGTCCCAGTGGAACTTGACCTTGATCCGGCCATAGGCATCGCAGTAGATCTCTTCGCCGGCTGGCCCGGTGACCAGGGCCGTTTGGCTGCCCAGCACGCGGGGTTTGGGGTATGGCTGTTGCGGGCGATAAAACACATCCCAGGGCGTTGCCACGAAACGGTTGCGATAGCCCTGTTCAAGCTGTTCTGAATCAGGTGAGGGGGCATGGCTGATGCTCTCTTCCAGTACCTGCGGCTGATAGCCCTGGTGATGGACTTCAGTCAGTAACCAGAGCGCGTTCCACTCTTTGCGCGGGTGTTCGCTGAGCAACATGAAGTGCCCACTGACCAGCGTTGGCTGATCGCTGTTGCCTTCGGATTGACGGTAATCGGCTCGGTGACGCTCAAGGGCGCGCCGGGTCAAGGGCTTGCCGCGCTCACCCTGGACGAACAAACCTGGATAGTCATAGTCCTCAAGATCGGGCTGAGGGCTCTGGGATTCAGGGTTATGGGCGGCCTGGACGGTAAAGCCGGCTTTCTCGAAGTTGTAATCCCTGCGCGTGGTGCGACTGGTACGGGCCTCAACGCGCAGGTTGAAGTGCTTGATGGCAGGCTCATCGGCCACCATGCCGCTGTCCTGCAGGTAGGCGGTGGGTTTATCCAGTAGGGGAAACCCCGTCTGGTCATCGCCGAATACCAGCAAATGGGCGTGCCTGGAGTGTTCGAAGTGGTAATGAATACCTTCTTCGCGGCACAGGCGCTGGATGAAGTGCAAGTCCGACTCGTTGTACTGGACGCAGTATTCTCGCGGCGGGTAAATCGCGTTCAGTCGAAGCTGGTAGGCATCGCCAAGGATTGCGTGTTCTTCAAGGATCTTGCTGATGATTTGCGCAACCGTGCGCTGTTGGAAAATACGCTGATTGGTGCGATGTCTTAGATAGGCAAGGTGCGGGACCAGCGTCAGGCTGTAACGTGTCAGACGTTTGCCTGAATCGCCTTGGGCAATACGATATATCTGCCCATGAATACCGTTACCACTATTGTTGAAAGCCAGAAAAGCTTGTTTGTGAAGCATGCTTTCAAGGTCAAGACTCGGGCGTTCGCTGACGAGTTCTACCTTGATGGCAAACGGTGTGCTGATGGCTTCCGTTCCTTGAAATTCAAGCACACGCAGATCGTGTTCAAGCCCTTCGATAGTGAGCGTGAACAGTGTTTCGTTAGCAGGGTTGAACATGTTTTTTTCCTCAAGCCTGACCCTCAAAAGCTCATGAGCGGTATCAACCGTTAAACAACGATTGATACCGTGAAACACTCAGTCAGTGTCAGCCTGCGACTGGGGTACGCCAGTCATCAGAACCGGAAGTGCCGGACACTTCGTGGGTCCAGGTGATTTTGCGATAGGTGAACTCAACGTCTTCCAGATGGGTGAAGTGCGAATTCGACGGGTCCTGGCAGTTATGCATGTAGTCCTTGATGTCGACGATGATCGCGTCTTCAAGTTTGGTGGTGAAGTAGTGCTCCTGAGTGCCTGCCGACGAAGTGCGATACCACTCGATAGTGATTTCAGTCAGGCGCTCGCCGGACGTCAGTGCAGCCAGCAGCAGCGGTGACGACTTGTCGAAGACCTTGGTGATCTTGACCGGCTTGTGAACGCGTTGACCGGTTGGTTGACCCGATTGCGGATCGCGAGGAATGATCACTTCGTGACTGAAACCTTGAACCATGACCTGGTCTTCGTGACCTTCCTGATAGGTGTTGCCGACCGAGTCGGCGGTGAAAGCACCGGCGGTAATCAGACCCTGTTTGGTACCGGTGATGGACATATACGCTGGCGTTGCCATGGATGATTTCCTTACTGATAAATATAGAAGCCCGCAGGCTTTTTTAATGGCGGGCGCCTATTTGCTATCAAAGCCCATGCCAGAAAAAATAAAGTCGTTGTTTATCAGGGGTGTAGGATTACTAGTTGGATTTAATTTGTTTTATTAATGAAAAGTTCCGATAAAAGTGCGCAAGAAGTTGCGCAAGAAGTTGCGCAGTAGTGTGCAACTTCTTGCGCACTTGGCTGTACACCAAGATCTGCAGGCGTTACAGGGATCTATTCACAGGGTTATCCACATTCAAGTGTGCAACTTGTTGCGCATAGTGGCTAATTAGGGAGCTTGGTTGTGCGGTGCGTTGTTCGTTGTTTTTGTGAGCGGCACATTAGGTGTTGTTTGATGGGTGTCAAGTTGTGCGTATGGCAGATATATAATTTTTAAGTGTGGGAAATATCTTAATTAAAGCGTGCGCCCAATCCTGTGGGAGCGGGCTTGCTCGCGATGAAGGCGACGCGGTCTTTGAGTCAGATCGCGTCGATGCCATCGCGAGCAAGCCCGCTCCCACATTTATCTGGGCGTTTTATTGCTGCGCATTGCGCGTATGCCGATACTCGCTCACGGCGTCATACACCGCCTTGCGCAGGCGGTTGATCCCGCCAATCGGACGATGCTCTTCGATGCCATGCCACGGGCTGAACGACAGGTTGTCACACGCCAGATTCTGGCTTGGGGTGTCGAAGTCCTGAGGGGCAATCCTGACCCGTGCCACCGTCTCGAAGGGCGCGTCAGACTCTTTCCATTCGATGCTCGTATCTTCAATCGGCATGAAGCGGTTGGCGTTCTGGCGTTGCACCTGCAAGACAAAACAGGCAGGTACACGGTCGGTGGAAAGTTGCTGGTTCAAGGCATTGCGCAAGAAATTGGGCAGTGCCTCATTTTGCGCCGGCAATGTGTATGCCGGGCAGCTCTCAGGGTCGGGGGCCACGCGGTATTTGGCATTGGCCGTGCCGAACTTGTAGGGCGACACTGAAAAATACGTGGTTTGCGTGGGGCTGGCGGGGGCGGGTGCCAGTGTCGCCAGGGCGATAAACAAATGGCGGACCTGCCAGCTGCGCGGATCCCACGACGGGAAGAAGGCCAGCACCTTTTTGCCATCTGCCTGGGCACCAATGTTCTGACGGTATTCGGCTACGTCGCTGACGAAGAAGTTGGGATGGTTGAACATCACAAAATCCTGTTCTCCACGACCCTGCTGGCTTGGCAGCAACTGAGCCCCCGGTACGTCGAGCAACTTGATCGCCATCCCCCGGGCATCCCGGATGCTGTCAAATTGCGGGTAAGCATTGCCATTGGACAGACGCATCACCGCTTGCCAGGTTTTACCCGGTGCGGCGAATACGCCCTGGCGCAATGCCGGATCGAGATCGTCGAGCACCTGGACCTGGGCTTTGACGCAGCCGTGGGCCTTGGCGTGGGCATCGCGTAGATAACGGGTGTTCTCGCGGTGCTGGTCAACGATCCTGATCGCCGTCTGGATAGTGTCCTGGGTCATGGCGGCTTCACCCGCGGGGATCTGTTCCTGGGCCGAGACCGGGCCGCGATGCTGCCAGGCGTACCAGCCCGTGGCCAATCCCCAGCCAAGCAACCCCAGAGCGATCAGCGCCAGTAGTAACGTGCCCAGCCATTTGCCGAGTCGAAGCCAGAAAGCGGTCAGCATGCAAACATCCTTTTAGGGAAATCTTCGGTGTGTCGAACAAACTTCATTCGTTGGGCAACTGGTGTTCAAGGGGCCCGCCGAGCACTTTCAAGTACTCCAGCAACGCCCAGCGCTCTTCGGGTTGCAGCAGGCGTCCGATGACGCCATTGCCGCGAGGGCCGGGGCGGAACTCGTGCCCGCTGTTGTGGTTGCCGCTGATACGCGTATCGAGCACAAAACCACCGTCAAAGGCTTCGGTGCGGTAGCCCAAATGCCGCGGGTCGTACTCAAAGCTGCCGCGATAGAAGGTCTGGTCGCGCTCGGCCTGTGGCGACAGCAGTTGGTACACCGTAGGCACTGAGCCGTTGTGCAGGAAGGGCGCTGTGGCCCAGATCCCGTCGAGGGGCCGCGCCTTGTACGCACGCACTTCCAGAACACCGATAGGCAGGCCGAAACCGTTGAGACGCGCCTGCTCTTGTGGGCCAATGCTGGCGTCATGGTAGGCCCGTTTTTCAACAAACGCAGTGACGTAGGCCAGGCCCTTGGCCACTGACAGTTTGCTCATGTCCAGAGGCGTATCGGTTTTGGGGTACAAATCCACGTTCATGCCAGCCAGTTCAGCCGGATCCCACTGCAAGGGGCTCAGATCGTATCGATTGTCGGCAATGTTGTTCGCGGTATTGGGATCGGTGCCGATGACCTCGACCGGCAACATTTTGAGCTGCTTGACCAGGCGCCCGTTCTCCTCGACCACCGGTGGTACATGACACCCGGCGCAGTTTTCGTTGAATAGCGCACGGCCTTTGGCTGCCAGGGGGCGATCGATGTTGCCGAACAGTACCTCGGGCCAGACCGGGGGCTTGAGTTTTTGCAGGGTCTCTTCAATCAGGTGCAAGTCGTTTACCCGAACACTCGACGGGTAGCGGGCATCGCCTTGCAGTGGCTGGCCATGCTCATCGAAAAAATTCAGGGTGGCGCCAACACCAAGGGCTTCACCAATATTGCGTGCCATCGGCTGCTTGGCCGAACCGTTCCACTGCACCCAGTCGAACGTCCACATATCCCACAGGTGCGGATAGTCAACCGGAGCGTTGGCTACGCGGTAGTTGGACGGGGAAATGGCATCACCGAAACTGGCGTTGGCGATCCTTCCGAAAGCATCGGTACGGCCCGGCCCTTCGAGTGTGGGATAGAGGCCGCGATGGGTGTCATTCCAGGCCACCGCCAGAAACGTATCCAGGGATGCCTTGAAATCTTTGCGCAGTTGTTTGTGCTGCGCTTCGTACTGCTCGCCCAGCACCGTGCGTGCGAAGCGCTCGAATTTCCAGGGGTTGTAGTAGGTCGCGGCGAGGCTGGCTACCAGCGCCTGACCAAAACTGCCGCCGCGCAAGGTCGGTACGCTGGATGGAAGCACGTGTTGTGCCGGGGCACCATCGATGCGCAGTGCCTGGCCTTTGTAGCGCAGTTCACCGGTGTGGCAGGCGGCGCAGGTGATGTCCAGGTACTCGACCTGGCTGCCCGGGTTCTGGTGGCGAGTAAAGCCCACTGGCAGGTTGCCCGGGTTGGCGGTAGTGGCCTGTTGCTTGGGATCGACCAGAAACCCGAAGCGCGCCAGATACTCGGGCGCTGCGAAAGGCTGTTTTGAAAAGGGCAGTTCGAGGGCGCTGAACCAGTCGTAATGCAGGCCTTTAACCTGGGTCCCCTGGGGGGTGTAGTAATAGGTCTGGCGTTCGGCAGGGGTCCACTGATCCAGATAGTGCAGTTGCTGAGGGGGCTCGTAGGCAGGCAGTTTCGGGTTGGCTATGAAGTAGATCACCAGGCCAAGCCCCAGGACCAACGCCAGCAGCAGTCCCAGCAGAACACGGTAAAACAGACGCACAGTAACGCTCCTTGTAAAAATAATTACAGCCTTATGCCTCAGGTACGGTCAGGCATCAAGTGACCCGATGGCATTGTCGGGTTTACAGATGTGTTAATAAAAGTTGCTGTAATCGTGAATTGTTATTAATGCATGAACTTATCGGCATTTCGCCCCTCTTATGCCGGTAGCCATTGGTCGCGGCCGCCTGATAAGCTCGCGGCTTTATTCGATTGCCCATTTGGCGCATGAACAAGGAAATAGCATGAAACAGCATCGGTTGGCGGCAGCTGTGGCTCTGGTAAGCCTGGTACTGGCGGGTTGTGATTCGCAGACCAGCGTAGAGCTGAAAACTCCAGCGCAAAAAGCCTCGTACGGCATTGGCCTGAACATGGGTAAAAGCCTGGCTCAAGAAGGCATGGATGATCTGGATTCCAAGGCCGTAGCCCAGGGCATCGAAGATGCCGTCGGCAAGAAAGAGCAAAAGCTGAAGGACGATGAGCTGATCGAAGCGTTTGCAGCACTGCAGAAACGTGCTGAAGAGCGTCTGACCAAGATGAGCGAAGAAGCTTCTACTGCTGGCAAAAAATTCCTGGAAGAAAATGGCAAGAAAGCAGGTGTTGTCACTACCGCTTCTGGCCTGCAGTACGAAGTCATCAAGAAAGCCGATGGCCCTCAGCCTAAAGCCACCGACGTGGTGACTGTTCACTACGAAGGCAAATTGATTGATGGCAAGGTGTTCGACAGCTCGGTTGAGCGCGGCAGCCCGATCGATCTGCCGGTTAGCGGCGTGATCCCGGGTTGGGTTGAAGGTCTGCAACTGATGCATGTTGGCGAGAAGTACAAGCTGTACATCCCTAGCGAACTGGCCTACGGCGCACAAAGCCCAAGCCCGTCGATCCCGGCCAACTCGGTGCTGGTTTTCGATCTGGAACTGCTGGGCATCAAAGATCCTGCCAAAGCAGAGCAAGACGCTGCCAAATAAGTAGCATGTTGTACGCGTAACGCCCCGTCTCGACGGGGCGTTGTCGTTTCTGCAGTCAGGTTTTTGTTTGCGTCAGTGTTGTCCTGCACCCTTTCAAATCGCCCATAAGTTCCCTTGGCTAGTGGTTGCTGACTGCCAAGTCAATGAATTTATGGGTTTTTTTATGTGTGTAAAAAACGCCCGATCTGACTCCAGCCCTTATGGGGCGGGCCTTTCAGCCTTAAAAAACAGCTCTGTTCACAAGGTTATCCACAATTTGTGTGGATAACATTTTCCTCCCGGTGGGGCGTTCAGGGCTGTTTTCACAAAAATTTCACTTGCGAGTGAAAACCCGAGAGACCTTGGTGGCTGATAGGATTAAGCTTCAAGGGAAAGTTCTGACTCGATTTATTTAAAAGTCTGACGGGGTTTAGTAATGGATCTTCAAATCATCAAGCGTAATGGTGAGCCTGAATACGCCGTTCTTTCATGGGAAAGTTATCAGGCGCTGCTCAAGGCTGCAGGCCTCAAGGAGCGAACTGCAGCGCCTGACCCTGTACTACAGGCATCTGCCCCCGAGCAGGTGCATCCCGGACTCGATCAACTGCGCAGCCTGCGCGAGAACAAGGGCCTGGCCCTTGAAGTGCTGGCTCGCACAGTCGGTATCAGTCCGTCCTATCTGGGAATGATAGAAACCGGTGAGCGTCTCCCCGACCTCGCCATTCGTCGAAGCTTGGCCTGGGAGCTTGGTATCCCGGGCTGGAGGGAAGCACCATGAGCGTTCGCATCAGTCGTCAACACTGGGATGGGTTGTTGGCTGAGCTCGATCAGGCGCGCCGACAGCGCCACTTGCTGACTTACCGTGCACTATTGGAACGGTTGCAATTACCGAGCCCTGCAATGTTGACCCTTACCGCAGCACTTGAGCACCTAGCGGCGATGGATGCCAGGGCCGAGCAGCCCTTGCGCAGTTCGCTGGTGATCAGCCAGGGCGCAAGTCGCCTGCCACGCACGGGCTTTTTTGAGTGCGTTGAGCGGCTTGGGCGTTTTCCCGGCCCGCCGGATGGCATTGCCGCCGCGTCATGGCATGCCTCAGAGGTGGTGCGCGTGTTTGAGCATGCTTATGAGCACGAGGAGGCTTGAGTGCTCTGGCGGTTTAAGGCGCGCCTGAGCTACTGGCTGGCGCGCAAGTTGTTTCGCTGGCCCTGGTGCGTGCGCCAGCCGCGCGTCTGGGGCTGGATGGAAGGGCAGTTTGCACGTATGGCCAACCTGGGCGATACCCGTGCCCAAAGCTTCTACGGGCACATTCTGGCCTTTCGCGGTCAAGGCCTTGGAGCGAAGGAGGAGGGCGTACGCCTGTTGCGTCTGGCGGCATTGAGCGGCGACGCGAAGGCAGCTTATCAAGTGGGTGTTTTCAGCCTGGCGGGTTCGCTCGGCAAGACCCCGGATGCTGCAGAAGCGGCGCGCTGGTGGACGATGGCGGTAAAGGCGGGACATCCACTGGCCGCGCACAAGCTGGCGATGTTGTATCAGGAAGGTGGCCCGGGATTGCTGGCTGATCCGCAACTGGCCCGGCTTTACCAATAGCCAATAAAAAGGGCGGGACGCATAACGCGGCCCGCCCTTTTTTTCAGCCTTGATTTACTTCTTTGCCACTTGCGAGCTGAGCTTGAGGTAGTCCAGCAGAATCCGCCCGGTTTCACTCAGGTAGGCGTCATCTTCCGGTTTGGTCTTTTCACGCTCTACCGGCAACGCATCCTCGTCTTCTTTCTTCATTTCCTTGAGCGGTGCTTCGCCTTTGGCCTGACGGCGAGCGTTCTCCATCACCAATTGCTTGGCATCGATATCGGCGTGCTGTGCACGACGCTCGGCCTCGTTCAGGCTGACGGTCTTCTCGGCCATCAACTTCTCGGCCAGGGCCAGCTTGTCGCGGATAAAGATGAACTCGGCATCCTTGGTCGCGCGGGCATCATGGTTGGCTTTGAGCCGGTCAATGTAAGGCTTGAACGGATCAGACGCCGGCTTGATGGCAGGGCGGATGGTGTCCCACGGCATGGCTTCAGGCAGTGCGCTTTCGCCGATTTCCTTGGTGTCGATGATCGACGGGAAGGCAACGTCAGGCAGTACGCCCTGATGCTGGGTGCTCTGACCGGAAACCCGGTAGAACTTGGCCAGAGTCAGTTTCAGCTCGCCGTGGTTCAGTGGCTGGATGGTTTGCACCGTACCTTTGCCGAACGTCTGGCCGCCGATGATCAGCGCGCGATGGTAGTCCTGCATGGCGCCGGCAAAAATCTCCGAGGCCGAAGCCGAGAGGCGGTTGACCAGCAACGCCATCGGGCCTTTGTAGAACGCGCCCGGGTTTTCGTCTTCCAGAACGTCCACCTTGCCGTCGGCGTTACGCACCAGAACCGTCGGACCCTTGTCGATAAACAGACTGGTCAGTTCGGTCGCTTCCTGCAACGAGCCGCCACCGTTGTTGCGCAGGTCGATAATCACGCCATCGACTTTTTCTTTCTGCAACTCGGTCAGCAGTTTTTTGACGTCGCGGGTGGTGCTCTTGTAGTTCGGGTCGCCAGCGCGGAACGCTTTGAAATCCAGGTAGAAGGCCGGGATTTCGATGACGCCGAGCTTGTAGTCCTTGCCATCCTGTTTCAGGTTGAGGATCGACTTTTTGGCAGCCTGTTCCTCAAGCTTCACCGCTTCGCGGGTGATGGACACAATCTTGCTGGTCTGGTCGTTCGGCGCGTTGCTGGCCGGAATCACTTCCAGGCGCACCACGGAGCCTTTAGGGCCACGAATCAATTTGACCACTTCGTCCAGACGCCAGCCGATGACGTCGACCATTTCCTTGTCGCCCTGGGCAACACCGATGATCTTGTCAGCCGGTGCGACTTGTTTGGTCTTGTCGGCAGGGCCCGCGGGCACCAGCCGGACAATTTTCACCTGGTCGTTATCGCTCTGCAACACGGCGCCGATGCCTTCCAGCGACAGGCTCATGTTGATGTCGAAGTTCTCCGCGTTATCTGGCGACAGATAGTTGGTGTGCGGATCGTAAGACATGGCGAAGGTGTTGATGTAGGCCTGGAAGATGTCTTCGCTGCGGGTCTGATCAAGGCGCGACAACTGATTCTTGTAACGCTTGGTCAGCAGCTCCTGAATTTTTGCGGGCTCTTTACCAGCGATCTTCAAGCGCAGGACTTCGTCCTTGATGCGTTTGCGCCACAGGTCATTGAGTTCGGCTTCGGTCTTGAGCCACGGAGCGTCCTTGCGGTCGATCTGCAAGGTTTCGCGAGCCGTGAAGTCCAGAGAGTCAGGGCCTTTGTTCAGCTCTGCAAGGGCGAAGTCCAGGCGCGATTTGACGCGGTCCAGGTAGCGCTTGTAGATGATGAAGCCGGGATTGAGATCGCCGCTTTTGAGGAAGTCGTCAAACTGATACTTCCATTTGTCGAACTCGGCAATATCGCTGGCCAGAAAATAGCTTCGAGAAGGGTCAAGCAGCTTCAGGTAGCTGTCATAGATGATCGCGGAGCGCGCGTCATTCAGTGGCGGCTTGCTGTAATGATGGCGCTTGAGCAGCTCAACAACGTTAAGACTGGCAATTACCTCATCACGATCGGGCTGAAGGTTATCCCAACTGTTAGCGGCGAACGAATTGGCCGAAAACGGCAAAACGCCTAGGCCAATGAATAGGGCAAGTGCGGTGCTAGGGAATAAATGCTTCATGCTGATTCGACGCGGGGGCAATTGATAACGCATATTAGGCCGTCTTTGAAGTCGCCGGTTCCATCAAGGACCGGTCGCATAATGCAAAAAGCCCGGCGCAACAGCTCCGGGCTCAGTCCAGACTCACTATGGAGGCACTGTGAAAGCATTGCAAGGCGTTGAAGGTCAAGTGACATGGGTTGAAGAGCCAAGCCCGGCATGTGATGTAGGACAAATTCGAATTCGTGTGGCGGCTGCGGGGCTCAATCGGGCCGATCTGTTGCAGAGCGCCGGGTTGTATCCGCCGCCGCCGGGCGCCAGTCAGGTGTTGGGCCTGGAGTGCTCCGGAGTGGTCACTGAAGTGGGGCCGGGTTCGTCCTGGCAGGTGGGCGACCGGGTTTGCGCGCTGCTGGCGGGCGGCGGCATGGCGCAAGAGGTGGTGGTCGATGCCCGTCACGCCCTGCCAGTGCCTGAAGGTCTGTCGCTGATCGAAGCGGCAGCCTTGCCTGAGGTGTACAGCACTGCGTGGCTGAACCTGTTCCAGCTGGCCGCTTTGCAGCCAGGTGAAAAAGTGCTGCTGCATGCTGGCGCAAGCGGTGTTGGTTCAGCGGCCATTCAGTTGTGCAAGGCCTTCGGCAGCCCGTGCTGGGTCACTGTGGGTTCGGCTGATCGTCTGGCTTACTGTCAGGCGTTGGGTGCACAGGGCGGTGTGGTGCGTACCGAGGGGCTGGATAGCCTCAAGGCCATGGGGCCTTTCGATGTGGTACTTGACCCGGTGGGCGCCAACTACGCCGAGTCCAACCTCAAGTTGCTGGCGCTGGACGGGCGTTGGGTGTTGATCGGCTTGATGGGCGGTCGCAAGGCCGAGCTGGATCTGGCACTGGTACTGGGCAAGCGTATCCAGCTGCTGGGTTCGACTCTGCGTAGCCGCAGCGATCAATTCAAGGCTGACCTGCTCAGTGATCTGGGGCAGCAGGTATGGCCATTGTTCACTGAAGGTCGCCTGAGCCCGCAACTGGCCAAAACCTTTCCGATTGAAGAGGCTCAGGCGGCATTTGCCGAACTGGCAAGCAATCAGGTGTCGGGCAAGCTGGTGCTGGTGATAGACAGCAGCCTGAGCTGATCCTGGTTGGAGCGGGCGTGCTCGCGATGGTATCGACCCGGCGTGCCTGACAAAACGCGGCGTCTGTATCGCGTGTAAGCCCGCTCCCACAGGTATTGGGGTGTCACTTCCAGTGATGGATCGGCCACCCGGCCTTTTCTGCCTGTTCACGCAATACCGGATCAGGATTCACCACGTGCGGGTGATCAACCTTGAGTAGCAGCGGCAAGTCGTTGCGTGAGTCGGAGTAAAAGCTCGCCCCCTCAAGGTTTTCTTCCTGCTCATCAAGCCATTCCAGCAGGCGCGTGATCTTGCCTTCGCGGTACGTCAAGGTTCCCACGGTGTTGCCGGTGTAAAAGCCGTGTGCAACTTCCAGCTCGATCCCCAGCACTTCATCGATCCCCAGCCGCTCTGCAATCGGCTTTACCAGATGGGTGCCCGAGGCCGAAATCACCAGGATCCGGTCCCCTGCCTTGCGATGGGCCGCAATGGTTCTTGTGGCGTCGCTGAAGATGATCGGTTCGATGAAGTCTTCAACCCACGGCCCGACCAAGTGTTCAACCTCTTCGGGGGTGCGGCCTATCAACGGTTCCAGGCTGAAGGCCATGAACTCTTCCATGGCCAGCTTGCCTTGGCTGTAGGCGTCCATCAGCTCGTTGTTGCGCTGCATGAACGACGCGGGATCAACCCAGCCCAGGCGGCCCATCTGCTCGCTCCACAGGGTGGCGCAGTCGCCATGAATCAGGGTTTCGTCCAGGTCAAAAATTGCCAAAGCCATCAGCGCAACTCGCTCTTCAGTGAATTCAAGAACATCAGGCTACCTCACAAAGGGTGCTTGAATCGATGGACAGCGCCACACGCTGACCATCCGGATACAGATCACCGGGTGCCCGGTTGAGTACATCGACGATCAGTTGCACACCACGTGCCTCTACCCGGTAGCGGATGACGTTGCCCAGCAGGCTGTGGTTGAGGATCACCCCGTCGAGTTCGCCCTGCAGGCTCAGACCCACGGTTTCAGGGCGTATGGCGATGCGGCTGTTGATCGGGCGTTGCAGCAGGCGGCTGGCAGTTTCGGGGTCCAGCAGGTTGTAGTTGCCGATAAACCCGGCGGCGAATGCATCCACGGGTGCGGCATAGAGGGTTTGGGCATTGCCGCTTTGAACGATGTGGCCCTTGTTCATCAGGAATATCCGGTCGCTCATGACCAGTGCTTCTTCCTGGTCGTGGGTGACGAAAATCGTGGTCAGGCCCAGCTCGCGCTGAATAGTGCGGATTTGCTCGCGCAAGTGCTTGCGAATTCGCGCATCCAGCGCCGACAGCGGCTCATCCAGCAGCAACAGGCGCGGACGCGTGACCAGCGAGCGCGCCAGGGCCACGCGCTGGCATTGACCACCCGACAGCTGGTGCGGGTAGCGCTTGGCAAAATCATTCAGTTCCACCAGTTGCAATGCTTCGGCCACGCGCTTGTTGCTGTCATCAGTGCTGACCTTCTGCATGCGCAAGCCGAACGCGACGTTTTGCTCGACGGTCATGTTGGGGAACAGCGCATAGCTTTGAAACACCATGCCGATGCCACGCTTTTGCGGGCTCAGCGGCACGATGTCCTGGCCATCGAGCAGGATTTTGCCACCGTCCACGGGCGTTAATCCCGCGATACAGCGCAGCAGCGTGGACTTGCCGCAACCGGATGGCCCCAGCAGGGTCACGAACTCCCCCTTGGCGATGCTGCAGTTGATATCGCTGAAAATCGCCGTGCCGGAATAGGATTTTTGCAGGTGTTCGACGCTGACGAAGCTCATTGGCTTTTGTCCTTGTTCAGGAAGGTGGCAACCCAGGTCAGCACCAATACAAAGAGGAAATAGGAGATCACCAGGGCGCTGGTGAAGTGGCCACTGCTGTTACGCATGTTGTTCAAGAACACCTGCAAGGTTTCGTAGCGGGTGCCCACCAGAATGTTGGCGAACACAAACTCGCCAAACAGGAACGAGAACGACAGCAGCAGGGCAACCATCAAGCCTTTGCGCAAATTGGGCAGCACCACCAAAAACGCCGCCTGCCAGGTGCTGGCACCCAGCAGTTGGGCTGCGTCCATCAGGTCGCGCAGGTTGATTGCCTGCAGGTTGTTGGTGATCGCCCGGTACATAAAGGGCAGCGCCACGGTGAAATAGCAGCCGATCAGAATCCAGGGGGTGCCGACCATTTGCAGCGGGCCTGAACCGTAGAGCTGCAACAGGCCCACCGATGACACCACTGGCGGTACGGCGAAAGGCAGCAGGATCAGGATGTTCATCAGCGCATCGAGCCTGGGGAAGTGGTAGTGCACCACAAACAGCAGCGGCAGGATCAGAATGACGGACAGCACCAGCGCTGCAACGCACACCAACAGCGACTGGCCGAAGGCTGCGAGAAAGCGCGGGTCGCTCCACAACTGGCTGTACCACTTCAAGGTAAAACCACTGGGCAGGATGCTCGCCGACCAACTGCTGGCGATGGAGTAAACAAGAGTGCCCAGCAGCGGCAGCAACAAGATCAGAAACAGCAGCCAGACCACGCTGCGGTGGTAAATGCCGGGGGAACCCGATTCAGCGCGCGACATGGTAGCTCCTCTTTAACAGCCACTGATGCACCAGGGTCACCAGGGTCATCAATCCCACCAGAATCACCGCCAGGGCGCTGGCCATGTTCGGATCCAGGCTGATATCTCCCGAGACCATTGCAGCAATACGGATCGGCAGTACGTTGAAGTTGCCCGTGGTCAATGCATACACCGTGGCGTAGGCGCCCAGTGCGTTGGCCAGCAGGATCACGAAAGTGCCGAGCAATGCCGGGGTGAGGACGGGCAGGCCGATATGGCGCCAGAACTGCCAGCTGCTGGCCCCCAGCAAGGACGCCGACTCACGCCAGTCTTCGCGTACGGCATCAAAGGCGGGGTAAAGCAGCAGTACGCCGAGGGGAATCTGGAAGTAGGTGTACAGGATGATCAGGCCGGTCTTGGAGTAAAGGTTGAAGTCCTCAATGATCCCGGCCTGTTTGAGCATGATCGTAATGCTGCCGTTAAACCCCAGCAGAATGATGAAGGCGAAGGCCAGCGGAACCCCGGAGAAGTTGCTGGTCATGTTGGCGAACGCGTTGACGAAATTGCGCAGCCGCGAATCCACCTTGCGCAAGGAGTAACTGCCCAGTATGGCGATCACAATGCCGAACAGACTGGACCAGAAACTGATCTCCAGGCTGTGCTGGATGGCTTGCAAGTAGAATTTCGAGTTGAAGATCTTGATGAAGTTGGCCATGCCCCAGCCGCTTTCTTCAGATTGCACGCTGTGGATCAGCACCCACACCAGCGGGGCAATTTGAAACACGATAAAAAAAACGGCGAAGGGCACCAGGCACAGCAACGCAAGCCATTTGCCACGGCTCATGGCGCTGGCCTCAGCAGGTCGCGACACAACGGTTTGTCATGGGTCACACCCAGCAACTCGCAGATCGTGCCGCACAACTCGGTTTGTTTGGGGGTGACATCCGGGTTGAGGCTGAACGCATCGCCCAGTACAAACAGGGGGACTTCACGCTCTTCGGGCAGCATGCCGTTGTGTGAGCGGTCGTTGTTCATGCCGTGATCGGCTGTCACCAGCACCTGATAACCGGCCTGCAGCCAGCTTTGCAGGTAGTCGGCCAGAATGATGTCGGCCGAGCGCGCACTGTTGCGGTATTGCGGGGTATCGAGGCCGTGCTTGTGCCCGGCATCATCAATGTTCATGGGATGAACCAGTAAGAAATTCGGTGTGTGCGCTACACGCAGGCTTTCGGCGTCGGCGAACAAATGGGAGTCGGGGTAGTGATCGTTCCAGTAGAAATGCCCGTGCTGAATCGGCAAATCGGCGGCAACGGTATGGCGGTCCCGGGCCATCACAAATGGCGAGCGGTTATACAGTTCGCTGACCCAGTGATAAGCCGCGGCGGCCGTGCTCAGGCCACCGTCGCGAGCGTAATGGAACACGCTGCGCTGGTTGGACAGGCGCGACACATTGTTGTGCACGATGCCGCTTTCAATCGGCGGCACGCCTGTGAGGATGCATTCGTAAAGAGGGCGTGACAGCGCGGGCAATTCGCAAGTGAGCTTGTAGAGTGCAGCACGACCCGCCCCGACGTAGGCTTGCAGATGGCCCATCGCCTGGCGGGCTACCTCGTAATTCAAGCCATCGAGGACTACCAGGATAACGTTGTGTTTCATGTCCGGCGACTCCGCTGGCACAGCGCATGGACTGTGGGAGCGGGCTTGCTCGCGATGCTATCGGCGTGGTGGACCTGAAACACCGAGGTGTATGTATCGCGAGCAAGCCCGCTCCCACAGGGAACAGGCGGGGTGCGGGTTACTGCATATTGATGATGACTTCTTCCTGCCACAGTTGCGGCAGGGCCTTGGAGGTTTTTTCCCAGGCGTCAGCGTCCTTGATCGGGGTCACGTTTTTGTACTGGTCGTTGGAGAGCAGCTTGGCTTGAACGTCTTCAGGCAGCTTCAAGTGCTCGGCACGAATCGGCCGTGCATTGCCCCGCGCCAGGTTGGTTTGACCGGCATCGCTGAAGATGAATTCGCGAGTCAGCTTGGCCGCGTTCGGGTGCTTGGCGTATTTGTTGATGATGGTGGTGTAGCCCGAGATCACCGAACCGTCCGATGGAATCAGCACCACGTAGTCATCCGGGTTGACCATTTTGGCTTTGTAGCTCAGGCCGTTGAAATCCCAGACCACGCCCACTTCCACTTCCCCTTTTTCCATGGTGGCGATGGTCGGGTTGGCCAATGACAAGCGGCCTTGCTTGGCGATGTCGGCAAACATCAGCAGGGCAGGCTGGATGTTCTTTTCACTGCCGCCATTGGCCAGTGCAGCAGCCAGTACGCCGTTGGTGGCTTGCGCTGCGGTGCTCACGTCACCGATGGAAACCTTGTATTTGCCGGATTTCAGGTCAGCCCACTTGGTTGGAACTTCGGAGCCGTGCAGCAGCTTTTTGTTGACGATAAACGCAATGGTGCCGGTGTAGGCCAGCGCCCAGTTACCGTCTTTGTCCTTGGCCCAGTCCGGGATCTGGTCCCAGGTGGTCGGCTTGTACGGCTGGGTCACGCCCTTGGCCACTGCAATCGGGCCGAAGGCCGCGCCTACGTCACCGATGTCGGCACTGGCGTTGTCTTTTTCAGCGGCGAACTTGGCCACTTCCTGGGCCGAACTCATGTCGGTATCGATGTGCTTGAGGCCATAGAGCTTGTTCAGATCTGACCACGTGCCTTTCCAGTTGGCCCAGTCATCGGGCATGCCGACGCTGTTGACCGTTCCCTCTGCCTTTGCTGCGGCTTCCAGGGCTTTTAAATCCACATCGGCGGCCATGGCCGATGTGCACAGGGCGATGCTTGAACCTAACAGTGATGCCAGGAAAAACCGTTTCATCCGAAGCTCCTTGGGCGTTTTCAACGCTGGGTTTTATTGCTCTTTTGCGGTGGGTTGGTCTAGGTCAGCAATACCTGAGCCAATTTAAGCCCGGCAGATGACACTTTAATGTCGGCACTGGTTGTGCAGGGGATGTTGCAGGTTCGCGTGTGCGTTTCGAGTAAGCGTAGACCATCGCGCAGGGCTTGATTGGCAAGGCCTGTGGCATTTTCTGATGGGCCTTGTCGCAGGCGCTGTCATGCAACAGTCATGTGGTCTGACTAGGCTTCGGCTATCGAGGTTTGGTGATTTTTCAGGCCGTGCCTGCCCACATTTGGTGCTGGACTAGTCCAGTCAGGTAACGTTGATGCGAGAAGGTGTACCTAAAGCGGTGACCGCGATCAGTCGCACGCTCCAAGAGCAAATTGAGCACGGCCTGTTGGCGTGCGGCAGTCAGTTGCCGGCCGAACGCAAACTCAGCGAGTTGTTTGCAACTACTCGGGTTACGGTGCGCGAGGCGTTGCTTCAGCTCGAAGCCCAGGGGATGGTCTATCGGGAGGAGCGTCGCGGCTGGTTTATTTCGCCGCCGCGCCTGGCCTATAACTTGATGCAGCGTAGCCACTTCCACGCAATGGTCACGGCCCAGGGGCGGGTGGCGTCCACTGAAGTGATTTCGGCGCGCCTGCTACCGGCCACGGCGGCGGTGTGCGACCGCTTGCAGTTGCCGGCGCTGTCCAGTGTGATCCAGATATGCCGTGGCCGGCGCATTGACGGGAGGCTGGTGCTGTACGTCGAGCACTATTTGAACCCTCAGTATTTCCCTCGAATTCTTGAACTTGATCTCACCGGGTCGATTACCGAGCTGTATGCCCGGCATTACGACTTGCATTACGGTCGGGTGCGTTTCGAAATCGTACCTACATCATTGCCGATGCAAGCAGCAGCCACGCTCAAGGTTTCAACCGGCAGCCCGGGTTTACGGATTGCGCGGGTCAATTATGACCAGCACGAACGGCTGATCGACTGTGACCTGGAATATTGGCGACATGATGCGATTCATGTCGGGGTGGATGTGCAGGAGCGTTGAATTCCCCCTGGTTTCTGGAGGCAACTCACTCTGTGGGAGCGGGCTTGCTCGCGATGCATTCGGCGTGGTGTGTCAGGTAAAACGCGCTGATGTCATCGCGAGCAAGCCCGCTCCCACACAAGTTGAGGCAGCATCCAGGATCAATCCTTCTGCAACATTCCGCTGCCTGCGGTCACGACTTGTACGCTCAGGCGCGGGGTCGCCAGGTCAAGTCCGGCTTCATCCAGATGCCGCTTGAGGGACAGGTTGAACGCCCGCGACACTTCCCATTGCTTGATAGGCGCGGTCTTGAAACGGGCGCGCAAGATGGCGCTGCCCGACTCAAAGCTTTCGACCCCCTGGATCTCCAGCGGTGACCAGATATTGCGTCGCTGCAGTGGGTCGTTCCGCATTTTTTGCCCGACTTCACGCATCAGTTTGATCGCATCGTCGATGTCCATGTTGTAGGGGATCGCAACCCGGAAGATGGCGTAACCGAATTCCCGGGAGTAGTTCTTGATGCTTTTGATTTCGCTGAACGGGATGGTATGCACGATGCCGTCGATATCCCGCAGGCGCACTGTACGAATCGTCAGCCCTTCAACCGTGCCCAGGTGCCCGCCGACATCGACGTAGTCGTCGATGGCCAGGGAGTCTTCAATGATGATGAACAGGCCGGTGATCAGGTCGGCAACCAGTGATTGCGCACCAAAGCCGATGGCCAGACCGATCACACCGGCACCCGCCAGCAGGGGGGTGACGTTCATGCCCATGTTGGCCAGGGCCACGATCAGCGCGATGATGAAAATCGCCACAAACAACACGTTGCGAATCAACGGCATCATGGTTTGGGCGCGGGCATTGGCCAGGCCTTTGCGCGAGCGGGTCAGTGCGTGGTGCACGGCGGTGTCGGAAAGAATCCAGATCAGCCAGGCAAACAGCAGCGTGCCGCCGAGGCTGAACAGTTTGACGCTGATCTCATGACCTTCGCCTTCGGTGAAGCTGATCAGTGACATGCCCCACACCCGCAGCCCCAGCTCGATGAATACCAGCCACACGATCAGATGCGCCAGGGTGTAGAGGAAGCTTTTCAAGCGCTCGGAATACAGCGCATGACGTTTGTGTCCGCGTTGCGGTCTTTGGGAATGACGTCGTACCAGCCCGTTGATCACCATGCACAGTACCACCAGCACGGTGCAAATCAGTGACTGGCGCAGCGCGGTGCTGGTATCGCCTGCCGAGACAAACGTCGCGACCAGAGAAATACCCACCAGAATCAGGGCCGGTATGAACCAGTAGGTCCCAAGGATATCGATGCTGTCGCTCAAGGCCCGTCGGGTCAGGCGACGCGACAATGGCTGGTTGCGAATCAGGTGGGCAATGGGGCGACGGAACCGGATGATAAACAGCCCGGTGGACAGGGCGGCCATTACATTGGCAAAGGTAGCGGCCGTATGGGCCAGATGCACACCCAGGGTAGCCACCAGTCGCGGGTCACTGAGTGCTTCGCCAAAGGCTGCAAAGCTGCCGATCCACCACAGAGGGCGAAACGCCTGATGCCGCAAAATATGCAGGGCACGATGACGGTGGGGGCCATCGAGCAGTGAGAACAGGATGACGCAAATGGCCGAGAAGCAAGTGCCGATAACCAGTGCGTAAGCCAGCACCATCGCCAGGTCTTTGCCCAGCGACGAGGGCAGGGCGTAACTCATGTACACCGTGATCACCAGCGCCACCATCCACGGCCCCAGTTTGCGCAGGGCAAAGCGCAGCATGTCCACGGCCTTGGGGTGTTGCGGCAGTTCTTCGCTCAGTCCAAAGCGCACCCGGACACGGTGGCTGACCCAAATCAGCAGTGCCGCCGACAAACTCCAGATCATGATGATTAATGCAAAGCCAAAGATGATCGGCAGCCATTCGCTGGCGGGCAGCATCAGTGCCGACAGCTCTTCGTTGGCTTGGGATATTTCCTTGGTCCAGCGAGAGGTCGGGCTGTCAGCGCCGGAGAACTGTTTTTCGAGGTCTGCCAGGGTGCTGCCGATCAGTCCCAGAACGCCGATCTCGGCTTCAGGCTGGGCTTTTTTGGTGGCATCGCGCAGTTTTTTCAGATCGGCCAGCAGCTTGCTGCGCTGCTGATCGCTTTCGAGGTTTTTGATGACCTCGTCCAACGATTGGCCCAGCGGCTCGGTGGGTTGTGCCTGGGTTTTATCCGAACTGCCGAGCATGCCCGGCAAGCCAACGGCCTGTGCGCACGTCATGGGCAACAGCGTCAGCAGGCAAACCAGCAGGACATGGGGCAAGGCAAAAAGACGGAGAAACACTGGGCGATCAACCTCGAAGGGTGCGAATTGGCCGAGTGTACGCTAGGGCCCGCGATCATTCATTTCTTGTCACATAAAAATGAATGATCGTTAATTCAAAGGGCGAATGACACCACGCCTATTCGTTCAGCTTGGCGAGGATCTTGAAAACGATGGTGCCAAAAATCAGCAGCATGCCGCACCAGATCATCAGCACGCCGACGCCGCTACTGCGTTCGCGAAAGTTGAAGCCAATGGTGAGCAGCAGCATGCCGCAAACAATGGGAATCATCATGGAGTGGAACGCAGACATCTCGAACATGGTTATGGACCTTTGGAAAGCAATGCCCCCAGTCTAGGTCGGTTTACGCAGATGTGTGGTGATGTGTATCAAAAATGAATCAGCAAGATGCAGCACCTTGTAGCCGCTGCCGCAGGCTGCGATGGGTTGCGCAGCGACCCTGCTTTTTTGAAGGTCCTGCGGCCCTTATCGCAGCCTGCGGCAGCGGCTACAAAGAACGGTGTTACGGCAACTGATGGCTGGCGTAAAACGCGCTGAGCACTTTGACCAGATGCGCGAGGTCATGGCTGCCGGCCAGTTCGCGGATCGAGTGCATGGCGAATGTCGGCAGACCGATATCCACGGTACGTACACCCAGATGGCTGGCGCTGATCGGGCCAATGGTTGAGCCGCAGCCCATGTCGCTTCGCACTACAAAGCTTTGCACCGGGACTTCTACGGCCATGCACAGGTGGCGGAAGAACCCGGCCGTTTCGCTGTTGGTGGCGTAACGCTGATTGCTGTTGACCTTGATCACCGGCCCGGCATTGAGCTTGGGGCCGTGGTTGGCGTCGTGCTTGTCGGCGTAGTTGGGATGAACACCGTGGGCGTTGTCTGCCGATACCAACAGCGATTTCTGGATCGTACGTACGTACTCGTCGCCTTCAGGCAGTACGCGTTGCAGGATCTGCTCCAGCATCGGGCCATCGGCGCCGCAGGCTGAACAGGAACCGACTTCTTCGTGGTCGTTGGCCACGAACAGGCAGGTTTCTTCGGTCTCGGTGGTGAGCAGGGCTTGCAGGCCGGCGTAGCACGACAGCAGGTTGTCGAGGCGAGCGCCGGCGATGAAGTCACCGTTAAGGCCAATGACCGCAGCACTTTGGGTGTCGTAGAAACTCAGCTCGTAATCGAGCACCACATCGGCATTGAGGCCGTGCTCGCGGGCCAGTTGGTCGGCCAGCAGGGCACGGAAATCCACTCGCTCGTCGCCTGCTACCTGGGCCAGAATCGGCGGCAGCTCGGTTTGCGGGTTGATCGCCCAGCCTTCGTTGGCGGTGCGATTGAGGTGGATCGCCAGATTGGGAATGGTCGCAATCGGTGCCTTGAAATCGATCAGCTGGCTTTCGACCTGGCCGTCGCGGCGGAAGGTCACGCGTCCGGCCAGAGACAAGTCGCGGTCAAACCATGGCGCGAGCAGGGCCCCGCCGTAGACTTCTACGCCCAGTTGCCAAAAGCCCTGGCGTTGCAGTTCAGGCTGTGGCTTGACGCGCAGGCACGGGCTGTCTGTGTGAGCGCCGACCATGCGGATACCGCCCTGGAGCGGCGAGTGACGACCCAGCTTGAAGGCAACGATAGACGAGTCATTACGGGTGACGTAATAACGACCGTTGGCTTCGGTGAACCATGTTTCGCGTTCGTCGAGGCGCTGGTAACCGGCAGCCTCCAGGCGCTGAACAAGACTGGCAGTGGCATGAAAGGGGGTAGGGGAGGCCTTCAGAAAGTCGATCAGGCCTTGGTTCAACTCTTCGCGCATAAGTTACTCCAGACAGCAAGGCCGCGAGTTTAGCGCATTGATCGCAAGATTTGATCCCAATCGAACATCATTCACGTAGTCGCTGCCGAGGAACGAAGGCTGCGAGCTCTGGATGGTTAAAAGCTCGCAGCCTTCGTTCCTCGGCAGCGACTACGTCAGGTGGTCATGCCTGCGGTCAAAACGGTGCCGGGCACTCAAAGCGCAGGCGTTCGCCGGTTTGCGGGTGAGTAAAACTCAGCATGCTCGCGTGCAGGCACAAGCGAGGCCATGCGGCCAGGGCTTGCGGATGGGCATACAGGCCATCGCCCAGCAACGGGTGGCCGATAGACAGCATATGGACGCGCAACTGGTGCGACCGGCCGGTAATCGGCGTCAGCTCTACTCGGCAGTAATCGCCGCAACGCTCCAGCACTTTCCAGAAGGTCAGCGCGTTCTTGCCAAACTCGTGGTCGACCACGTGCCGGGGCTTGGTCGGCGGGTCGTAACGCAGGGGCAAGTCGATGCTGCCACTGTCGAGCTCGGGTTGACCCCAGGCCAGCGCGGTATAGGCCTTTTCGGTTTCACGGTCGTGAAATTGACGGGACAGTTCGCGGTGAGTGTCAGCATCACGGGCCAGCAGAATGATCCCGGAGGTTTCCCAGTCCAGACGATGGACGATGCGCGCTTCGGGGTAGCCGTTTTCTTGCAGGCGGGTGATGAGGCAGTCCTTGTTGTCATCGGCCCGGCCGGGCACCGACAGCAACAGGGTGGGTTTGTTGACCACCAGGACGCCAGCGTCCTCGTGGATGATGTGAATATTGGACAACGGCATTAAAACAGCCTCTTAACAAACACCAACGGCGACGAGGGAACCTTCCCGGCAGGGAAGGCGCCCAAGTCGCCGCGGTGTCAGCCGGATCGATTAACGATCAGGCAGTGTGATGTTGAGTTCCAGAATCGAGCAGCTACCCTCGTTCTCCAGGGCGATCTGTACTTGATCATCCCCGATGTTGACGTATTTGCGGATCACCTCGACCAGCTCTTTTTGCAGGGCTGGCAGATAGTCCGGGGTGCTGCGTTGGCCACGCTCGTGCGCCACGATGATCTGTAGACGCTCTTTCGCGACCGACGCGGTGGATGGCGTTTTGCGGGTACGAAAGAAGTCAAAAATGTTCATTGTCTAGTTGCCTCCAAACAGGCGCTCGAAGAATCCCTTCTTCTGTACATCCAGGAATCGGTGCTCCACGGTTTTGCCCAGCAGGCGATCAACCGCATCGCTGTAGGCCTGACCGGCGTCGCTCTGATCATCAAGGATCACGGGTACGCCCTGGTTGGATGCCTTCAATACCGCCTGGGATTCAGGAATCACGCCCAGCAGGGCAACGGCCAGAATTTCCTTGACGTCTTCAACGCCGAGCATTTCGCCCTTGGAAACACGATCCGGGTTGTAGCGGGTCAGAAGCAGGTGTTCCTTGATAGGGTCCTGGTTCAGTTCGGCGCGGCGCGATTTGCTGGCCAGCAGGCCCAGCATGCGGTCGGAGTCACGTACCGAGGACACTTCCGGGTTGGTCACTACAATCGCTTCATCAGCGAAGTACATGGCCAGGTGAGCACCGGTTTCGATGCCAGCCGGTGAATCGCAGACCACGTATTCGAAGGTTTCCTTAAGTTCCATCAGAACTTTTTCGACGCCTTCCTTGGTCAGCGCATCCTTGTCACGGGTCTGGCTGGCGGCCAGCACGTAGAGATTTTCCAGGCGCTTGTCTTTGATCAGTGCCTGCTGCAGGTTGGCTTCGCCGTTAACCACGTTGACGAAGTCATACACCACGCGGCGCTCGCAACCCATGATCAGGTCGAGGTTACGCAAGCCAACGTCGAAGTCGACGATCACTGTTTTGTGGCCGCGCAGAGCGAGGCCGGTACCGATAGCGGCGCTGGTGGTGGTCTTACCCACACCACCCTTGCCGGATGTAACCACTAGAATCTTGGCCAAGGTGTTTCACCCCTAAGGAAAAAGGACTTTTTAGCCCCTGAATAACATCTCTATAAACGACTGCAGGCAAACAGCCTTGGCGGGTCATCATCCGAGAGCGTAAACGCTGTTTGGGTGTTGGTTGCCTACAAGGTGAAATCTGTTTTCTCTACGAAATTGAGATGCTTGGAAAATGGCGAGAGTATCCGTTAAAGACGGGTGATGTTCAACATGTCACTTGACAGACTGATCTGAACGCCTGTTCCCCACAGCGGATCTCTTCGCAGGTCTTCAGATACCTTGTACTTGCCCGCAATCGACACCAGTTCGGCGCTCAACTGCTGGCAGAAAATCCGCGCCTTGGTGTTGCCTTTGTGGCCAGCCAGCGCTCGGCCACGCATTGGCCCGTAAACATGGATGTTGCCATCGGCCATAAGTTCCGCACCGGGGCTTACCGAGGCGATAACCACCAGGTCACACCCCTCGGCATACACCGTCTGACCGCCACGTACAGGGCTGGTGATGATTTTGGTCGGCTTGATGGTCGGCTCAGGCGGTTTTTCGGGTTTTTTCGGCGCGACGACTTCGACAGGGTCAATCGGTCGTTCGCGAGCGCCTGAAGGCGGAAGCACCGGCAGGTCGATGGCAATGGCCGCTGCGATGTCTTCAATGCGATTGGCGCGAAGGGCCAGGGTGCGCAGCCCATGCTGACGGCACACGCGCATCAGCCCCGGCAAATCGATAGCCCCTTCGCTGGCAGGCAGTTTGTCCAGCGCCAGGACGAGCGGGGTGTTACTGAAAAAATTAGGCGCCTGGGCCACTTTGGTCGCCAGTTGACGGTCAAGGGCTTCAAGGTCGTTGTGCGCCAGTTCCAGCACCGTAATGGCGAGCATACTGCCCTTTAACTGGAACACAGGGGCTTGGTCTAGCGATTCGGTTTGGCTCATGGTTGCTTAACGCGACTTGTCACTTAAAGTGCTGAGACTTATAACGAGAACGCCCGCAAGCCGCAAGCCGGGTCGAACGTTGTAGAATGCCCGACCCTTGTGTCTGTCCGGAATCATTAATGGATCGCCCGCGTTTTCGTGCTGTTTTTTTTCATCCGCGCTTTTGGCTGCTATGGCTGGGGCTGGGCGTGCTGTGGCTGGTTGTTCAACTGCCTTATAAAGTACAACTGTGTATCGGCCGAGGGCTGGGTGCGTTGATGTACCGGGTGGCCGGTGATCGTCGACGCATTGCGTCGCGTAACCTTGAGTTGTGCTTCCCCGAGAAAACGGCCGCCGAGCGCAAGCAGTTGCTCAAAGACAACTTTGCCTCCACCGGTATCGCGTTTTTCGAGATGGCCATGAGTTGGTGGTGGTCCAAACCACGACTGGCCAAATTGGCCCATGTCGAAGGGCTGGAGCATCTCAAGCAGGCGCAGCTGGAAGGCAAGGGCGTCATCCTGATGGCGTTCCACTTCACCACGCTGGAGATTGGCGCTGCCTTGCTCGGCCAGCAGCACACCATCGACGGCATGTACCGCGAACACAAAAACCCGCTGTTCGACTTTATCCAGCGTCGGGGGCGTGAACGGCATAACGTCGACTCCCTGGCGGTTGAGCGCGATGACGTACGCGGCATGCTCAAGTTGCTGCGCTCCGGCCGGGCGATCTGGTATGCACCCGATCAGGACTACGGCGCCAAGCAAAGTATTTTCGTGCCGTTGTTCGGCATTGAGGCCGCCACGGTTACGGCTACCAGCAAATTTGCCAAACTGGGCAAAGCTCAGGTTGTGCCCTTTACTCAACAACGACTGGCCGACGGCAGTGGTTACAAGTTGGTCATTCATCCTCCCCTGAAGGATTTCCCCGGAGACAGCGATGAGGCCGATTGCCTGCGAATCAATCAATGGGTCGAGCGGGCGGTACGCGAGTGTCCCGAGCAATACCTGTGGGCCCATCGCCGGTTCAAGACCCGTCCACCGGGCGAGCCCAAGCTCTACGACAAACGCGGCTGAGGCAACTCGCGCCCAGGCCTGCCCGCAGTGACGTCAGTCGCACCGGTCACGGGCCTGATCCTGTCTGGCGGCGGGGCGCGTGCGGCCTATCAGGTCGGCGTGCTGGCGGCGATTGCCGAGCTGCTGCCTGCCGGTGCGCCAAACCCGTTTCCAGTGATCGTCGGCACCTCCGCTGGGGCGATCAACGCAGTCAGTCTGGCCAGCGGGGCGATGGATTTTACCCGTGCGGTCGAGCACCTGACCGCGTTCTGGCAGGGCTTTGAAAGTCGCCGCGTATTGCGCAGTGACTGGCCGGGGGTGCTGCATCAGGCCAGTCGATTCGTGGGGCACAGCCTGCTCGGGCTGGGCTCCCACGTTCCCGTGGCATTGCTTGATAGCTCACCCCTGCGGGATCTGCTGCGGGACAAAATCAACTTTCCCGGCATTGAGCAGGCGATTGCCGGGCAGCACCTGCGCGCCGTGGCTGTCACGGCATTTGGCTACTCGTCGAGTCAAGCGGTGACCTTTTATCAAGGCAAGGGCACGATCAATGGCTGGTTGCGTCACCGGCGCATCGGCATGCCTACGGCGTTGACGGTAGAGCACTTGCTGGCCAGTTCGGCGATTCCGCTGCTCTTTGCCCCGGTAAAACTGGGCGAAGAATACTTTGGCGACGGTGCCGTGCGCCAATCGGCGCCAATCAGTCCGGCCCTGCATCTGGGGGCCAGCCGGGTGCTGGTGGTGGGGGTGAGCGGCAATCCGCGAGGGCCGGATATACAAGATGGCCAGCCGCGTTTCTACAACGCTCAACAACCGACCCTGGCGCAAATTGGCGGTCACATGCTCAACAGCACGTTTATCGACAGTCTGGAGAGCGATATCGAACTGCTGGAGCGCCTGAACCACTTCAGCCGCTTGCTGCCCAGACAGACCGACAACCTTGGCCTGTCGCCCGTGGAAGTGCTGGTGATTGCGCCGAGTCAGCCCATAGACGAAATCGCCGCCCGCCATCGACATGAATTGCCCGCAGCATTACGCATGTTTCTGCGGGGCCCCGGTGCGACCAAAACCAGTGGCGCAGGGGTGCTGAGTTATTTGCTGTTCGAGTCTGGCTATTGCCGGGAGTTGATCGAGCTTGGGCGTCGGGATGCGATGGCCAAGCGTGATGCGTTGTGCCAGTTTTTGCGGGTTTGAAGGATTAGGTTTTGTAGTCGCTGCCGAAGGCTGCGATAAAGCCCGCAAGGGCCTTTCACGCAACATTCAGGAGAACGGGTTGCTGCGCAACCCTTCGCAGCCTGCGGCAGCGACTACGGGGTTTGCATACAACGCTACTCCGCAATCTGCAGTTTGCGGGCTTCGGTATAGATATAGCGCAGCTTGTCGTACTCAAACGGCGAGTCGAACTGGCCATAGCGGAAGCTGGTGTTGTAGCGCTTGTCGACTGCGCCCAGTACCCAGATTTCCGGATGGCGGGTGCTTTCGTGAGGCACGTTGAGAAAGTTGATTTCCTGATTGACGCCAAAGTCGACCGCAAGGCCGGTGGTGTCGCGCAGGTTCGACGGCCCGAGGATCGGCAGCATCAGGTAGGCACCACCCGGTACGCCGTAAAAGCCCAGGGTCTGGCCGAAGTCTTCGCTCTGACGGGGCAGGCCCATCGCCGTGGCCGGATCCCACAGCCCGCCTATGCCGATCGTCGTGTTCAGCAACAGCCGCCCTGTTGTTTCCAGCGAGCGATGGCCCTTGAGCTGCAGCAGGCTGTTGAACAGGTTGGGCACATCACCCAGGTTGTTGAAAAAGTTGCTCACGCCAGTGCGCAGAAAACTTGGCGTGACGTAGCGATAGCCATTGACCACCGGCAGGAAGACCCACTGATCAAAGCGGTAGTTGAAGTGGTAGATCCGGCGGTTGAGCGGTTCCAGCGGGTCATAGATGCTCAGCGCGTTCATGGTGGCGCGTTCAAACTCGCGCTGGTCCAGGCCCGGATTGAATTTCAGCAGTTTCAACGGCTGGGTGAAGCCGTCGACATCGGGTGTGAGCTCCGTGTGAGCCTTGCTGTTATCCGCTTGGGCGAAGCCTGCGCCGAGCAGGGCGGCGAGAAGCAATAATTGTTTAGCCACGGAAGAACTCCAGCATATCGTCAGCGTTGACACGGTAGTTGAGATTGCCGCAGTGGCCACCATACGGGTAAACCGTCAGGCGATTGCCGAAGGTCTTGCGCAGGAATCCCAGATCGCCTGGCCCCAGGATGATGTCGTCGGCGTTATGCATGACGGCAATTTTCGGGCTGTTTTTCAGGTAGTCCTGAAGTGCATACAGGCTGACCTGGTCGATCAGTTGCAACAGGCTGCCGCCATCGGTTTTGGCGCGCCACATCGGAATCACCTGTTCAGTCAGGTAGCAGTCGAAATCACACTGCAACGAGCGCTTGAGGAACGGTGTCAGGCTGGTGCCTTCGGTGATCGGGTAATTGGGCGGCGTGATCAGGCCACGACGGTTGATCAGGTCCGAGGTGAACACGATATCGGCCGACGAGAAGCGGAAAACGGTGCCGATCAGCATCGCCATCTGTTCGTTGGTCAGGCGCTCCTTGGAATTTTGCAGGTCATAGACCAGGGCCGCATTGAGGTCCACATGGCCTTTGTCCTGGAAGTAGCGGGTCAGCTTGCCCAGTACCAGTTCGTAGAATGTCGTGGTGTTGTTGATGCCTTTGACCTCTGTCTGCACCAGCTTGTCGAGGTTGCTGATGGAGGTGAAGAGGTTGACCGGGGGGTTAAGCATCAACACTTTCTTGAAATTGAAACTCTTGCGGGTTTCATCCAGGTGGCTGACGAACGCTGCATCCAGTGCTCCCAGGCTATAACCGGCCAGGTAGTAGTCGGTCACCGGGACGTGGGCCTGTTGGGCGCGCACGGCTTGCATCACGTGATACAGATCCTCGGCGTCATACTGGCTGATACCGGGGGTGGCCAGGCGCGAGGCCGCACTCATGAAGTCGTAGCTGGTCGGTGATGACAGCTGCACAACGTGGTAACCCTCCTGATAGAAGAGTTTTTTCAGGTACTCGTTGAGGCTGCTGTCGTAAGCCGCACCGGTACCGGCAATCAGAAACATCAGCGGCGCCGGGTGATCCTGTTTGGCCATGCGGTAAGTCAGCTTTTTCACGGCCCAAAAGTTGGCGGGCAGCGTGAACTCGCGTTCGGGGCGCAGGCTCAGGGTGTAATCCGATTGATTGATGTCGTCTTCGTCAGGCAGCAGCGGGCGCATTTGCGGCGGCGTGGTGGCAATCGTGGCTTCAAACGGATTGGTGATCGGGTAGCCATAAGTTGCGGGATCGACATCGACCGCCTGCGCGGACGCACTCAAGATAAGGCTGCCAAGCAAGGCAACGAGGGGCAGAGAACGTAGCATGAAGACTATCCCTAAGAAGGTGCGCAAAAGATTCGCAGGCTATGACCACAGGGCTAGTGCTGAAGTGCCATATGGCGGCACTAAAAAACCCAAAAGAGTCTCGAAAAGGCAAAAAGCCACTCAAGATACACGCTGAATGACTTTAGTTAACAGATATCTCATTGCAAGGCTTGCATAGGCAAGGATGGGGATTAAGCTGGGCGCCGCTTTTGTCTATCGGAGTTTTTATGCGACCTCGTTTGCCGTTGATCTTGCTGCTTATCGCCCTGCCTGTGTGGCTGGCAGCCAGTTATGGGTTGCGTTACGGCTTGATGGAAGACCCGCAGTGGGTTGGGACCTGTGTGGCCGAGGCTGCGCGTTGGGAATGCCAGCTGCGTTCAAACCTGGGGTTGTTGATTCATTTCAGGGTGCTGGGTTGGGTGGCGTTGGTGCTGTCGATTGTCGCGTTTTTTGTGCGCGGGCACGTCGGCCGTGCGCTGGCGGTACTGGCCTTGTTGTCCGGTTTTCCTGCGCTGGCGCTCTACAACGCCAGCCTGGCAGTGTTTGCCGTTGTGATCGCCGGGTTGCGACTGGTTCGGGCAGCCAGGTAAGGCAAGAGGAGCGGGCTTGCTCGTCAAGGCATCAACGCGGTCTGCCTGACAGATCGCGTCGCCTCTATCGCGAGCAAGCCCGCTCCCACAAGGTTGGGCGTTAGGCTTTCTGTCGCACGCTACGCCACAACGCCATCACCATCAGAGTGCTCACCAATGCCCACATCCAGGCCTGTTCGTTGTTCAGGCCCTCGCGGTACAGCTGCAGCGGTATGCCTGCGCCGATGATCAATGCCAGCAGGCCGAATTCACGGCGTGGCCCGTGTACCGGACGCAGCAGGTAAACCAGTGCAGGCAGTATCAGTGCTGCACTCGGGAAGCTGCGATAGCGCGGTTCAAACACCAACCCCAGCATCATCACCGCACCGGCAAACCCTGCCGCTGCCAGCCACCAGCCAGCACGGCGCTCCAGCACATTGAACAGGCGCTCGCGCCAACCTTCTTTCTGGCCCAGTGCCAGCGCTGCATGTGCCAATACAATCAGGTTCAAGCCGACCAGCAGGCCGGCCCAGGCCCACTCTCCGGCATAGCGGCTGGTCACGGAGGCCAGTTCTGCCCAGGCCACGATGCTGCATCCCGCCACAGCGCCCAGTGCTGGCAGCAGCAGGGCTGAACGTGGCGTGCGAACGCGCCCGCCAAGCACCAGAGTGCTCAGAAACACCAGTGCGCCCAACCCAAGCCAGGCAGGCCAGTGCGGCAGATTGGAAACTGGGCCGGCCAGAATGCCCTTGTCCTGACGGTCTGCATCAAACAAGCCCCAATAGCCGCCAACTGCGCCTTCGCTGCCGCGTTTCCAGGGTTGGTCGAAGGCTTCGATCAGGTTGTACTTCCAGCCGTTTTGCTCGGCCAGGGTGACAAAACCGCGAATATATTTGGCTTCATTGACCCGGCCAGGTACGGCGGTTTCGCGCTGGCGTCCTTCGCTGGGCCAGCCGGTCTCGCCGATCAGGATGTCCTTGGGCGCAAACTTGTTGCCGAAAACCTGGCGGATCTGCGCGACATGGTTCACCGCCTGATCAATACCTGCAGGGTCATCTTCCCAGTAAGGCAGCAGGTGAATGGTCAGAAAGTCCACCGCCGGGGCGATTTCCGGATGTTGCAGCCAGAACTCCCAAACATCTGCATAGGTCACGGGTTGCTTGATCTGGCTTTTCACCTTGTCGATCAGCTTGACCAGTTGTGGCGCGGTGACTTCTTTGCGCAGCAAGGCTTCGTTGCCAACGATGACCGAACTGACAACGTCCGGGTTGGCATTGGCCGAGGCGATCAGGGCGTCGACTTCCTGTGCGGTGGCAACCGGGTCGCTGCTGACCCAGGCCCCTATCATCAGCTTCAGGCCGTGTTTGCGTGCAAGGTCTGGCAGGCCTTCAAGACCTGCCTGCGAGTAGGTGCGGATGCACTGAAAGCGCGTGGCCAGCAACGCCAGGTCCGCGTCCATGCGCTCGGCCCGAGGCACGAAAGGCTGGTCGAACGGCGATTGGTCCTTGTCGAACGGCGTGTACGACGCACATTGCAGTTTATGGGTCGGTGTTGCGGCATCAGGCAAAATCACCGGTTGGCCAAGGCCGTACCAGAAACCGGCAATGGCAAACATGCCCAGCAAGCAGGCAAGGAGATAAGGCAGCACGGGGAAGCGGGCAGTCGCAGACATGGTCAGGCCGTATGGGAACAAAGCCGCGCATCTTACCTGCAATTGAGCAGGTGCAGCGCCCGCGTATAATTTTGACATGCAAAGTTCGGGCAGCCATCTGGGCAAAGCATGCGGGCATCTAATTGGGTGTAGTGGCAATGTCGCTGCTGGTTGTATGGGGGTCGTCGTCAGAGCAGGACGGCAAGCAGTCGAGGTTGATGATCGGGTGCAAGTGATACGGGGTAGAAAAACCTTGTAGGAAACTTGTAGTGGCCCGGCACTCGTCGGGCCCGGCACTGTGGGGAATCAAAGATGAAGATGCGACGTATTTTGAGCGCGGGAGCAGCCTTGGTGCTGGCGATGAGTGCGGGCCTGGCGAGCGCCCAGAGCAAGCCGACCCTGAATATTGGCTATGTGGATGGTTGGTCGGACAGCGTGGCAACTACCCATGTGGCTGCCGAAGTCATCAAGCAAAAGCTGGGCTATGACGTGAAACTGATGCCCGTTGCGACCGGGATCATGTGGCAGGGCGTGGCCACGGGGAAACTGGACGCCATGCTGTCTGCCTGGTTGCCCGTTACTCATGGCGAGTACTGGGCCAAAAATAAAGACAAGGTGGTCGACTACGGGCCCAACTTCAAAGATGCAAAAATTGGCCTGATCGTTCCTGAGTATGTAAAGGCCCAGTCCATTGCCGACTTGAAGGGCAGCGACGAGTTCAAAAACAAGATCGTCGGTATTGATGCCGGTTCAGGTGTCATGCTCAAGACCGACCAGGCAATCAAGGATTATGACCTCAAGGGCTACAAGCTACAGGCAAGTTCCGGAGCGGCAATGACCTCGGAACTGGGTCGTGCCTATGCCAAAAACGAACCGATCGCCGTGACCGGCTGGGTGCCGCACTGGATGTTTGCCAAGTGGAAACTGCGTTTTCTCGAAGATCCCAAGTCCGTGTATGGCGCTGCAGAAACCGTTAATAGCATTGGCAGCAAAGAACTGGGTAAAAAAGCACCTGAAGTTGCAGAGTTTCTGGAGAAATTTTCCTGGAACTCAAAAGATGAAATTGGTGAAGTAATGCTGGCTATTCAAGAGGGGGCAAAGCCTGAAGCGGCGGCCAAAGAGTGGGTCGCCAAGCACCCAGAGCGTGTGGCCGAGTGGACAGCTAAATAATCGCGACGCGTCTAGCTCGCAGTACACAAGACCGCCTGGTGTTTACATCAGGCGGTTTTTGCATTTCTGGAGTTTCATGCTTATGTGCATCGTCCTTGCAGACTAGATAAAACGCGGGCTGCAGCTGATTCAGGGCTCTACTACTAAAGTCGTCTGGAATTGAATGTGCGGCGCCCTAATAGTGAAAACGTTCCATCTCATCTGTGCTGCGAGGACAAAAATAATGAACGACAGCATTTACCTCTCGATTCAAAACAGCCCGCGTTTCAAGGAGCTGGTTAAAAAAAGAGAGCGGTTCGCCTGGATTCTCTCGGCAATCATGCTCGGACTATATGCCGCCTTTATCCTGTTGATTGCTTATGGGTCACACATCATGGGGACCAAGTTGAGTCCCGGTTCGTCTATTACCTGGGGTATTCCGATTGGTGTGGGGTTGATTGTTTCGGCCTTCATTCTTACCGGTATCTATGTGCGCCGGGCCAATGGCGAGTTTGATGAGCTGAACAATGCAATTCTCAAGGAGGCAGGGCAATGATCGGGCGCCTATTGGCAACACTGGGCGTTGCAGCCCTTGCACCTGCGGTCTGGGCGGGAGAGGCCCTGACCGGCGAAGTGCAGAAGCAACCGCTTAATATCGCGGCGATCATCATGTTCGTCGTTTTTGTGGGTGCAACTCTGTGCATTACGTACTGGGCGTCAAAGCGTAACAAGTCTGCTGCCGACTACTATGCTGCGGGCGGCAAAATTACAGGTTTTCAGAACGGCCTGGCGATTGCGGGCGACTATATGTCCGCCGCTTCCTTCCTGGGTATTTCCGCGCTGGTTTACACCTCTGGCTACGATGGCCTGATCTATTCGATCGGCTTTCTGGTGGGTTGGCCCATCATCCTGTTCCTGATCGCAGAGCGTCTGCGTAACCTGGGCAAGTACACCTTTGCTGATGTTGCCTCGTACCGTTTGGGTCAAACCCAGATCCGCTCGCTGTCGGCTTGCGGTTCATTGGTGGTGGTTGCGTTCTACCTCATCGCGCAAATGGTCGGTGCCGGCAAGCTGATTCAGCTGCTGTTCGGCCTGGACTACCACGTTGCGGTGATCCTGGTAGGCATTCTGATGTGCATGTATGTGTTGTTCGGCGGCATGCTGGCCACCACTTGGGTGCAAATCATCAAAGCGGTGATGTTGTTGTCGGGTGCGACGTTCATGGCCGTGATGGTAATGAAACACGTCAACTTTGATTTCAATGCCTTGTTTGCCGAAGCCGTCAAAATTCACCCTAAAGGTGAGGCGATCATGAGCCCGGGCGGCCTGGTTAAAGACCCGATCTCGGCCTTTTCCCTCGGTCTGGCCCTGATGTTCGGTACTGCCGGCCTGCCACATATCCTGATGCGCTTCTTCACCGTTAGCGATGCCAAGGAAGCCCGCAAGAGCGTGTTCTACGCAACTGGCTTCATCGGTTATTTCTACATCCTGACCTTCATCATCGGTTTTGGCGCGATCATTCTGGTCAGCACCAACCCTGCATTCAAAGACGCTGCTGGCGCCTTGCTGGGCGGTAACAACATGGCGGCCGTGCATCTGGCTGATGCGGTGGGCGGCAGCATGTTCCTGGGCTTTATCTCGGCCGTAGCCTTCGCCACTATCCTTGCGGTAGTTGCGGGTCTGACCCTGGCCGGTGCCTCGGCGGTGTCTCACGACCTTTATGCAAGCGTGATCAAGAAGGGCAAGGCCAACGACAAGGATGAGATTCGCGTTTCCAAGATCACTACCATCGCCCTGGCGGTGCTGGCGATTGGCTTGGGCATCCTGTTCGAAAGCCAGAACATCGCATTCATGGTGGGCCTGGCGTTCTCCATTGCTGCGAGTTGCAACTTCCCTGTGCTGCTGCTTTCCATGTACTGGAAAAACCTCACCACTCGCGGCGCCATGATTGGCGGCTGGATGGGGCTGATCAGTGCGGTTGGCTTGATGATCCTGGGCCCGACCATCTGGGTGCAGATCCTGCATCATGAGAAAGCAATCTTCCCTTACGAGTACCCTGCACTGTTCTCCATGATCATTGCGTTTGCGGGTATCTGGTTCTTCTCTATTACCGACAAATCCAAGGCGGCAGAGAAAGAACGTGCGTTGTTCTTCCCGCAGTTTGTGCGTTCGCAGACGGGTCTTGGGGCGAGCGGGGCGGTGGATCACTAATCAGCGGCAGGCGTTATGTGTAAAGCAATCCCCCTGTCGTGAGGCAGGGGGATTTTTTTGTGTTGAGGTTTGTGTGGGGGCGGGCTTGCTCGAGATGGCATCACCGCGGCCTGTCAGGCGAGCCGCAGCGATACCATCGCGAGCAAGCCCGCTCCCACAGCAGTCAGTTCTGCACTGGGTTAAAACGGCGCAAAACAAAAACGGCCTCTATATATAGAGGCCGTTTTGTGTGCAGCTAAGACTATATCGTGGGATATGCCTTACTTGCGGTCTTCCAGGTTGGTCAGGTCACGCTGCTCGTAACCGGTGTACAGCTGGCGCGGACGGCCAATCTTGTACGGGCTGGAGAGCATTTCTTTCCAGTGCGAGATCCAGCCGACTGTACGCGACAGGGCGAAGATCACGGTGAACATGCTGGTTGGAATGCCGATCGCCTTGAGGATGATCCCCGAGTAGAAGTCGACGTTCGGGTACAGCGAGCGCTCGATGAAGTACGGGTCGGTCAGAGCGATCTCTTCCAGGCGCATGGCCAGTTCGAGTTGCGGATCGTTCTGGATGCCCAGTTCTTTAAGCACTTCGTCGCAGGTCTTTTTCATCACTGTGGCGCGTGGGTCGCGGTTTTTATAAACCCGGTGACCAAAGCCCATCAGTTTGAACGGATCGTTTTTGTCCTTGGCCTTGGCGATGAACGTGTCGATGTTCGAAACATCGCCAATTTCGTCGAGCATGGTCAACACGGCTTCGTTTGCACCGCCGTGGGCAGGGCCCCACAGTGCGGCGATACCGGCAGCAATACAGGCGAACGGGTTGGCACCCGAAGAGCCCGCCAGACGCACGGTAGAAGTCGAGGCATTCTGTTCGTGGTCAGCGTGCAGGATAAAGATCTTATCCATTGCCTTGGCCAGCACCGGGCTGATCGGTTTGATCTCGCACGGTGTGTTGAACATCATGTGCAGGAAGTTTTCGGCGTAGGTCAGGTCGTTACGCGGGTACATCATGGGTTGACCCATGGAGTACTTGTAAACCATCGCTGCCAGGGTTGGCATCTTGGCAACCAGACGGATCGCGGAAATTTCGCGATGCTGCGGGTTATTGATGTCCAGGGAGTCGTGGTAGAAGGCCGAGAGGGCGCCGACTACACCGCACATGACCGCCATCGGGTGGGCGTCACGACGGAAGCCGTTGAAGAACGTCTTCAACTGCTCGTGAACCATTGTGTGGTTCTTCACGGTGCTGACAAATTGAGCCTTCTGCTCTGCAGTCGGCAGTTCGCCGTTCAGCAGCAGGTAAGCGGTCTCAAGGTAGTCAGAGTGTTCAGCCAGCTGTTCAATCGGGTAGCCGCGGTGCAGCAGGATACCGTTGTCACCATCAATATAGGTGATCTTCGACTCGCAAGATGCGGTCGACATGAAGCCAGGGTCAAATGTGAATCGGCCCGTTGCCGTTAGGCCTCGCACATCGATTACATCGGGACCCACGGTGCCAGTTAAAATGGGCAGCTCGACGGGGGCTGCGCCCTCGATGATCAACTGCGCTTTTTTGTCAGCCATGTGGCCTCCTATTTATGCTTGAAATCATCAGACAGACCCCCCACGCAGGGCCCGCACCACTATAGTGAGATAAATTTGAATGTCAATTTGCCTAAAGTCTTGCTGTACAAGGCTTTGGGGAGTCATTTTTCACGAATATCCCTGCCGTTTACGCCTTTTATAGCCAGAGCGCAATGCGCTATTAGGGGGAGGTCTTTGCGTTGTCATTAGCGACCTAACTGTCTATACTCGGCAGCCGACCGCCAGGGGCTTTTGGGCCTGTTTAGATGGGGGTCGTCACTCCCGGGTGGTGGGTACCTGACCAGTGCGCATCCCAACAAACTTGCCCTGATTGTTAGGGGCTCTTCAGTGTGAAAAAAGCCGTGAATAGCCAACGACCTGTAAACCTAGACCTAAGGACCATCAAACTCCCCATCACCGGCGTTACGTCATTTCTGCACCGTGTATCGGGCATTATTCTTTTTCTCGGCCTGGGCATCATGCTTTATGCATTGAGCAAATCCCTGGGTTCGGAAGAAGGTTATGCCGAGGTGAAGGCATGCTTGACCAGTCCTCTGGCCAAATTCGTTGCGTGGGGCCTGCTCTCTGCCTTGCTGTATCACCTGGTTGCCGGTGTGCGCCACTTGATCATGGACATGGGCATCGGTGAGACGCTTGAAGGCGGCCGACTGGGCTCGAAAATTGTAATCGTCATTTCCGTGGTGATGATTGTTCTGGCGGGAGTTTGGATATGGTAACCAGCGTTACGAACCTGTCGCGTTCGGGCCTCTATGACTGGATGGCACAGCGTGTGTCTGCGGTTGTTCTAGCGGCTTATTTCATTTTCCTGATCGGATACCTCGTTGCGAACCCTGGCATTGGCTACGCCCAATGGCATGAGCTGTTTGCAAGCAACTGGATGCGTATCTTCAGCCTGCTGGCCCTTGTTGCTCTGGGCGCACACGCCTGGGTAGGCATGTGGACCATCGCGACCGACTACCTGACGCCAATGGCGCTGGGCAAGTCCGCGACAGCAGTACGTTTCCTCTTCCAGGCAGTCTGCGGCGTTGCAATGTTCGCTTACTTCGTCTGGGGTGTGCAGATTCTTTGGGGTATCTGATTCATGGCTAACACAGTTAATACACTTTCGTTCGACGCCATTATTATTGGCGGCGGCGGTGCTGGCATGCGCGCTGCTCTGCAGCTGGCACAAGGTGGTCACAAGACTGCCGTAATCACCAAGGTTTTCCCGACTCGTTCGCACACTGTATCGGCTCAGGGTGGCATCACCTGCGCGATCGCTTCTGCAGATCCGAACGATGACTGGCGCTGGCACATGTACGATACCGTCAAGGGTTCCGACTATATCGGTGACCAGGACGCTATCGAGTACATGTGTTCCGTAGGTCCGGAAGCCGTGTTCGAACTCGAGCACATGGGTCTGCCGTTCTCCCGTACCGAACAGGGTCGTATCTATCAGCGTCCTTTCGGTGGTCAGTCCAAGGACTTCGGTAAAGGCGGCCAGGCTGCCCGTACTTGCGCTGCAGCCGACCGTACCGGTCACGCGCTGTTGCACACCCTGTACCAGGCCAACCTGAAGGCCGGCACTGTATTCCTGAACGAATACTACGGTGTCGATCTGGTTAAGAACGAGGCTGGCGATTTCGTCGGCATGATCGTTATCTGCATCGAAACCGGTGAAACCTCCTACGTTCGCGCTAACGCCACCGTACTGGCGACTGGCGGTGCAGGTCGTATCTACTCTTCGACTACCAACGCCCTGATCAACACCGGTGACGGTATTGGCATGGCGCTGCGTGCTGGCGTGCCGGTACAGGACATCGAGATGTGGCAGTTCCACCCAACCGGTATTGCCGGCGCCGGTGTACTGGTTACTGAAGGTTGCCGCGGTGAAGGTGGATACCTGATCAACAAGCACGGCGAGCGTTTCATGGAGCGTTATGCTCCGAACGCCAAAGACCTTGCCGGTCGTGACGTAGTTGCTCGCTCGATGGTTAAGGAAATCATCGCGGGCAATGGTTGCGGTCCGGATGGCGACCACGTGATGCTGAAACTCGATCACCTGGGTGAAGAAGTTCTGCACAGCCGTCTGCCTGGTATCTGCGAACTGTCGAAAACGTTCGCGCACGTTGACCCGGTTCTGGCTCCAGTTCCAGTGGTTCCTACCTGCCACTATATGATGGGCGGCGTTGCCACCAACATTCATGGCCAGGCAATCACTCAGGACGCTGACGGCGTTGACCAGATCATCCCTGGCCTGTTCGCAGTGGGTGAAGTGGCTTGCGTATCGGTACACGGTGCCAACCGTCTGGGCGGCAACTCGTTGCTCGACCTGGTGGTATTCGGTCGTGCTGCCGGCCTGTTCCTTGAACAGACCCTGAAAGAAGGCGTTGATTACGCTCGTCCACGCCAGTCCGACATCGACGCTGCCCTGGCACGTCTGGATGGCCTGAACTCGCGTACCGACGGCGAAGACGTGGCAACCCTGCGTAAAGAGCTGCAGAGCTGCATGCAGAACTACTTCGGTGTATTCCGTACTGGCGAATACATGCAGAAGGGCATTGCCCAGCTGGCAGATCTGCGCAAGCGCATTGCCAACGTGAAAATCAACGATAAGAGCCAGGCGTTCAACACTGCTCGTATCGAAGCCCTTGAGCTGCAAAACCTGCTCGAAGTGGCTGAAGCGACTGCAATCGCTGCTGAAGTTCGTAAAGAATCGCGCGGTGCTCACGCCCGTGAAGACTTCGAAGATCGTGACGACGTTAACTGGCTGTGCCACACCCTGTACTTCCCGGGTGACAAGCGCGTAGCCAAGCGTGCGGTGAACTTCTCGCCGAAAACCGTTCCGACCTTCGAACCTATGGTTCGGACTTACTAAGGGTGGCCGATATGTTGAAAGTCAGTGTTTATCGTTACAACCCTGATCAGGACGCCGCTCCGTTCATGCAGGAATTCGAGGTCAATACCCACGGTAAAGACCTGATGGTGCTGGACGTACTGGCCCTGATCAAAGAGCAGGACGAGGGTTTCTCCTATCGTCGCTCTTGCCGTGAGGGCGTTTGCGGCTCCGACGGCATGAACATCAACGGCAAAAACGCTTTGGCATGCGTCACGCCACTGTCTGCTGTCGTTAAAGGTAACAAGCTGATCGTTCGTCCACTACCAGGTTTGCCGGTTATCCGTGACCTGGTCGTCGATATGAGCATCTTCTACAAGCAATACGAAAAAGTTAAGCCGTTCCTGCAGAACGATACTCCGGCTCCGGCCATCGAGCGTCTGCAATCGCCAGAAGAGCGTGAAAAGCTCGACGGTCTGTACGAGTGCATCCTGTGCGCTTGCTGCTCGACCTCGTGCCCGTCCTTCTGGTGGAACCCGGACAAGTTCCTGGGCCCTGCTGCACTGTTGCAAGCCTACCGCTTCCTGGCTGACAGCCGTGACACCAAGACCAGCGAGCGTCTGGCTTCACTGGATGACCCGTTCAGCGTATTCCGCTGCCGCGGGATCATGAACTGCGTAAACGTGTGTCCGAAGGGCTTGAACCCGACTAAGGCCATCGGTCACGTGCGTAGCATGCTGCTGCAAAGCGGCGTGTGATCCAAGGCTGTACCGCAGGACCGCTTTAACCGTAAATGCTGCGGCGCAGGCTTCAACCGGCGCCGTAGTTTTAACCTGAGCAACAGCTCAAAAGCTGCGGCTCTTATTTTGAAGAAATGAGACCAGCAGGGGCATCCGGGCTGGTACCCGGACTATCAGCGTGATCCTAAGTGGCTTGTTTTAGTCGCTGTATTCGGACTTTCTCAAGCATGCTCTGGTGTTCTCGTCGATGGTGTCCCCTAACCGAGGGTGACCAAGCATGCAAGAAAGCGTGATGCAGCGCATGTGGAACAGCGGCTATCTTTCAGGTGGTAACGCTGCCTATGTGGAAGAGCTCTATGAGCTCTACCTGCACGACCCTAACGCTGTGCCAGAAGAATGGCGCACCAAATTTCAGACGTTGCCTACTGACGGCAACTCTGCCAACGATGTTTCGCACTCCACAATCCGCGATCATTTCGTGCTGCTGGCAAAGAACCAGCGCCGCGCCCAACCGGTTTCCGCCGGGAGCGTGAGCAGTGAGCACGAGAAGAAGCAGGTTGAAGTGCTGCGATTGATCCAGGCCTATCGGATGCGCGGCCACCAGGCAGCCCAGCTTGATCCGCTGGGGCTGTGGCAGCGTCCTGCACCTGCAGACCTGTCGATCAATCATTACGGCTTGACCAATGCCGATCTTGATACGACCTTCCGTGCCGGCGACCTGTACATCGGCAAAGAGGAAGCGAGCCTACGCGAAATTCTCGAAGCGTTGCAGCAGACATATTGCCGCACCATCGGCGCAGAGTTCACGCACATCGTCGATTCCGAGCAGCGCCACTGGTTTGAACAGCGCCTCGAAAGCGTACGCGGCCGCCCAACGTATTCGGCTGAAGTCAAAGGCCATCTGCTTGAGCGCGTGACTGCTGCTGAAGGTCTGGAAAAGTACCTGGGTACCAAATACCCGGGCACCAAGCGTTTCGGCCTGGAAGGTGGCGAGAGCCTGATTCCTTTGCTGGACGAGCTGATCCAGCGTTCGGGCAACTACGGCGCCAAGGAAATCGTTATCGGCATGGCCCACCGTGGCCGTCTGAACGTATTGGTGAACACCTTCGGTAAAAACCCGCGCGAGTTGTTCGACGAGTTCGAAGGCAAGAAAAAGATCGAGCTGGGTTCCGGTGACGTTAAATACCACCAGGGCTTCTCCTCCAACGTCATGACCGGTGGTGGCGAAGTCCACCTGGCAATGGCGTTCAACCCGTCCCACCTGGAAATCGTTTCTCCAGTGGTTGAAGGGTCTGTACGTGCTCGCCAGGACCGTCGTAACGACAGCACCGGCGAAAAAGTACTGCCAATTTCCATCCACGGTGATGCTGCATTCGCAGGTCAGGGCGTGGTCATGGAAACCTTCCAGATGTCGCAAACTCGCGGCTTCAAGACGGGCGGCACCATTCATCTGGTGATCAACAACCAGGTGGGCTTCACCATCAGCAATCCGGAAGACTCGCGCTCCACCGAGTACTGCACGGACGTTGCGAAAATGATCCAGGCACCGATCCTCCATGTGAATGGTGATGATCCGGAAGCCGTTCTGTTCGTAACCCAGCTGGCTATCGACTACCGCATGCAATTCAAGCGTGACGTCGTGATCGACCTGTTCTGCTACCGCCGTCGCGGTCACAACGAGGCCGACGAGCCAAACGGTACTCAGCCGCTGATGTATCAGCAGATCGCCAAGCAGCGCACTACCCGTGAACTGTATGCCGAACGTCTGACGCAAGAGAAAGTGGTGGACGCAGAACGCGTTCAGGCCAAGATCGACGAATACCGCAACGCGCTGGACAACGGTCTGCATGTTGTGAAAAGTCTGGTCAAAGAGCCGAACAAAGAGCTGTTCGTAGACTGGCGCCCATACCTGGGTCACGCCTGGACTGCGCGTCACGACACCCGTTTTGATCTCAAGACCCTGCAAGAGCTGTCTGCCAAGCTGCTGGAAATTCCGGAAGGCTTCGTTGTTCAGCGCCAGGTTGCGAAGATCTACGAAGATCGTCAAAAAATGCAAGCCGGCGGCCTGCCGATCAACTGGGGTTATGCCGAAACAATGGCATACGCAACCCTGCAGTTCGAAGGTCACCCGATTCGCATGACGGGTCAGGACATCGGCCGCGGTACGTTCTCGCACCGTCACGCCGTGCTGCACAACCAGAAAGATGCTGGCACCTACATTCCTCTGAAGCACCTGTTTGAAGGTCAGCCACGTTTTGACCTGTACGACTCGTTGCTGTCGGAAGAAGCGGTATTGGCGTTCGAATACGGCTACTCGACCACCACGCCTAACGCGCTGGTGATCTGGGAAGCCCAGTTCGGCGACTTCGCCAACGGCGCCCAGGTTGTAATCGATCAGTTCATCACCAGCGGCGAGCACAAGTGGGGCCGTCTGTGCGGTCTGACCATGCTGCTGCCACACGGTTATGAAGGTCAGGGCCCGGAGCACTCCTCTGCACGTCTTGAGCGTTACCTGCAGCTGTGCGCCGAGCACAACATTCAGGTGTGCGTGCCGACTACTCCTGCGCAGATTTATCACCTGCTGCGCCGTCAGGTCATCCGTCCGCTGCGCAAGCCGCTGATCGTCCTGACTCCGAAGTCGTTGCTGCGTCACAAATTGGCAATCTCGACCCTGGAAGATCTGGCCGAAGGTTCGTTCCAGACCGTTATTCCGGAAATCGATGCACAAGATCCGGCGAAAGTCGGTCGCATCGTGCTGTGTAGCGGCAAGGTCTACTACGACCTGCTGGAAAAACGCCGTGCCGAAGGTCGTGATGACATCGCCATCGTGCGTCTTGAGCAGCTGTACCCGTTCCCTGAGGACGACTTGATTGAAGTCCTGGCTCCGTACAAAAACGCCAAACATATTGTCTGGTGTCAGGAAGAGCCGATGAACCAGGGTGCCTGGTACTGCAGCCAGCACCACATGCGCCGCATCATCAGCGGTCACGACAAATCTCTCGTACTTGAGTACGCGGGCCGTGACGCTTCTGCTGCACCTGCTTGTGGTTACGCATCGATGCACGCTGAGCAACAGGCAAAACTGTTGCAAGACGCGTTCACTGTTTAACGCCTTCGCGCACTGAAACCGAATTTAAGGAACCAAAGAACATGGCTATCGAGATCAAAGCCCCAACATTTCCGGAATCGGTTGCCGATGGCACCGTTGCCACCTGGCACAAACAACCGGGCGACGCTGTAAAGCGCGACGACCTGATTGTTGACATCGAAACCGACAAGGTTGTGCTGGAAGTGCTGGCAACAGCTGACGGCGTACTGGGCGCTATCGTCAAGAACGAAGGCGACACCGTTCTGTCCGACGAAGTTCTGGGCTCCATCGTTGAAGGCGGCGTTGCTGCTGCTCCAGCCGCTGCTGCACCTGCTGCTCAGGCTGCTGCTCCAGCTGGCGAAGGCGAAGACGATCCAGTGGCTGCGCCTGCTGCTCGCAAAATCGCTGAAGAAAACGGTATCAACATTGCTTCCGTTGCCGGTACTGGCAAAGGCGGTCGTGTGACCAAGGAAGACGTAGTTGCCGCTGTTGCTGCCAAAAAGGCCGCGCCTGCTGCTGCGCCTGCCAAGGCTGCCGCACCTGCCGCTGCTGCTCCGGTTTTCGCTGCTGGCGACCGCGTAGAAAAACGCGTTCCAATGACCCGCGTTCGTGCCACCGTGGCCAAGCGTCTGGTTGAAGCTCAATCGAACATGGCGATGCTGACCACTTTCAACGAAGTGGACATGACTGAAATCATGGCACTGCGTTCGAAGTACAAGGACCTGTTCGAGAAGTCGCACAACGGTGTACGTCTGGGCTTCATGTCGTTCTTCGTCAAGGCCGCTACCGAAGCGCTGAAACGCTTCCCGGCGGTCAACGCTTCGATCGACGGTTCCGACATCGTTTACCACGGCTTCGCCGACATCGGTGTTGCTGTATCCAGCGACCGTGGTCTGGTAGTTCCGGTTCTGCGTAACGCCGAACTGATGAGCCTGGCTGAAATCGAAGGCGGCATTGCTGCTTACGGCAAAAAAGCCCGTGACGGCAAACTGTCCATCGACGAAATGACCGGTGGTACGTTCACCATCACTAACGGTGGTACTTTCGGTTCGATGATGTCGACCCCGATCGTTAACCCGCCGCAAGCCGCGATCCTGGGCATGCACAACATCCTTCAGCGTCCAATGGCAATCAACGGTCAGGTCGTAATCCGTCCGATGATGTATTTGGCTCTGTCTTACGATCACCGCTTGATCGATGGCAAAGAAGCTGTAAGTTTCCTGGTAGCAATCAAAAACCTGCTGGAAGACCCGGCTCGTCTGCTGCTGGATATCTAATAGAAGCGGCTGCAAGCTTCAGGTGCCAGGCTGCGAGAAAAAGCAGCCTGGCTTTGGCTTGTAGCGTGCTGCTGACAGCTTGTAGCTAATAGAGGATCTATTTTCATGTCTCAGAAATTTGACGTTGTAGTGATTGGTGCGGGCCCTGGCGGCTACGTTGCTGCCATCAAGGCTGCTCAACTGGGCCTTTCGACTGCTTGCATCGAAAAATACACCGACAAGGAAGGCAAACTGGCGCTGGGCGGTACCTGCCTGAACGTTGGCTGCATTCCATCCAAGGCGCTGCTGGACAGCTCCTGGAAGTACCACGAAGCCAAGGATGCATTTGCCATCCACGGCATCACCACCGGTGAAGTGAAGATGGACGTTGCTGCGATGGTTGGCCGTAAAGCCAACATCGTTAAAGGTCTGACTTCCGGCGTTGCTACCCTGTTCAAGGCTAACGGCGTTACTTCCCTGCAAGGCCACGGCAAACTGCTGGCCGGCAAGAAAGTTGAACTGACCAAGCCAGACGGCACTGTCGAAATCATCGAAGCCGAGAACGTGATTCTGGCTTCGGGCTCGCGTCCGATCGACATTCCACCTGCTCCAGTTGATAACAACGTCATCGTTGATTCGACCGGCGCCCTGGAATTCCAATCCGTACCCAAGCGTCTGGGCGTTATCGGCGCTGGCGTTATCGGTCTGGAACTGGGTTCGGTATGGTCCCGTCTGGGTGCTCAGGTAACGGTTCTGGAAGCTCTGGACACGTTCCTGATGGCTGCTGACGCTGCCGTATCCAAAGAAGCCTACAAAACCCTGACCAAACAAGGTCTGGACATCAAGCTGGGCGCTCGCGTTACCGGTTCCAAGGTTAACGGCGAAGAAGTCGTTGTGACCTACACCGACGCCAACGGCGAACAGACCATCACCTTCGACAAGCTGATCGTAGCCGTTGGTCGCCGTCCGGTGACTACCGAACTGCTGGCAGCTGACAGCGGCGTGACCATCGACGAGCGCGGTTTCGTGTTTGTTGACGATCATTGCGCGACCAGCGTACCGGGCGTTTTCGCCATTGGTGACGTGGTACGTGGCATGATGCTGGCACACAAGGCATCGGAAGAAGGCATCATGGTTGTCGAGCGCATCAAAGGTCACAAGACCGAGATGAACTACGACCTGATTCCATCGGTTATTTACACTCACCCGGAGATCGCGTGGGTCGGTAAAACCGAACAGGCCTTGAAAGCTGAAGGCGTTGAAGTTAACGTCGGCACCTTCCCGTTTGCAGCCAGTGGCCGTGCCATGGCAGCAAACGACACCGGTGGCTTTGTTAAAGTCATCGCTGATGCCAAAACTGACCGCGTACTGGGCGTCCACGTGATTGGCCCGAGCGCAGCAGAGCTGGTTCAGCAAGGCGCGATCGGTATGGAATTCGGCACCAGCGCTGAAGATCTGGGCATGATGGTTTTCTCCCATCCAACCCTGTCTGAAGCCTTGCACGAAGCAGCACTGGCAGTGAATGGCGGCGCCATCCACATTGCCAACCGCAAGAAACGTTAAGACCAGACAATAAGAAACCACGGCGGTTTGCCCGTCGTGAGCCTTGCTAGCAAGCCTCACCGCGGAACTTCCGCCGGACGCAGTCTTGTCTTGTTTGACTCAGGCCCGGCTCCGCTCACGCGGGTGTCGGGCTTGTAAAGGCAGCACAAGCAGCAGTCACAGGTGGTGCGGCACTAATAAAAGTGCAGCGCCGAATGCGCAGTACCTAACGAAGACGGTAAAAAGCATGAATCTTCACGAGTATCAGGGTAAGCAGCTGTTCGCTGAATACGGCCTGCCAGTATCCAAGGGTTATGCAGTAGACACCCCGGAAGCAGCCGCAGAAGCTTGCGACAAAATCGGTGGGACCGAATGGGTTGTCAAAGCCCAGGTTCACGCAGGTGGTCGCGGTAAAGCGGGCGGCGTTAAGCTGGTTCGCAGCAAAGAAGACGCTAAAGCATTCGCACAACAGTGGTTGGGCAAGCGTCTGGTGACTTACCAGACTGATGCCAATGGTCAGCCGGTCACCAAGATCCTGGTTGAATCGTGCACTGATATCGCTAAAGAGCTGTACCTGGGCGCTGTCGTTGACCGTTCCAGCCGTCGTATCGTATTCATGGCTTCCACCGAAGGTGGCGTGGATATCGAGAAGATCGCTCACGACACTCCAGAAAAAATTCTGAAAGCAACTATCGATCCACTGGTTGGCGCTCAGCCATTCCAGGGTCGCGAGTTGGCTTTCCAGTTGGGTCTGGAAGGCAAGCAAGTTACTCAGTTCGCCAAGATCTTCGTAGGTCTGGCCAAACTGTTCAAGGATCACGATCTGGCCCTGCTGGAAGTGAACCCGCTGGTTATCAAGGCTGACGGCGATCTGCACTGCCTCGATGCAAAAATCAACATCGACGCTAACGCCATGTACCGTCAGGCCAAGCTGAAAACTTTCCACGATCCGTCGCAAGACGATCCGCGCGAAGCGCACGCTGCCAAGTTCGAACTGAACTACGTAGCACTGGAAGGCAACATCGGCTGCATGGTAAACGGCGCTGGTCTGGCGATGGGCACCATGGACATCGTTAACCTGCATGGCGGCAAGCCAGCCAACTTCCTCGACGTTGGCGGCGGTGCTACCAAAGAACGCGTTACCGAAGCGTTCAAGATCATCCTGTCCGACAGCAATGTCGCTGCAGTACTGGTCAACATCTTCGGCGGCATCGTTCGTTGCGACATGATTGCCGAAGGCATCATCGGTGCAGTGAAAGAAGTCGGCGTGAAAATCCCGGTGGTTGTTCGCCTTGAAGGCAACAACGCTGAACTGGGCGCTAAAGTACTGGCAGAAAGCGGCTTGAACATCATCGCTGCTACCAGCTTGACCGACGCTGCTCAACAAGTTGTTAAAGCTGCGGAGGGCAAGTAATGAGCGTCCTGATCAATAAAGACACCAAAGTTATCTGCCAGGGCATCACTGGTTCGCAGGGCAGCTTCCACACCCAGCAAGCCATCGAATACGGCACCAAGATGGTGGGTGGCGTTACTCCGGGCAAAGGCGGCACCACTCACCTGGACCTGCCTGTTTTCAACACCGTGAAAGAAGCCGTAGCTGCCACTGGCGCAACCGCCAGCGTTATCTACGTACCGGCTCCTTTCTGCAAGGACTCCATCCTTGAAGCAGCTTTCGGCGGCATCAAGCTGATCGTTTGCATCACTGAAGGCATTCCTACCCTGGACATGCTGGACGCTAAAGTTAAGTGCGACGAACTGGGTGTTACCCTGATCGGCCCTAACTGCCCAGGCGTTATCACTCCAGGCGAATGCAAGATCGGCATCATGCCAGGTCACATTCACTTGCCAGGCAAAGTAGGCATCGTGTCGCGTTCTGGCACCCTGACTTACGAAGCTGTTAAGCAAACTACTGACGCCGGTTTCGGTCAGTCGACTTGCGTAGGCATCGGTGGTGACCCGATCCCTGGTTCCAACTTCATCGACATCCTGAAGTTGTTCCAGGAAGACCCGAAGACCGAAGCGATCGTAATGATCGGTGAGATCGGCGGTTCGGCTGAAGAAGAAGCGGCTGCCTACATCAAGGCACACGTGACCAAGCCAGTTGTTTCCTACATCGCTGGTGTGACTGCCCCTGCTGGCAAGCGCATGGGCCATGCTGGCGCAATCATCTCTGGCGGCAAGGGCACTGCAGACGAGAAGTTTGCTGCTCTGGAAGACGCAGGCGTTAAAACCGTGCGTTCGCTGGCAGACATCGGCAAGGCTCTGTCCGAGCTGACTGGCTGGGCAATCAAATAAGCCACGTGCTTAGCTGATAGCTACACCAGACAAAGGCCACCTTCGGGTGGCCTTTGTGCGTTTTGGCTGTTGGAGTTTCGTTGTCAAACACCTATACATGGCTTCAGGTCGAAACAATTAACTTTATAGTTGATCCTGTACTCTTTACTGGCGCGGGAATAAACATAATGCGAGAGGGTGTTGCTGAAATATCCGCATGTATATTGGTTTTTCAGTTTCTTGACTGGTTATTTATGGAGAATGAAAATCTTAACTTCTCAACTAATGGAAGTTAAAGCATGAAAGGTATTTTTCCAGGAATGGTCGGCGTGCAAAAGTCCGCCAGTTTTCATGAGCTTCGGCAAAATCAAGTTTCTTCAGATCCCAGAAAAATAGAGTCATTGGGCAGTGAGGATAAACTCAAATTATTACAGGCTGTTATAAAAGAATTAGCGGCCACTGCAACTTCTCAGAAAAACCCTGCGGCCCACATTGTCACCGGCCAGATGGGCGCTGGAAAATCAACGGCGATAAACAGTCTTTCAGCACAGTTTAAAGGTAACTGTGTGATCGTCGATTACGATGATCTGAAACGTTTTGTCCCTGGTTACGCTGAGGCGGCGCGAGCGGGTTATCCTGGCACTGTGCCCGGCAGCAAGGAGATAGCCCGCTATCTGGAGGAGGGTCTGCAAAAGCATGGGCTCGAAAACAGGCTCAACATGGTCATCCAGAAATCCATCAATAGTAGAAATCATGAAGTGCTGGCGGCAGCCAAAGCGTCCAAAGAACATGGTTACCGTGTATGCCTTAATATCCTGGCAGTTGATAAGGCCACCAGTACGATGGGTGTATTCTCACGGTATGAGTCTGGTCTGAAAGACATCAATGAACATAATGACTCACGGGATGGTGCCAGAAGAACACCCATGGATTATCACGATGATGCGTATGTCAGTACCTCGAACCCCGAACGATACGAAAGCCTTGTGCCTGAACTGGATGAAGTTGTAGTGAGTGGCAGGGCGGGTGAGGTTTATTATCGTGGAACGACAGATATATCACCTGGCAAAATTGTCGCGGCTATTGAACGGGGGAGGGAAAGTGGAAAGTTCGAACCCGTTCCATTGTTCGAGAAGCTGTCGTCACTTGTTTCGTTTAATGCGCAGTTCGCCAATCCAGAGCTAAGAGACAAAAAATAACTGATGGGCCATCGCCTGTCAGATACAAAACCCGCTTGACTGCGACACTGCTCAAGTGTGGGAGCGGGCTTGCTCGCGATGGTCGTTAACGATGCCCCACACTTACCTAATAAATACGACGCTCTGAAGACCATCGCGAGCAAGCCCGCTCCCACAGAGGCAAAAATCACTTACGTGAACAACATTGCACCTTCGGGTGGCCTTCGTGCCTACCCCATCGCGGCAGCGCCAACGCTGCAAAACCACATCAAATCAATTTTCGATGTCATCCAGGCGACAACTGCGTTCGTTCATCGGACAGTCCGCCCTCTAACAGTGCGTTGTAGGAAAAAAATCGGTAATCTTGCCGCCATTCTGCATTTCTGCGTGTGCATCCCAAAAGGAAGCCGCGCGCTAGACGGGTCGGACTTATACAGACCGACAGCATTTCCCACATCCGCACGGGAAATTCCCCTCTAAATTCCGATTCAGTAGTGTGGTATTTCCGTAATGAAAGTATTGAAAGGCCAGGACATCCTGGCACTTGGGTTTATGACTTTTGCCCTGTTCGTTGGGGCTGGCAACATCATTTTCCCGCCAATCGTTGGCCTGCAGGCTGGACCTAACGTCTGGATGGCCGCATTGGGCTTCCTGATCACCGCGGTAGGTCTGCCGGTGGTCACTGTTATTGCGCTCGCCAAGGTTGGCGGCGGAATGGACGCACTGAGCAGCCCGATCGGTAAAGTGGCTGGCGGCTTGCTCGCGGCTGTGGCCTACCTGGCTGTTGGTCCGTTGTTCGCCACCCCGCGTACCGCCACCGTATCCTTCGAGGTCGGTCTGGCGCCGTTGACGGGTGAAAGCCCGCTGGCGCTGTTCTTGTACAGCTCGGTGTACTTCCTGATTGTGTTCTTCGTTTCGCTGTATCCGGGTCGTCTGCTCGACACGGTAGGGCGCTTCCTTGCACCGTTGAAGATCATCGCGCTAGCGATTCTCGGTATTGCCGCCGTAGCCTTGCCTGCGGGTGATATTGGCGTTGCGACCCCTGAATACGTCGCCGCACCCTTCTCCCAAGGGTTTATCAATGGCTACCTGACCATGGATACCCTGGGCGCGCTGGTGTTCGGCATTGTGATCGTGAACGCCATTCGTTCCCGTGGGGTTGAATCGCCGAAGCTGATTACCCGCTACGCAATCATTGCCGGCCTGATCGCCGGTGTTGGCCTTGCACTGGTCTACATCAGCCTGTTCCGCCTGGGGGCGGGCAGCCATGAAGTGGCGGCGGGCGCAACCAATGGCGCGGCAGTACTGCACGCCTATGTACAGCATACGTTCGGTTCCCTGGGCAGCGGCTTCCTGGCTGTACTGATTGCCCTGGCTTGCCTGGTAACGGCCGTTGGCCTGACGTGCGCCTGTGCTGAATACTTCAGCACGGTGTTGCCACTGTCTTACAAGACTCTGGTGATTATCCTTGCGGTGTTCTCGCTGGCCGTGTCGAACCTTGGTCTGACGCAGTTGATCGCCTTCTCCATCCCGCTGCTGACGGCGATTTACCCGCCGTGCATCGTGCTGGTGGCGTTGAGTTTCTGCAAAGGCCTGTGGCATGCCCAGGCGCGGATCGTGGGTCCGGTGATGCTGGTGTCGTTCATCTTCGGTTCGATCGATGCGCTCAAAGGTGCAGGCCTGGCTGGCTGGATTCCGAGCCAGCTTGCGAATATGCCCTTCAGCGACCAGGGTTTGGCGTGGCTGGTGCCATGCCTCGTGACCTTGGTGGGCGCATTTATTTGCGACCGTCTGCTGGGCAAGCGTGCTGAAGCACTCGCGTAATTATTCGGTTCGCCAAAAGCGTTCCTGAATACCTGAAAAAGCCCTGCATCTCACGGATGCAGGGCTTTTTTTATGGCGCTGTGTTCGGGTATCGAAGCAAGAAATCTTGAGCCCGGGACACAACAAAGCCCGCACTTGGCGGGCTTTGTGTTACCTCACAAAAAGCCGTATTACTTGCTTTCTGGAGTTGCCACTGGAGCAGCAGGAGTAGCAGGAGCGGCTTCTTCAGCGGCGGCTTTGTTGGACTCGGCCTGAGCTTTGGCAGCTTCGGCGTTTTCTTTCGCCGCGTCGTTCACTTTGTCCTGGGCTTCAGACATTTTTTCTTGAGCTTGCTCAGCGTGCTGAGTGGCTTCCTGGGCTTTATCTTCGGACTTCTTGTCACACGCAGCCAGACCAAGGGTGGCAGCCAGCATCAAGGCAACAGCAAAAGTATTACGCATGGGGTGTTTCTCCTTATGAGTAGATCTACGGGGCGTTTGAGCATTGGCTCAATGCTTAAGTTCCATGCTTTCAGACATATATAAGTAAAGCATCCTGGGTCGAAACGGCTGGTAAAAAACCGATGCCTTGCCATCAGGCCTTGAAATTTGAACCTGAGCCCCCAACTTTCATGACATCCCGCCGCCAACCCACTAGGGCGTGGCTCATGCCATCCAATCGGAGTTTGATAACAATGAGCGTGGAAACTCAAAAAGAAACCCTGGGCTTCCAGACCGAGGTCAAGCAACTGCTGCACCTCATGATCCATTCGCTGTACTCCAACAAGGAAATTTTCCTTCGCGAATTGATCTCGAACGCCTCTGATGCTGTCGACAAATTACGTTTTGAAGCACTGTCCAAGCCTGAGCTGCTGGAGGGCGGTGCCGATCTTAAAATCCGTGTGAGCTTTGACAAGGACGCCAACACCGTCACCCTCGAAGACAACGGTATCGGTATGAACCGTGATGACGTGATCACCCACCTGGGTACGATTGCGAAATCCGGCACAGCTGATTTCATGAAAAACCTGACAGGCGATCAGAAGAAAGACTCGCACCTGATCGGTCAGTTCGGTGTGGGCTTCTATTCCGCCTTCATCGTCGCCGACAAGGTTGACGTCTACAGCCGCCGCGCCGGGACTCCTGCCAGCGAAGGCGTGCACTGGTCCTCCAGGGGCGAAGGCGAATTTGAAGTTGCCACCGTCGAAAAAGCTGATCGCGGCACCAAGATTGTTCTGCACCTGAAGTCCGGCGAATCCGAGTTCGCTGACGGCTGGCGCTTGCGCAACATCATCAAGAAGTACTCCGACCATATCGCCTTGCCGATCGAGCTGCCTAAAGAGCAAACCGTTGCCGAAGGCGAAGAAGCACCTGCACTGGAATGGGAAACCGTTAACCGCGCAAGTGCCTTGTGGACCCGCCCTCGTACTGAAGTCAAGGACGAGGAATACCAGGAGTTCTACAAGCACATTGCCCACGATTACGAGAACCCGCTGGCCTGGAGTCACAACAAGGTTGAAGGCAAGCTGGAATACAGCTCGCTGCTCTACGTGCCGGCACGTGCTCCATTCGACCTGTACCAGCGTGAAGCGCCTAAAGGCCTGAAGCTGTACGTACAGCGTGTCTTCGTGATGGACCAGGCCGAGTCGTTCCTGCCTCTGTACCTGCGCTTCATCAAGGGCGTGATCGACTCCAACGACCTGTCGCTGAACGTGTCGCGTGAAATCCTGCAAAAAGACCCGATCATCGACTCGATGAAGACCGCGCTGACCAAGCGTGTGCTCGACATGCTGGAAAAACTGGCGAAGAACGAGCCTGAGAAATACCAGGGCTTCTGGAAAAACTTCGGCCAGGTGATGAAAGAAGGCCCGGCTGAAGATTTCGCCAACAAGGAAAAAATCGCCGGTCTGCTGCGTTTCGCTTCGACCCATGGTGACGACGGCGAACAAAACGTTTCTCTGGTCGACTACCTGGCTCGCGCCAAGGAAGGTCAGGACAAGATCTACTACCTGACCGGCGAAACCTATGCGCAGGTCAAAAACAGCCCGCACCTCGAAGTCTTCCGCAAGAAAGGCATCGAAGTCCTGCTGTTGACCGACCGTATCGACGAGTGGCTGATGAGCTACCTCAGCGATTTCGACGGCAAGAGCTTTGTTGACGTGGCACGCGGCGACCTCGATCTGGGCAACCTGGACTCCGAAGAGGACAAGAAAGCTGCAGAAGAAGTGGCCAAGGCCAAAGAAGGTCTGGTTGAACGCATCAAGGCAGCCCTGGGTGAAAGCGTCAGCGAAGTGCGTGTATCCCACCGTCTGACTGATTCCCCGGCGATTCTGGCCATCGGCGAGCAGGACTTGGGCATGCAAATGCGTCAGATCCTGGAAGCTAGCGGTCAGAAAGTGCCTGAGTCCAAGCCTATCTTCGAGTTCAACCCGGCTCACCCGCTGATCGAGAAACTCGATGCAGAGCAGAGCGAAGAGCGTTTTGGCGACCTGTCGCACATCCTCTTCGATCAGGCAGCCCTGGCAGCCGGTGACAGTTTGAAAGACCCTGCGGCTTATGTCCGTCGGCTTAACAAATTGTTAGTAGAGTTGTCGGTCTAACCGCGCTATAAAAACCCGCTTCGGCGGGTTTTTTTTGTTTTGAGCTCAGGAGTTTTTAATGAAATCTATTACGGTCAGTTCTGTGGCCTATCAAATCGACGGCCAACCTTACGAAGGCCGCCTCGCGTTTGACCCGAGCCGAGAAGATCCACTGCCGGGCTTGCTGATGGCGCCTAACTGGATGGGCATCAGTGCGGGTGCCGAAGAGATCGCCAAGTCGGTTGCAGAGCAAGGCTACGTGGTACTGATCGCGGATTTGTACGGCCAGGCCATCCGTCCGGGCAATGCCGACGAGGCGGGCGCTGCAATGATGCCGCTCAAGAATGACCGTGCCCTGTTGCGCAAGCGGATGTGGGCAGCGTACGACATGCTGAAAAATCAGGGCCTGGCCCAGGTCGACAGCAACAAGCTGGCCACCTTTGGCTTCTGTTTTGGCGGCTGCTGCTCACTTGAACTGGCGCGCAGCGGTGCACCGCTTCAAGCGGCGGTGTCCTTCCACGGCAACCTCGACACGCCCAATCCGATCGATGCCCAGAGCATCAAGGGTGCGGTGCTGGTGTTGCACGGCGCTTCTGATCCGTTGGTGCCAAACGAACAACTACCGGTTTTTGAGGCCGAGATGAATGCGGCAAGCGTGGACTGGCAATTGACCAGCTACGGCGGCGCGGTGCATTCCTTCACCGATCCCCACGCCAATGTGCCGGGCAAGATGATGTACGACGCCAAAACTTCCAGCCGTGCCTTTACGGCGATGCACAACCTGCTGGATGAAGTGTTCCGCGATTAATCGCAATCACCCAGTCTGTGGGAGCGGGCTTGCTCGCGATGCTGACGGCTCGGTCGTCAGACAAAACCGGGCGATGCTCTCGCGAGCAAGCCCGCTCCCACAGCGCTCACGCCGAGCGCTCCATCACTTCACTTACCGTCAAGTCCCGCATCAACAATCCGTACTTCAAGTCCACCTGCTCGGGGATCGGCAGGTACACCGTGTGGCCGTCACCCGGTGCAACCTGGGTCGGCAACCCCGCGCTGTTGTGTAACCGGTCGAGATCAAAGTGGTAGTTGCCGTGGGGGGTCATCAGCTCCAGATGGTCACCCAGGGCAAAGCGGTTTTTGACCTTGACCTCGGCCAGGCCGTTGCGCCGTTCGCCGGTCAACTCCCCGACAAACTGCTGGCGGTGCGACAGCGAGCTGCCATGCAGGTAGTTTTGATATTCATCGTGGACATGGCGCCGCAAAAACCCCTCGGTGTAACCGCGCTGGGCCAGTGACTCCAGGTCCGTCATCAGGCTGCGGTCAAACTCACGGCCTGCCACCGCATCATCAATCGCCTTGCGATACACCTGAGTCGCCCGCGCACAGTAGAAGTGCGACTTGGTTCGGCCCTCGATTTTCAGCGAGTGCACGCCCATCCCGGTCAGCCGCGCCACATGCTGCACGGCGCGCAGATCCTTGGAGTTCATGATGTAAGTGCCGTGCTCGTCTTCGAACGCCGTCATCTGTTCGTCCGGGCGTTGGGACTCGTTGAGCACGAACACTTCGTCGGTGGGCGCACCCACGCCCAGGGTCGGCTCGACCACATTGACGATATTGCCCAGTTCGTTTTCCGTGGCCGGTTTGGCGTCGTATTTCCAGCGGCAGGCATTGGTGCAACTGCCTTGATTGGCGTCGCGCTTGTTCATGTAGCCCGACAACAGGCAGCGCCCCGAGTAGGCCATGCACAATGCGCCGTGAACGAAGATCTCCAGTTCCATGTCCGGCACTTGCTGGCGAATCTCTTCAATCTCTTCCAGCGACAGCTCTCGCGACAGGATGATCCGGCTCAGGCCTTGCTGGCGCCAGAACTCGACACTGGCCCAGTTGACCGTATTGGCTTGTACCGACAAATGAATCGGGACATGGGGGAAGTTTTTGCGCACCAGCATGATCAGCCCCGGGTCGGACATGATCAGGGCATCCGGGCCCATGGCGATTACCGGTTCCAGATCCTTGAGGAAGGTGCGCAGCTTGGCGTTGTGGGGGGCAATATTAACCACCACGTAAAAGCGTTTGCCCTGCGCCTGGGCTTCGGCGATCCCGATGGCCAGATTGGCATGGTCGAATTCGTTATTGCGTACCCGCAAGCTGTAGCGCGGCTGGCCTGCATACACCGCGTCGGCGCCATAGGCGAAGGCATAACGCATGTTTTTGAGGGTGCCGGCAGGGGCGAGGAGTTCGGGCGGTGCAAGGCGCATAGTCAGGTCATTCGCAAAAAGGCGCGATATTAATCGAGCCTGAGTGCGGGATTATTGACCTGGATCTATGGGTTGAGTTTGAAGCTGACACTGATGTTCGTTGATTGTCCCTTATGCAATAACGTCAGCCCGGGGTGGCCGGGCAGGTGATGGGCATTGACCGGGTGGCTGACGGGTTCGAAGCAGAAAAAGTCCTCTCCCGGCGGGCAATACACCAGGCAGTAAGGGCTGCCCGTTGCCTGACAGCCCAGCGTATAGCCCAGGTCCGGCTGGCTGATCACTGCGTTGCCATCCCACTCGGTGAAACAATTGTCGAGCCGGGTGTGCGGCAAGGCGTTGCTCTGGTTGAAGTCCCATTCGATCGGCAGGGGCGCAAGCTCCGTGGGCAGGCCCTGGTCATCGCACAGCCAGACCTGAGCAGACTTTGCCTGCAATCGTGTGTTGGCGGTGCGCGGCAGATACGGGTGTAGCCCCAGGCCATGCCAGGCCGCGTGCTCGTCCTGATGGGTCACGCTCAGCTCGATACGCAGTTGGCCGTCGCTCAGGCTGTAGCGCAGCTGCGCACGGTAGGCAAAGGGGACGGTGCTGTCGAGTTGCAGGCAGGCATGGTGCGGGCTGTGTTCGGTCACGCTCCAGGCCTGCTGCCATGCACTGCCGTGGATGGGCAGCAGGCCTGGAGGATTGTTGGGCTGCAAGGCGAACCAATGGCCTGCGCCTTCGAAGCCGCCATCCCCGATCCGGTTCGACCAGGGCACCAGTGGATAACAGGCCAGCTGGTTGGCCGAGTTGCTGTCCAGGGCATCGGCTGCACTTGCGCGAAACAAGGGCTGGCCGCTGGCAATGATGCTCCAGTCAAGAATGCTGCCGCCTATGTGCGGTGCCAGAGTCAGACGGGTCAGATCATCTTCAAGGGTCAATGTTTCTGTGGGCATGGGGCTCTACCGTTAGGGAATGACAGATCAATCGGTGGCACGGCGCCAGGTCAGCATCACGATACCCGCGACCACGATCAGGCCGCCGATGATTTGGCCGCTGCTGAGCAACTGGTCCAGGATCAGCCAGCCAAACAGCAGGCTTGCCACTGGCTCAACGTTCATCACGGGTGCGTTGCGGGCCATGTTCAGGCGCGTCATGCAGATAAACAACAGGCAGAACCCTAGTCCATAAAGCGCCACCAGGCAGGCCAGAGCTGTCCAGCCGGTGGACGAGGAGGGCAGCGACACGCCGCCGGGCAGCACACCGCTGACCCCGGCCAGGGCCGCTGCGCAAAATACAATCAGCATGGTCAGCATGCTGCGCACCGTGCCACGCAGGCTCGACAGCTTGTGATCGGTAATCCAGAGCGCACAGGCGAACACGGAGGCCGCGGCGAACCCGAACAGAATGCCTTCGAGCCATTGCGCTTCGGTGGTGCCCTGATTGGACAGGCGCTCAGGGACGTCCAGCGCAAAGACCAGGCCGCACATGATCAACCCCATGAGCAGCGCCGCTCGCCGTGTCGGGGCTGCACCGCCCAGGGCCCAGGTCAGCAGCACCAGCAGGATCGGCGCCACGTTGGCAATCAACAGCGCCAGTGCCACGGGAATCCGTGCCACGGCCGAATAGATAAAGAAACTTTGTGCCGCGATCAGCAGCCCTAGCAGCACTTGCCAGCGCCAGTTGGCAGGGGTCAGGCGCGGGCGTTCGCGTTGCCACAGCACCAGGCTGGTCAACACCAGCAAGGTCACGCCAGCGCGGCACAGAATGGCCAGTAACAGGCCTGTGTCGTGGTCGAAGGCGATGCGGGCGGCGATATGGTTGCCCGCGAATGCGCAGGCCAGCAGGACCAGAATCAACACGGCGATATGGCGGGGGAACAAAGCAGGAGCAGACATAAGTAACCAGCCTCCTTGGCTGGAAATAAAGCCTCTTGGATAAGCATTGTGGGAGCGGGCTTGCTCGCGATGGGATCGCTGCGGTGTATCAGGTACACCGCGTCGTCTGCATCGCAAGCAAGCCCGCTCCCACGGGCAGGGGACGGGTTACAGCACCAGGTTTGGCAACCACAGCGAGATGGCCGGAACGTAGGTCACCAGCATCAGCACCATGAACAGCGCCACGTAGAACGGCAGCAGGGCTTTAACCGTGTTTTCGATGGTGACTTTGCCCACGGCAGCGCCCACGAACAGCACTGCACCTACCGGCGGTGTAATCAGTCCGATCCCCAGGTTGACCAGCATGATCATGCCGAAATGCACGGGATCAACGCCGATACCGATGATCACGGGCAGCAGGATTGGCGTCAGGATCAGAATCAGTGGCGCCATGTCCATCACGGTGCCCAGCAGCAGCAACATGACGTTGATGCACATCAGGATCACGTAACGGTTATCCGACAGCGTCAGGAACGCGGTGGTGATCTTCATCGGGATTTCCATCAGCGTCAGGATATAACCGAAGCTGGCTGCAAAACCGATCAGGATCATCACGATGGAAATGGTACGTACCGCCCGGTGCATCAGCTTGGGCAGGTCGCGCCATTTGTAGTCGCGATAAATGAACATGGTGACAAAGAACGACCAGACCACCGCAACGGCTGCCGACTCGGTGGCGGTGAAGATGCCTGTCAGGATCCCGCCGAGGATGATGACCATGGCCATCAGGCCCCACATCGCTTCACCGGCGATTTTCAGCGCCCGGCGCAGCGGAATCACTTCACCCTTGGGGTAGTTGCGCTTGCGCGCAAAGATCATGCACAGGCCCATCATCACGGCGCTGAGCAGCAATCCCGGCATGATGCCCGCCATGAACAGCGAAGCGATCGACACCGTACCGCCAGCGGCCAGCGAGTACAGCACCGAGTTGTGGCTCGGCGGTGTGAGCAGGGCTTGTACCGAACCGCTGACCGTCACTGCCGTGGAGAACTCGCGGGGGTAGCCGGCACGCTCCATCTCTGGAATCAGTACCGAACCGACCGACGCCGTGTCAGCCACGGATGAGCCGGAAATCGCGCCGAAAAAGGTCGAGGCCACGATGTTGACCAGTGACAGCCCGCCCCGTACGAAGCCCACCAACACCCCGGCAAATGCCACCAGCCGGCGTGACATGCCCCCTTCGGCCATGATCGCCCCCGCCAGTACGAAGAACGGGATAGCCAGCAGGGAGAATTTATTCACGCCCCCAGCCACCTGGATCATCAGGGCGTCGAAAGGAATATCGATCCACCAGGCGCCGACCAGTGCCGACAGGCCCAGCGCGTAGGCGACCGGCATGCCGAGAAGGATCAGGGCGATAAAGCTGCCCAACAATACGAAAGCGTCCATTTATACGGCCTCTTCGCTGGCTTCTACGATGTCGAACCGCACGGCACGGCGGTGGCTTTGGTCGCCCAGGAACAGTTTTTCCAGGACGAAGCAAAGGGTTATCAGGCCGCCAATCGGGATAGGTAGATAGGAGATGCCAACCCGCACGGACGGCATCTCACCAATGAACTGATTCCAGGTGGTCGCACACAATTTGAACCCCTTCACGGTCATGAACAGGCAGACGATCACCATCAGTATTTGCACCAGCACGGCGACTTTGGGGCGGATGTGCCCGGGCATCCGTTCCACGGCCATCGCCACGGCCATATGGGCCCCGGCGCGGTAACTGGCGGCGGCCCCGAAGAAGGTGAATACCACCATCAATAAAATGGCGGTGGGCTCGGGCCAACTGGAGCCGGTCCCCAGCACGTAGCGGGCAAAGATGCCCCATGGAATGATCAGGGTCATGGTCAGTACCGACAGGCCGGCAATCCCGATACACACCCGGTACAACATGTCGTTAAAGCGCAGCACGGTATTTTTCATGGGGCTCACCACTGCGGCGGAAAACGGGCTGGAGCCCGTCACCGCGGCATTATCGGACTGACTTATTGAACGGCTTCAATACGGGAGATCAGGTCTTTGTAGTCAGCGCCATACTTGTCACGCACCGGCTGAGTCGCGTCGTAGAAGGCTTTTTTCTGTTCTGGCGTGAGGGTGATGAACTCAACACCGCCGGCCTTGAGTTTGGTGACGCTTTCGGCGGATTTTTTGTCCCACAGCTCGCGCTCTTCAAACTGCGCCTCGCGGGCAAGTTTCTGCACCAGGGCTTGCTGCTCCGGGTTGAGCTTTGTCCAGGTGGATTTGGCGATCACGATCGGCTCGGGCAGGATCAGGTGATCGGTCCAGGTGAAGTACTTGGCGTTCTGGTAGTGGTTGTGTTCAAGAAAGGTAGGCGGGTTGTTCTCTGCGCCATCGATCACGCCGGTCTGCAGGGCGCTGAAGATCTCGCCGGTGGCCATGCCGATACCATTGCCGCCCATGTCGTTGATGGTCTGGATAAATACCGGGTTGCCCTGGACGCGGATTTTCATGCCCTTGAGGTCGGCAATTTCGCGTACGGGCTTCTTGGTGTACAGGTTGCGGGTTCCGCCATCCATCCAGGCCAGCGCGACCATGTTGAAGTCGGAGTTGGTGATTTTATCCAGCATCTCCTGGCCAATTTCACCGTCGATGATTTTGCGCATGTGGGCCTGGTCGCGGAACACGAACGGCAGGTTGAACGCGTTGGTTTCCGGCACGACCGGCCCGAGGATGCCCAGGCTGACACGGGTCATCTGTATCGCGCCGGACTGGAGTTGCTCGACCACCTCTTTCTCGGAGCCCAGCACGCCACCGGCAAACATCTTGAAGGAAATATCCCCGTTACTCTGGGCCTGAAGCTTCTTGCCCATTTCCTGTTCAGCGACCACAGGCGGATAGCCAGTGGGGTGAACCTCGGCGAATTTTATTTTGATTTCGGCCTGGGCCATGCCTGAGAGGCAGAAAGCCAGCGGGAGCGCAGCGATAAGCAAGGTGCGTTTGAAATCCATGGGTCACTCCACATATTGTTTTTGTTATTTAAAGGTGTTGGATCAGCAATCAGTGATTGAAGGCGGGCTCCGGCAGGCCTTTGACGCCTGGCCTGAGGGCAAACACCCCGCCTGCCAGCGGTTGGTCGGCGAGATCCCCGGCAGGGCGAATCGAGGTCACGAACAGGGTGTCCAGGTCTGCGCCGCCAAAGGCGCACATCGCGGGTTTTTTGACCGGTACGGCCAGGGAGCGGTCGAGCTTGCCTTCAGGGGTAAAGCGATGGATCAACCCCGCATCGTTGCCGCAGATCCAGTAGCAGCCATCCGCGTCGACGGCGGCGCCATCAGGGCGGCCTGCCTGTTCGGTCATGTCCACGAACAGGCGGCGGCCATGGGGCGTGCCGGTGTCGGTGTCGTAGTCAAACGCCCAGATCTTTTGCACATCGGGATGTGAATCCGAGAGGTACATGGTTTTGCCGTCCGGGCTGAACGCCAGGCCGTTGGGTACGGTCAGTCCTTCAAATTGCGCCGTGAGTGGCTCTTGCTGGCCCGCGCTGTAGCGATACATCGCGCCCACCGGCGCCCCTGCGGCCATGTTCATCAGCATGGTGCCGGCCCAGAAGCGTCCCTGGCGGTCGCAGCGGCCATCGTTAAAGCGCATCCCTGGCAGGGCGTGGGTCACGCTGGCCAGCAGGCGACTGTCGAGGCTGCCATCGGTGTGGGGCGTGATGGCGAACAGGCCGTTCTCCATACCGGCGATCCAGCTGCCATTCCCTGCCTGAGCAATGCACGCGAGCATTTGCGAGGCTTGCCAGCTTTGGTTTTTGCCATCGGCGGGGCTCCAGCGGTGCAGGCGTTTTTCCGGGATATCCACCCAGTAAAGTGCCTGTTGCGCAGTGCTCCAGACCGGGCTTTCGCCGGTGGCGTTGCGTGCATCCAGAATCAGTTCAGCAGTCATGGCGGCTCGATCCTTGTCCGTATTCAGTGGTGTGCCCAGGGAGCGGTTTACTCGTCCCCGAACGGACCTGCCGCAACGAAGGCCCCGCCCTGGTAAACCATGGCTGGATCGTTGGCCGCAGGCACAGGCTGGGCGTCGATCTTGGCGCGGAATACTTCAGAGGTGTCCCTGGGCTCAAAACCCAGGTGGGCGGCAAAGCGGTTGTCCCACCACACATTGAGGTTGTTGGAGGCGCCATAGACCACGGTGTGGCCGACATTGGGGGTGTACAGCGAGCGCTCGATCAACTGCGTGAGGTCGGCAAAGCTCAGCCAGGTGCTCATCATCCGGCGGTTTTGCGGCTCGGGGAACGAGGAGCCGATGCGGATGCTGACGGTTTCGATGCCGTAGCGATCGAAGTAGAAGGTGGCCATGTCTTCGCCGTAGGACTTGGACAGACCGTAATAGCCGTCCGGACGTCGCGGGGAGTGGGCATCCAGGGTTTCGTCCTGCTTGTAGAACCCGATGACATGGTTGGAGCTGGCGAAGATCACGCGCTTGACACCATGACGGCGTGCGGCTTCGTAGATATGGAAAATACCGCTGATGTTGGGGCCCAGAATCTCTTCGAACGGACGTTCTACCGAGACCCCACCAAAGTGCAGGATGGCGTCTACGCCCTCAACCATCTGGTGAACAGCGTGCTTGTCGGCAAGATCACAGAGGACTATTTCTTCGTGGCTATCGGCCGCGGGTGCTATTTGGACGATATCAGAGAGTCGCAACACCTTGGCGTAGGGCTTGAGGCTTTCGCGCAGTACCTTCCCCAGACCGCCGGCTGCACCGGTGAGAAGAAGGCGATTGAAGGGGGTTTGGACAGTACGTGTGGTTGTCATCAAAAATCCCTGTATTTCTTGTTATTGTCATCTGTTGTCGTATGACTTGGCTTGGATTATTCACAGCCATTGTGGTGGTTGTCAATGCCGAATCCGTACTTGTAACAGCTAAGGTTTTACGCTTGGGGGAGCGTCACATACCTGTGGGAGCTGGCTTGCCGGCGATGCAGACACCGCGGTGTGGCGCGTTGCACAGATGCCATCGCGAGCAAGCCCGCGCCCACAGATCAAGAAGGGCGCTTACAACAACGACAGCGGATAGCTGATGAAGATGCGGTTTTCGTCGAATTCGTGCGCGCTGTAATCGCGACGGATGCTCGCGTTGCGCCAGCGCAGGTTCAGGTCCTTGAACGTGCCGCTTTGCACGGTGTAGGCCAGTTCCGATTCGCGGCCCCATTCCTTGCCATCCGTAATGGCGCCGGTGTGGATGTTATCGCCGCTGATATAGCGGTTCATCATCGTCAGGCCGGGGACGCCAAGCACTGCAAAATCCAGGTCGTGGCGCAGTTGCCAGGAGCGTTCCTTGGCGTTGTCGTAGCTGGAGTTGTAGCTGTCGTTGGCCAGTGTGCCGCCGCTGGTGCCGTTGACGCGGAACCAGCCATCGTCGCCGCTGATTTTCTGCAGGCCTACATAGAGGGTGTTGCCTTTGTATTTGGCCGAAAGCAGGGCGTAGGCGGTTTTGTTGTCCAGATCGCCAGCCAGTTTGTTGCCGTCTTCCTTGCCCCAGAAATAGCCAAGGTTGGCGCCCAGGGTCACATCGCCGATGGGCTGGGTGTGCAGAACGTTCAGGAATTGCTGCTGATAGATGTCTTCCAGCTGGGCATACCACACGCCGACCTGAGTGCGCTTGTCGTTGAAGCTGTAATCACCGCCGGCAAAGTTGAAACGGTCGGAGGTAAAGGCACCTTTACCGTTGAGCGACATTTCTTCCATGCTGGCATCGTTACGCGGACTGTTGGCACGGAACTGACCGCCATAGAGGTTCAGCCCGGCGATTTCTTTTGACGTGATCTGGCCGCCACGGAAGGTTTGCGGCAGGGAGCGCCCGTCATCCGAACGCAGGATTGGCAATACAGGCATCCACTCGCCGATTTTAAGCTCCGTGCTGGATATTTTGGCCTTGGCTGCCACGCCCAGGCGGCCGAAGTTATCGGCGGGCTCACCATCGCTATGGGTCGGCAGCAGTTGTGTGCCGACTGTGCCTTTACCGCCATCGAGCTTCTGAGAGTAGAGCCCCAGCACATCGACCCCGAAACCGACCGTGCCTTGGGTAAAGCCGGACTTGACGTCGAGAATGAAGTTTTGCGTCCACTCTTCGGCTTTGCTTTGCGGATAGTTGGGGTTGGTGTAATTGCGGTTGATATAGGCGTTGCGCAGGGTCAGGGTGGCCTTGGTGTCGTCCACAAAGCCCTCTGCCATGCCCGTTAACGGCAAGGCCAGGCCCATGCTGCCGAGGCCGAGCAGCGCAAGGGAGCGGGTACTTTTGGCGTTTATCGAGCGGGTGAGAAGCGAGAGGGCGCAGGTAGGTGAAATCATCCGTAGAGCTCCTTGAGCATTATTATTTTTGTTATCTGTTGTCATACAACTGGACGGATTTTTTACAGAGTGCGCACAGGGTTGTCAATGCTGTGTGATGTCGTTTTCATGGCTGCTGGCGCAAGTCGCGGGATTGAGCTTGAGTGTTCAAGGGGCAGTGCTTCTTATCGCAGCCGGTGTCAGGGGCTACACTGCGTCTATTCCAAGCATTCGCGGCCTACTGACATGGATGACACATGAACGAAACAAGTCTTCAACGCAAAACCCTGCTCCTGTTGCTGGCCTTGGTCACGATTGCCTTCATCTGGATTTTACTGCCGTTTTACGGGGCGATTTTTTGGGCTGTGGCCCTGGGGATCCTGTTCGCACCGCTACAACGCAAGTTGCTGCTCAAGATGCGGGGGCGCCGCAATCTGGCAACGTTCACCACGTTGGGTGCGTGTACGGTGATCGCGATCATACCGGTGGTCATCACCACGGCCTTGCTGGTGCAAGAAGTGGCCACTCTCTACAAGGACGTTGAGAGCGGCAAGATCAACGTCGCCAGTTATGTCATGCAGTTCAAGGACATCTTGCCGCCCACGGCGCAGGACTGGCTTGATCGTTTCGGCCTGGGCAGCATTGACGGTCTCAGTGAAAAAATCTCCAAGGGCGTACTCGAAGGCAGCCAGTTTTTTGCCACTCAGGTCTTCAGTTTTGGCCAAAGTACCTTTGACCTGGTGGTGAGCTTTTTCATCATGCTGTACCTGCTGTACTTCTTTATTCGTGATGGCCAGCAAATGGTGCGCAACATTCGCAACGCGGTACCGCTGGCGGAACAGCAAAAACGCCTGTTGCAACTCAAGCTGCGCCGTGTGGTTCGGGCTTCGGTCAAAGGCAACCTGGCCGTGGCGATCACTCAGGGCGCGCTGGGTGGCGTGATCTTCTGGGTGCTGGGTATTCACAGCGCGCTGTTCTGGGCGGTACTGATGATGTTCCTGTCTTTACTGCCTGCCGTAGGCGCCGGGATCGTCTGGGCTCCGGTCGCGGTTTACTTTGTAGTGACCGGTGCGGTCTGGGAAGGGGTGGTGCTGGCGCTGTATGGGGTATTCGTGATCGGCATGGTGGACAACGTGCTGCGCCCGATCCTGGTGGGTAAAGACACCAAAATGCCGGACTTCCTGATCCTGATTTCGACCCTGGGCGGCATGGCGATCTTTGGCCTTAATGGCTTTGTGATCGGGCCGTTGATCGCCGCCCTGTTCCTGTCCAGCTGGGGATTGTTCAGCGGCACCCGCCGCAAGGTGCGGTTGCCTGCCGATATCCAGACGGAGGATTAACGCAAGCTGTAGGAAACCCCTATGTAGGCGCCCATGCCTTCCCCAGGCGTGGAGCGTGCCGCATCCAGGCCTTTGTCGTCATAGCCGGGGGTAATGGTGGCGGCGTAGCGCTCACCGGTGAGGTTGCGCAGGTCGAGCCAGGTTTGCCAGTCCTGCTTGGGGGAGTTGTAGCCCAGCGTTGCGCCAAACAGCATGTACGACGACGCGTAGTACGAGTTGGCGTAATCCACCGCCATCCGTGAAGCCACCTGGGTGTTTACCCCGGCATAGAAGCCTTGCGGGTGGTCATAGCGGACTTCGGCCTGGTAGTAGTGTTGTGGGATACCCGGCAATTTGTTATCACCAAAGCGGTCGTCATCACGGTAGTGGAAGTCGCTGAACGTGTAGGCCTGACGCAGGGATACTTTGCCTGCGGCTCGACCTTCCCACAGGAGGCTGTTGAGGCCTGCTTCGATGCCTTGGTGCACGGTTGGGCTGGCGTTGGATTCGCCCACAATCGGCCCCAGGTTTTGCGTCGCTGCTTGCAACTCAACGGTCAACAGCTCATGGCGCACGGCCGAGTAATACCAGGCCAGATCCCACTGCCCGAGCCATGACTCGCCACGGGTACCCAGTTCCAGGGTTGTGGCGGTCTGATTTTGCAGGGCGATAGGCGTGCTTTGGCGGCCGGTTGCCGCACCGCTGCCAACCGGGAACACATAAGGGGAACTCCAGATCATCGACCAAGGGTGCGGTGGTTCGACCGAGCGACTCAGGTTGGCGTATACCTGCAGGTTCGGGTTGAACTCATAGCGAAGGCCGACGCGCGGGGCGTAGTCCCAGTCATGCTGGCTGACCTTGCCACCGCTCTCGGGGTAGCTCACATCGCTCTCGCGGCGGGTATAGATCAACGCCATGCCGGTGGTCAGCCACAGGTCAGGCATCAGCTCCAGATCATTGCTGGCATGCAGCACGCTGTCCGAACCCTGGTAGCTGAAGTCGCGCATCTTGGTGCCGGGTGCGTAAGTCGCCGTATTGCCTCGAGGGATTCGTACATATTCCGACGCACCGCTGTTAGGCAGGTGCTTGGTGTTGCGCAGGCCCACAGTGGTGTTGCTTTCAAGCCCGAACAGGGTGTCGCGACGCTTGTAGTTCAGCGTGCCGCTGACATCGGTGTAGGCAACTTTCAGGCGATTGGGGCCTTCGCGCAGATCCATCGGGTAGTCGTGATAGACCAGGCCCACTTCCAGTTGCGAATCGTCATCCAGGTACATCGTGGTCTTGTTGCCCAGCCAGGTACTGCCGGGTTGCGGGCGGGTGTAGTCACCGCTGACGTAGGCCGGGTTGGCTGCCCGGGGATGATGCTTGATGCTGTCTTTGGTCACGCGCCCGGCCAGTTCGTTATCGGTTTCGCGATAGCGCAGGTAGAAGCGGGTTTCCAGTTGCGGGCTGAAGCGATAGCCGACGTTGGCGGCAATGCCTTTGCTGTTGCCAGCGGTGTGGTCCTGATAGCCGTCAGTGTTGGAATCTGTGAGGGAGACGTAGTAGTCCAGATCCCCCAGCACCTGCCCGGAGCTGATCTGGCGTTTCTGATAGCCGTAGCTGCCGGCTTCATAGCGCACCTGCAAGGGCGCCGCGTCGTAGCCGGTATGGGTGACATAGTTGATCGACCCGCCCAGGGCCAGCGAGCCGGTCTCGAAACCGTTGGCGCCGCGCAGCACTTCGGCGCGGCTTAGCCACAAGGGTTCAAACAGTTCATAGGGCGTACCGCCGGGGCCGGTCAGCGGTAATCCGTCGAACATTACATACAGGCCTGAACCGTGGGCGCTGGGCGCGCGGTTGATACCCGAGCCGCGTACCGAGACCTTGGCCCCGTCATTGCCCGCTGATTGCGCATAGATCCCCGGTTGATAGGCCAGCACATCGGCATTGCTGGCAGTGCGGCCGTTTTCGACGCGGGTCATGTCGATCAGGTTGCTGGCGCCGGGGATTTGCTCAAGCGCGGCCTTTGCGGCCTCAAGCTCACTGCTTTCTTCGCTGCGTACCTGAACCTCGCCCAGTTCCAGGGCACTGCCATAGGCGGGGGCGCTGCAGATCAGCGCCAAGGGTAAAAGTGAAGAAAGAGCAGAGCGCATTAATGGAGCTTCCAGGTCGATGGGCGGGCGGCGCGCCAGCCTATACAAGCCGAGAATCACTCGCAACGTGCGGGCAGCATAAATTGAGTGGGAGCGGGCTTGCTCGCGATGTGTTTCACGCCGATTCTGTTGATCTCAAGCATCTGGCCACTGTTGCCGCTCATTTGCTGCGTGATGGTTGATATCACTTGGTTAACTGATGTGTTGAGTACATATCCGGCATCTAGGTCTAACTGGACTATTGGTTTCGCTCTTACAGCGAGTCCCTTTTTGAGGGACCAAAAAGGAACCAAAAAGTCCTCGCCCCAGCGTACGGCCTTCGCTTCGCTCAGGTTCCCTCGTTCCGGTCCCGCTCCGTGGGCCCGCCGTGACGGGCCATCCTTGGCCCAACACGGCTATCCCGGCATCCATGCCGGGATGCCCACTGCGCAGAACCTTCTCTCGGCCTCCCGAAGGGGCGGGCAGATCAAAAGCATTTCGCGCCGAGGCGGCCGACCGGCCGGCCTGTTTGGTGTAAGTGTGCGCTGCTAAATCTGTAGTCGCTGACGAGCCGTGCGAGGCTGCGTCCGGCTGCGTAGCAGTCGTAAAACCAGACACAGCGGTCGTTCAGGTAAACCCCGGACTCAGATTTTACGGTCGCTTCGCAACCGGACGCAGCCTTCGTTCCTCGTCAGCGGCTACAGGGTTTTGCGCAAGGTTCTGTGACGCATTCTTACCGTTACACCGTTCCGTCTGTATTGCAGGCAATTGAGTGGGAGCGGGCTTGCTCGCGATGCTACAAGCTCACGTTTTTTCGGGATTTTTCGCACAGGGTTGGCAATTGCTGGGGGCTTTGTGCGGGGCCTATAGTCGGTGCTCGCCGATAAGGCGAACGGATTTGGCGATCCGGAGTAACTTTAAATAAGTACATAATTGCTATATACGGTTGAGCGTGTATTTTGCTCGCAATGTTTTATGGCAGCTGTACGTGGGAGATCTTCGGGTCTGCCGGGTTTTCTTAAAGTTACCGGTTCGCCAACCCGCGTACAGCGGCCACCTTTTTTGTTTGGCGACAAAAACGGATGGCTAAATCCAACTTTAAGAGACTTACATATGACGAATTCACCGTACATTCCGCTTACCGCCATCGACTGCACCATCCCCGCCTTGCTGATCGACCGCAACGCCCCACTCGATGTACTCCATGCCAACGCAGTCGCCCGCGTTCTGGCTGTAACTCAACTGATGGAATCGTTCTCCAGCCGCGAAGTGCAGCAGGCCGATGCTGTTGACCTCAAGCATCTGGCCACTGTTTCCGCTCATTTACTGCGTGATGGTTGTGACCTGCTGGATGTTCTCGGTTGGCGGTTGCGGCCTGCTTGATGTTGTTTGTTTAACGGGCACGTTGAGTACATATCCGGCATCTAGGTCTAACTGGACTATGGGTTTCGCTCTTACAGCGAGTCCCTTTTTGAGGGACCAAAAAGGAACCAAAAAGTCCTCGCCCCATCGTACGGCCTTCGCTTCGCTCAGGTTCCCTCGTTCCGGTCCCGCTCCGTGGGCCCGCCGTGACGGGCCATCCTTGGCCCAACACGGCTATCCCGGCATCCATGCCGGGATGCCCACTGCGCAGAACCTCCTCTCGGCCTCCCGAAGGGGCGGGCAGATCAAAAGCATTTCGCGCCGAGGCGGCCGACCGGCCGGCCTGTTTGGTATAAGTGTGCGCTGCTCAATCTGTAGTCGCTGACGAGCCGTGCGAGGCTGCGTCCGGCTGCGTAGCAGTCGTAAAACCAGACACAGCGGTCGTTCAGGTAAACCCCGGACTCAGGTTTTGCGGTCGCTTCGCAACCGGACGCAGCCTTCGTTCCTCGTCAGCGGCTACAGGGGTCTGCTTGATATCGCTTGTTTAACGGGAATATCGGTTTTGCCCTTACGGCAGATCACTTTTCCAGACGCCGAAAAAGTCCCACAAAAAGCGTTCCCCTGTGTATCACCGCACGTCACGTCTGAGAAACTCATCCCGGGTCGAAAGGCTTACGAGGTTGAGTTGTCACAGAGCGGGCCTTTGGCCCAATGCTCAGTCGCTTCAGCGCTCAGGTAAGGCAGTACCTCGCGGGCCGTATCTTCGAATCGGGTAGTGCGGGTGCCTTTATTGTCGTATCTGAACCAGTGGTCTCCTTCCATGGCCGCGCCCAACCGAATGCGTTTATTGGGATGCAGGTGCGTGGCGACCACTTTTGCCGCGGGGATCTGCTCGCCCCAATGCAGGGTGACTCCCTCAGTCGGACTGACAGCGACTTCAATGACAAAACCGCCTCCATGTTTATCAAACTGAAACGTTAGCAGGTCAATTTGCTGTCCCGTGTTACGGCGAAAGTGAGGAAAAGATCCCTTGAACCCCATGCTGCGAAGTACCGGGACGACATGTTCTTTTAATGCGGCATCAATGTTCTCGCGTTCCATGGCATGACTCCATTTGGCAGGCAGTTATTCGGTAAGACATGCGCAGGTGCCAGTCGAACAGCATTGCCGTTGTTCGGGCATGGCAGGTTTTTACTCAGCAGTTGAATACTGGCGCATAGCGTTCTTCACGTTTTTTAAAGTGGATGGGTGCCATGGGCACTTTTTCACCATTCACGTAAATATCCGGGAAGGTGAGTGTGAAGTCATCCATGTCGCCCTTGCCCAGTGGCGTTCCTTTACGGCTGCTGCTGGTGTGTTCCTGCGGGTCAAAGCCGGTTTCCAATTGATCGATACTGACTTGATAGGTTTCACCCGTCGCCAGCGTTACGCTCACCTTGGGGGAGGCGGCACTCACCCACAGAGGCGGGTCGGTTTGTTTGTAGGCTGCTCGGCGTTGATCCGGGGTGTTCAGGTTGCGCAAGCGTGGAGGTATGTAGAGTCGGCCAAATAGCCGAAGCTCGGTATCAACTGAGCGCAGGTTACCCGGCCAGCTCGATGTGCCCGGCGGCGCTACATAGACCAGTACATGCACCCAATTGAGTTCTTCCGAGAGGGGGGCAAAGCTCATCGCTGCTTCCGGACCAGGGCAGGTGCGATGAAGCACGGCGTTTTTACCCGTTGCGGATTCCGGATACAGATAGGGCCCCGTGCTGCATCCTGCGAGCAACGCCATGAGCGGATAGAGGACGTATTTCTTCATTGGGGGGCAACTCCATTTGCGGTATTGCCGACTATGTCATCTCTGCGATGGCTTCTCATCAGTTCTGTTTCGGGTTCTGCTGGCCATCCTGGGCCTGCAGACGGTGCGCACAGATCAAAAGCAATGCGTGTCGAGGCAGCCTGTTTTCGTGTTGACGACCCGTAGCCAGCGGCTACAAATCCAACAAAAAACCCCGTGAAGGCCGGGCCTTCACGGGGTTTCGGGTACAGCGCTTAACGCTTAGCCAGCAAAGCTCAGCGCCGCGTGTTGCACCAGTTCCAGCATTGGCTGCGGGTATACACCCAGGAAGAACACCATGACCGAAACCGCCAGCAACATAACGCCGCCGGCTTTTTGTTCCCAGTTCAGCGGAGCATCGTGGCGATGCAGTTTCGGCTCGACCAGGTACAGGGTCACCATCACACGCAGGTAGTAGAACACGCCAATGGCGCTACCCAGGATCAGGGAACCGACCAGCCACCATTGGTGAGCTTCAACGCCCGTGGCAATGATGTAGAACTTGCCGATAAAGCCTGCAGTCAGCGGAATGCCCGCCAGCGACAGCATCATCACGGTCATGACCGCCGTCAAGTACGGACGGCGCCAGAACAGGCCGCGATACTCGTAGAGGGCGTCTGCGTCACGGCCTTTGTACGGCGAAGACATCAGGGTAATGACACCGAATGCACCCAGGCTGGTCAGCACGTAGGTGATCAGGTAAACACCGATCGCTTCCATGGCCATGCCCTTGCTCGCCACCAGGGCGATCAGCAGGTAGCCGAAGTGGGCGATGGACGAGTAACCCAGCAGTCGCTTGAGGTTGTTTTGGGTCAGGGCCAGCAAGTTACCGAACAGGATCGAGGCAATCGCGATCACGCTCAGTACATCGCTCATCACACCGGTAGTCGCCGAAGGTGTGATCTGGAACAGACGCACCATCACGGCAAACACGGCCACTTTCGACGCGGTAGCCAGGAAGGCGGCGACCGGAGCCGGGGCACCTTCGTACACGTCTGGCGTCCAGAGGTGGAAAGGAACCAGGGACAGTTTGAATGCCAGGCCCACCAACATCATGCCCAGACCCAGTTGTGCCAGCGGCGCAGGTACGCCAGTGGCTGCCAGGGCCAGACCAATGCCGCTGAAGCTCAGGCTGCCGGCTTCGGCGTACAGCAAGGCCATGCCGAACAACAGGAACGCGGAACCGGCTGCCGACAGCACCATGTACTTGATGCCGGCTTCCAGGGAGCGCTTGTTGAAGAAGGCATACGCCACCAGGCCGTAAACCGGTACCGAGAGCAGCTCCAGACCGATAAACAGGCCCGCCAGGTGTTGTGCGCTGACCAGCACGATACCGCCGGTCGCAGCCAGCAGCATCAGCAGGTAGAGCTCTTCACGGTTGCCCGGGTAGCCCGTGCCGCCTTCGCCCAGATAGGCGTGAGCCAGGGTGACGCAGGCCAGGGTCGCGGCCAGGATCAGCCCGATGTACAGAAAGGCGAAGTTGTCCATCATCAACAGCGGGGTGACAGCCAGTGGAGCAACTTTCAACGCCGGGAAGATCGACAACAAGGCCAGGTTAAGACCCGCCACCGAAAGCAGGAAGGTCTGTGAGTGGTTGCGGCGCCACGCGATTGCCAGCATCACCACAACAACGGTGAGGCTGGTAATCAGCAGTGGAGCAAGCGCGATAAAGTGTTGGATCGTGAATTCCATAGCGCTCTTACCGGGCCGAAGCGAGTTGAGTGAAGGCGGTGCCGAGCCATTGCTGTACGCCATGCATGGTGGCAGCCGAGGTATCGAGGAACGGTTGTGGGTACACGCCGATGAAAATCAGCAATACCGCCAGACCGAGCACCATGATCAGTTCACGTGCATCCATGCCGGCCAGTACAGCGTCGGACTTGGACGGGCCGAAATAGGCACGGTGAATCATGATCAGCGAGTAGACCGAACCAAACACCAGACCGGTCGTTGCAATGGCCGTGATCCATGGGAAGCTGGCGAACGAGCCAATCAGGATCAGGAACTCACCCACAAAGTTACCGGTACCCGGCAAGCCCAGGGACGCTGCCGCGAAGAACAGGCTGATGGCGGGCAGGTAAGCGATCTTGGACCACAAACCACCCATCTCACGCATGTCACGGGTATGCAGACGCTCGTACAGTTGACCGCTGAGGATAAACAGCGCGGCAGCCGAAACACCGTGGGCCAGCATCTGGATCACGGCGCCTTGCAGGGCCAGCTGGCTGCCGGAGTAGATACCGATCAGTACGAAGCCCATGTGCGAAACACTGGAGAACGCGATCAGACGCTTGATGTCGGTTTGTGCGAAGGCCAGGAATGCACCGTAGAAAATCCCGATCAGGCCCAGGGCCATGGCAATCGGCGCAAACTCGGCCGAAGCATTCGGGAACAGCGGCAAGGCGAAACGCAGCAGACCATACGCAGCGGTCTTCAACAGGATACCGGCCAGATCGACCGAACCTGCGGTAGGTGCCTGTGCGTGAGCATCCGGCAGCCAGGAGTGGAACGGTACAACCGGCAGCTTCACGGCAAAGGCAATGAAGAAGCCCAGCATCAGGATGTACTCAGTGGTGAGCGACATCTTGGTTTTCAGCAACTCGGCGTAGCTGAAGGTAATCACGCCGGTGTTGTTGAAGTTGACCAGCACCAGACCCAGGATCGCCACCAGCATGATCAGGCCGGAAGCCTGAGTGAAGATGAAGAACTTGGTCGCGGCGTAGATACGGGTTTTCTTGCCGTCCGATGAGCTGTGACCCCAGAGCGCGATGAGGAAGTACATCGGCACCAGCATCATTTCCCAGAAGAAGAAGAACATGAACAGGTCGATGGCGAGGAACACGCCAACCACGCCGCCCAGGATCCACATCAGGTTCAGGTGGAAGAAGCCCACGTGACGCTGAATTTCTTTCCAGGAACACAGAACCGACAGCACACCGAGCAAGCCGGTCAGCAGGATCATCAGCAGCGACAGGCCGTCCAGCGCCAGGTGCACGCTGATACCGAAGCGTGCAATCCAGGTGTGCTGGAACTCAAGGGCCCAGGTCGGATCGGCGCCAGGCGCCGGTGCAAATGAGTAGTTCCCCTGGGACCACAGCCAAAGGCCGAGGGCAAGCTCAAGGGACATGGTCAGCAATGCAATCCAGCGGGGCAGGGTGGAGCCGAAACGCTCACCCAGCCAGCACAGGAGGCCGCCGATAAAGGGGATCAGGATTAGCCAAGGCAGAATCATGACGGGCTCAATTCCTTTCGCAAAGTCGAAGGTTCATATCAGACCGCTACCAACACGATGGCGCCCATGACCAGTACAGCACCGGCGGCCATGGATGCAGCGTACCAACGCAGTTGACCGGTTTCGCTGCGGCTCAGGGCGTTATGCCCGGCCTTGGCCATCTTCGGGATCAAACCAATGGTCTGGTCCAGAGGATCTTTGGCCAGCAAGCGGCAGATCAACAGGTACGGTTTGACGAACAGTTTGTCGTACAGCCAGTCGAAGCCCCAGGCAGCGAACCACCAGGCCGACAGGAAGCGACCGATGCCGCTGTTGGCGACTGCGGTTACAAAGCGACGCTTGCCCAGGTACAGCAGGGCGGCGAGCAGGATACCGGCCAGGGCGATGGCGCCCGAGGCGATTTCCAGGCTGTGCTTGGCTTCACCGCCAGCATGGCCAACGCTTTGTGGCAGTACACCGGCCAGTGGCGGGGTGATCATGGCGCCGATGAAGGTCGACAGTACGATCAGCACGCTCAATGGCAGCCAGTAGGTTACGCCGTGGCCCGCATGCGCTTCAGTCTTGGCTTCACCGTGGAACGTGACGAAGATCAGGCGGAAGGTGTACAGCGAGGTCATGAACGCACCGACCAGACCGGCATACAACAGTTCGTTGTTACCGCTGGCGAAGGCTTCCCAGAGGATTTCGTCCTTGGAGTAGAAACCGGCCGTCAGCAATGGCAAGGCAGACAGCGCCGCGCCACCAACGATAAAGCTGGCGTAGGCCAGAGGCAGTTTTTTCCACAGGCCGCCCATCTTGAAGATGTTCTGCTCGTGATGGCAGGCAACGATCACCGCACCCGATGCAAGGAACAACAGCGCCTTGAAGAAGGCGTGGGTCATCAGGTGGAAGATCGCGCCGTCCCAGGCACCTACGCCCAATGCCAGGAACATGTAGCCGATCTGGCTCATGGTCGAGTAGGCAAGGATACGTTTGATGTCGGTTTGTACCAGTGCAGCAAAACCGGCCAGGACCAGGGTCACACCGCCGACGATGCCGACCAGGTGCAGCACGTCAGGCGCCAGGGTGAACAGACCGTGGGTACGGGCAATCAGGTACACACCGGCCGTTACCATGGTTGCGGCGTGGATCAGGGCCGACACCGGGGTAGGACCGGCCATGGCGTCTGCCAGCCAGGTTTGCAGCGGCAGTTGCGCAGATTTACCGACAGCGCCGCCCAGCAGCATCAGGGTCGCCAGTACGATCCAGAAATCACCGGCCTGGAACTTCTGAGGTGCCAGAACCAGCAATTCCTGAATATTCAGCGTGCCCAGTTGCTGGAACAGGATGAACAGGCCGATGGCCAGGAACACGTCGCCGACGCGGGTCACGATAAAGGCTTTGAGTGCGGCGTTACCGTTGTTGCGGTTGCTGTAGTAGAAACCGATCAACAGATACGAGCACAGGCCCACGCCTTCCCAGCCGAAGTACACGAACAGCAGGTTATCGGCCAGGATCAGGAACAGCATGCTGGCGATAAACAGGTTGGTGTAGGCAAAGAAACGCGAGTAGCCGTTTTCGCCGCGCATGTACCACGAAGCAAACACGTGGATCAGGAAGCCCACGCCAACCACCACGCCGAGCATGGTGACCGACAGGCCGTCCAGGTGCAGGGCGAAGTTGGGCTTGAAGCCTTCCACCGACATCCACTGCCACAGCACTTGCGTGTACTCGCCGCCGGGTGGCGGTGCGACGTTGAATTGCCAGATCACATACGCGGCCACGATGGCCGACAGGCCAATGGAGCCAACGCCGATCAAGGCCGAGAGGTTTTCGCTGAAGCGTCCACGGGAGAACGACAGCAGCAAAAAGCCGATCAGGGGGAATACGAAAGTCAGAAAGAGAAGGTTCATCCGCGCATCTCACTGGCAGCATCGATATCAAGCGTATGGAAGCGGCGATACAGCTGCAGCAGGATCGCCAGGCCAATACTGGCCTCAGCGGCTGCCAGGGTGATCACCAGGATGAACATCACTTGTCCATCCGGCTGCGCCCAGCGTGCACCGGCAACGATGAAGGCCAGTGCAGCGGCGTTCATCATGATTTCCAGACTCATCAATACGAAGAGAATGTTGCGACGTACCATCAGGCCGACCAGACCGAGGCAGAACAGGATGCCCGCTACCGCGAGACCATGTTCGAGAGGTATTCCTGGCATGTTATTGCTCCTTCGCCTCAGTGCGGCCCAAGTGGAACGCCGTCACAGCTGCAGCAAGCAGCAGCATCGAGGCGAGTTCGACCACCAGCAGATACGGGCCGAACAGGCTGATGCCCACGGCTTTGGCATCAATGGTGGTTTGACCGATTGCCGCACCGCTCTGGTGAGCGAACAGCACGTACAGCAATTGAGCCAGCAGGATGGCCGACAAAATGCTCGGCCCGATCCAGATGCCCGGCTTGAGCCAATGGCGTTCTTGCGTCACCGAGGCAGGGCCCTGGTTGAGCATCATCACCACGAACACAAACAGCACCATGATGGCACCGGCGTAGGCGATCACTTCGAGCACACCGGCAAAGGGTGCACCTAGGCTAAAGAACGTCATCGCCACGGCAATCAGCGAAATAATCAGGTAGAGCAGGGCGTGCACAGGGTTGGTGTTGGTGATCACGCGTAGCGTGGACACGACAGCGACACCCGATGCGAAATAGAAAGCGAATTCCATCGTTCTTCCTTAAGGCAGCAAGCTCTTCACGTTGATCGGCTCGGCTTCGTTCTGGGCAGCGCCTTTCGGCTTGCCCTCAACGGCCATACCCGCAACACGATAGAAGTTGTAATCAGGGTTCTTACCGGGACCGGAGATCAGCAGATCTTCTTTCTCGTACACCAGATCCTGACGTTTGAACTCGGCCATCTCGAAATCCGGTGTCAGCTGGATCGCGGTGGTCGGGCAGGCTTCCTCACACAGGCCGCAAAAAATGCAGCGTGAGAAGTTGATGCGGAAGAACTCCGGGTACCAACGACCATCTTCGGTTTCGGCTTTTTGCAGCGAGATGCAGCCTACCGGGCACGCGACGGCGCACAGGTTACAGGCTACACAACGCTCTTCGCCGTCCGGGTCGCGGGTCAGGACAATCCGGCCACGGTAGCGCGGTGGCAGGTAGACCGGTTCTTCCGGGTATTGCAGCGTGTCACGCTTGCGGAAGGCATGGCCAAACACCATCACCAAGCTGCGAAGCTGGGTGTAGGTGCCATGCACGATGTCAAACAGGTACTTGAACATGGGTCTCTATCCTCACTGAACCGCGCCGGCAGGCGTGTTCAACAACACGACTGCGGCGGTCACCAGCAAATTGATCAGGGTCAGCGGCAGGCAGAACTTCCAGCTGAAGTCCATCACTTGGTCATACCGTGGGCGCGGAATAGAAGCGCGCAACAGGATGAAGATCATGATGAAAAACGCGGTCTTCAGGGCGAACCAGATAAACGGGATCTGCGGCAGGATGCCGAAAGGCCCGTGCCAGCCACCGAAGAACAAAGTCACCAGCAACGCCGAGATCAACACGATCCCGATGTATTCACCAACGAAGAACATGCCCCATTTCATGCCGGCGTATTCAATGTGGTAACCATCGGCCAGTTCCTGTTCTGCTTCTGGCTGGTCGAAGGGGTGACGGTGAGTCACGGCCACGCCTGCGATGAAGAAGGTCAGGAAACCGAAGATCTGCGGAATGATGAACCACAGGTTCTGCGCCTGGTATTCAACGATGTCGCGCATGTTGAACGAGCCAACCTGCACCACGATGCCCATCAGCGCCAGGCCCATGAACACTTCGTAGGAAACCGTCTGTGCCGAGGCGCGCAAAGCACCCAGCAGCGCGAACTTGTTGTTGCTCGACCAGCCTGCAAACAACACCGCATAGACCGACAGGCCGGCCATCGCGAAGAAGAACAGGATACCGACGTTCAGATCCGCCACGCCCCAGGTCGGGGTGATCGGGATAATCGCGAAGGCGATCAGCAAGGCGCTCATGGCCACAACCGGTGCCAGGGTGAAGATCACCTTGTCGGCAAACGGTGGGGTCCAGTCTTCCTTGAAGAACATCTTGATCATGTCGGCGGCGATCTGGAACGCGCCGAACGGGCCCACGCGGTTCGGACCGTAACGGTCTTGCCACAAGGCCAGCAGGCGACGCTCGACCCAACTGAGCAGCGCGCCGCACACCACAACGGCGAGCAGGATGACCACGGCTTTGAGCACCGAGATAATCACGTCGATCACTTCAGGGGTGAACCAGGTCATTGGGCTGCCTCCTGCAAACCGTCAACGGTAAGGCCAAAGATCGCAGGCGGGATACCGGCGAGGCCTGCTGGCAATGCCACCAGACCTGAACCCAGCTCTTCATTGATACGCAGCGGCAGACGCAGGGTCACGCCGGCAACGTTCAGGCTGAGCAGCGCGCCATCATTGACACCCAGACGGTCGGCTTCGGATTTGGCCAGTGCGATGTAGGCAGCCGGAATGCGTTCCTGAACCGGCGCGGCTTTGGAAGAGTTCTCTTCGCTGCCCAGCAGGTGGAAGAACGGCACGACTTGCCAGGTGCCACGTGCCGGGTTGAATGCGCCCGGGATGTTGGCGAACCAGCTCAGCGAATCACCTGTGCTTTCGATCAGGCGGGTGCCCGGGTCGCCAGCGCGGATATGACCACCCACTTCGTCCTGGAACTTGTTCCACGCTTGTGGCGAGTTCCAGCCCGGCGACCAGGCGAACGGCACTTGCTGGCGCGGTTCGACGGAGCCCGAGTAACCTTCCATGGAGAAGGCGAACGCGGTATCCGGGTCTTGCGGGGTACGAGGTTCGTGCACGCTGATGTTGGCACGCATAGCGGTACGGCCGCTGTAACGCAGCGGTTCGCGAGCCAGTTTCATGCCCTTGATGCGGAACGCAGCAGACGGCGCGGCATCAACGATGCGTGCCAGTGCCGGTGTGCTTGCAGCAGTGGCTTGCGTGACGTGGTCGAGCAAGGTCCAGTCAACCGGCTTGTTCAGCAGGGTGCTGCGCAGGGCATGCAACCAGCGCCAGCCTTCGTGAACCAGGATGTTGGCATCCAGGTAAGTCGGGTCGAACACCTGGAAGAAGCGCTGGGCGCGGCCTTCCTGGCTGACCAGAGTACCGTCGCCTTCAGCGAAGCTGGCTGCCGGCAGTACCAGATCGGCACGGTCGGTGGTCGCAGTCTTCTGGTGGTCGGCAACGATCACCACTTTGGCAGCGTCCAGCGCAGCGTTGACCTTGACGGCGTCGACGCGGGTGAACAGGTCGTTTTCCAGTACCACGATGGCGTCGGCTTTACCGTCGATCACCGCTTGCAGGGCTGCGTCTACCGAATCGCCGCCCAGCATGGCCAGGCCGAGGCTGTTGGCTTCCGGCACGACGAGGCTGATGGAACCGGCTTTTTCGCGCAGGTGCAGGGCTTTGGCGATGTTGCCTGCAGCTTCGATCAGGGCCTTGGAGCCCAGGGAAGTACCGGCAATGATCAATGGGCGTTTGGCCGCGAGCAGGGCGTCGGCGATGCGCTTGGCCAGCTCCAGTGCCTCAGCGTCCAGGCCGGCAACGGCAGGGGCGCTGGCATCGATGGCGTGAGCCACGGCGAAACCGATACGGGCCAGGTCATCCGGTGCTGCGTGTACGCATTCTTCAGCCACGTCATCGAGCTTGGTTTCGGCCAGGCTTGCGATAAACAGCGGGTTCAGCGCGTGCTGGCCGATGTTCTTCACGGCGGCATCGAGCCACGGCTGAACGCGCATGGCGTCGGCCATGTCCTCTGCCTTGCCCTTGACCGATTGACGCAGCGACAGCGCCATGCGGGCGGCGGTCTGGGTCAGGTCTTCGCCGAGGACGAAAATGGCGTCGTGATCTTCGATCTCGCGCATGTTCGGCACTGGCAGCGGGCTGTCTTTCAATACTTGCAGCACCAGGCGGATGCGCTCCAGCTCACCGGCTTCGATGCCCGAGTAGAAGTGCTCGGCGCCGACCAGTTCGCGCAACGCGTAGTTGCTTTCGAGGCTGGCCCGTGGCGAACCGATACCGACAATGTTGCGACCGCGCAGCAGGTCAGCGGCTTTATCCAGCGCGTTGTCCAGGCTTAGCTTGGTGCCGTCGGCCAGCAGTGGCTGACGTGGACGATCGGTGCGGTTGACGTAGCCATAGCCGAAACGGCCACGGTCACACAGGAAGTACTGGTTGACCGAACCGTTGAAGCGGTTTTCGATGCGACGCAGTTCGCCATAACGCTCGCCCGGGCTGATGTTGCAGCCGCTGGAGCAACCGTGGCAGATGCTCGGTGCAAACTGCATGTCCCACTTGCGGTTGTAGCGCTCGGAGTGGGTTTTGTCGGTGAACACACCGGTCGGGCAGACTTCGGTGAGGTTGCCCGAGAACTCGCTTTCGAGCACGCCGTCTTCAACGCGACCGAAGTACACGTTGTCGTGGGCACCGAATACGCCCAGGTCAGTGCCGCCAGCGTAGTCTTTATAGAAGCGTACACAGCGATAGCAGGCGATGCAGCGGTTCATCTCGTGAGAAATGAACGGGCCCAGTTGCTGGTTCTGGTGGGTACGCTTGGTGAAGCGATAACGGCGCTCGTTGTGGCCGGTCATCACGGTCATGTCTTGCAGGTGACAGTGACCGCCTTCTTCGCACACCGGGCAGTCGTGCGGGTGGTTGGTCATCAGCCATTCAACAACGCTGGCGCGAAACACTTTCGCCTCTTCGTCGTCGATGGAGATCCAGCTACCGTCGGTGGCCGGGGTCATGCATGACATGACGATACGACCACGCTTGTCGTTCTCGTCGGTGTACTGCTTGACGGCGCATTGGCGGCAAGCGCCAACACTGCCCAGGGCAGGGTGCCAGCAGAAATACGGGATATCGAGGCCCAGCGACAGACACGCCTGTAACAGGTTGTCTGCCCCATCGACTTCGAGATCTTTGCCGTCTACGTGGATAGTGGCCATTGTTCAAAGGTCTTCGTTGGCCCGGTGTCAGCGGGCGTGGCTAATGGAATCTTGTTATGCGTTCGAAACAACTCAGCCTCACGGCGTTATCGAACGATCAAAGAGCGGCACGGACCGCTCTCCTACAGAGCGTTACGCGCCGATTACAATCGGGCGTGCCAGAGGCGGTACACCGGGTTTTGCTTGCGCAATGCCGGCTTCGAACTCTGGACGGAAATACTTGATCGCGCTGCCCAAAGGCTCCACGGCACCCGGTGCGTGAGCACAGAACGTCTTGCCAGGGCCGAGGAAGCCGACCAGACCCAGCAGGGTCTCGATATCGCCGGGCTGACCTTCGCCGTGTTCAATCGCCATCAGGAGCTTGACGCTCCACGGCAGACCATCACGACAAGGGGTGCAGAAACCGCACGATTCGCGAGCGAAGAACTGTTCCATGTTGCGCAGCAGGGAGACCATGTTGACGCTGTCGTCGACGGCCATTGCCAGGCCGGTACCCATACGGGTGCCGACCTTGGCGATACCACCGGCGTACATTTGTGCGTCAAGGTGCTCCGGCAGCAGGAACCCGGTACCGGCGCCGCCTGGCTGCCAGCATTTGAGCTTGAAGCCGTCGCGCATGCCGCCAGCGTAGTCTTCGAACAGTTCGCGAGCGGTCACGCCGAACGGCAGTTCCCACAGGCCAGGGTTCTTCACTTTGCCGGAGAAGCCCATCAGCTTGGTGCCGTGGTCTTCGCTGCCTTCGCGGGCGAGGGATTTGTACCAGTCAACGCCGTTGCCGATGATGGCCGGTACGTTGCACAGGGTTTCAACGTTGTTCACGCAGGTCGGCTTGCCCCATACGCCCACGGCAGCCGGGAACGGCGGCTTGGAGCGCGGGTTGGCGCGACGGCCTTCGAGGGAGTTGATCAGTGCGGTTTCTTCGCCGCAGATGTAACGCCCGGCGCCGGTGTGAACGAACAGTTCGAAGTCAAACCCCGAGCCCAGAATGTTCTTGCCCAGCAGGCCTGCTGCCTTGGCTTCTTCGACAGCACGGCGCAGGTGCACTGCAGCCGTGGTGTATTCGCCACGCAGGAAGATATAGCCGCGGTAGGTCTTGAGCGCACGGGCACTGATCAGCATGCCTTCGATGAGCAGATGGGGCAGTTGCTCCATCAGCATGCGGTCTTTCCAGGTGTTGGGTTCCATTTCATCGGCGTTACACAACAGGTAACGGATGTTCATGGACTCATCTTTTGGCATCAGCCCCCACTTCACGCCCGTGGGGAAGCCCGCACCGCCGCGGCCCTTGAGGCCCGCGTCTTTCACGGTCTGGACGATGTCGTCCTGGGCCATGTCAGCGAATGCCTTGCGCGCAGCGGCGTAACCGTCCTTGGCCTGGTATTCGTCGAGCCACACCGGCTCGCCGTCGTCACGCAGACGCCAGGTCAGGGGGTGGGTTTCTGCCGAACGCTTGATCAGGTTGGCAGGGCCGAAAGAAGTCAGGCTCATGGGTAGGCCTCCAGCAACGTGGCGACGCCAGCAGGCTGCACGTCACCGAATGTGTCGTCGTCGATCATCAACGCCGGCGCCTTGTCGCAGTTGCCCAGGCAGCACACCGGCAGCAGCGTGAAGCGGCCGTCTGCAGTGGTCTGGCCCAGGCCGATGCCCAGCTTGTTCTGGATTTCGCCAACCACGGATTCGTGGCCGCCGATGTAGCAGACCATGCTGTCGCACACGCGGATGATGTGACGGCCAACGGGCTGGCGGAAGATCTGGCTGTAGAACGTGGCCACACCTTCAACGTCGCTGGCAGGGATGCCCAGCAGTTCGCCGATGGCGTAAATCGCGCCGTCCGGCACCCAGCCGCGTTCCTTCTGAACGATCTTCAGGGCTTCGATCGACGCTGCGCGTGGATCTTCGTAGTGATGCATCTCGTGCTCGATGGCCGAGCGCTCGGTTTCGCTCAGGGCGAAACGGTCTGTCTGGATAAGCGTGCTGTTCATGCTTAGCGGTCCACGTCGGCCATAACGAAATCGATACTACCCAGGTACGCAATCAAGTCCGCGACCATTTCACCTTTGATCACCGAAGGGATCTGCTGCAGGTGCGGGAAGCTTGGAGTACGAATCCGGGTGCGGTAGCTCATGGTGCCGCCATCGCTCGTCAGGTAATAACTGTTGATGCCCTTGGTCGCTTCGATCATCTGGAAGGATTCGTTGGCCGGCATGACCGGGCCCCACGAAACTTGCAGGAAGTGCGTGATCAAGGTCTCGATGTGCTGCAGCGTGCGCTCTTTAGGCGGCGGCGTGGTCAGCGGGTGATCCGCCTTGTACGGGCCTGCCGGCATGTTGCGCATGCACTGCTCGATGATTTTCAGGCTCTGACGCATTTCTTCGACACGCACGATGCAACGATCGTAGGCATCGCCGTTGGCTGCCAGCGGGACTTCGAACTCGAAGTTCTCGTAGCCGGAATACGGGCGCGCTTTACGGATGTCGAAATCACAACCGGTCGAACGCAAGCCAGCACCGGTGACGCCCCATTCCAGGGCCTCTTTGGTGTTGTAGGCGGCAACGCCGATGGTACGGCCACGTAGGATGCTGTTGTCCAGAGCGGCTTTCTGGTACTCGTCCAGACGCTTTGGCATCCAGTCGATGAATTCCTGAACCAGCTTTTCCCAACCGCGGGGCAGGTCGTGTGCAACGCCGCCGATGCGGTACCAGGCCGGGTGCAGACGGAAACCGGTAATGGCTTCGATCACTTTGTAGGCGCGCTGACGGTCGGTGAAGGTGAAGAACACCGGGGTCATGGCGCCCACGTCCTGGATGTAAGTACCCAGGAACAGCAGGTGGCTGGTGATGCGGAAGAACTCGGCCATCATGATGCGGATGGTATCGACCCGATCCGGAACCTTGATGCCGGCCAGCTTCTCGACCGAGAGCACGTACGGCAGGTTGTTCATCACGCCGCCGAGGTAGTCGATACGGTCGGTGTACGGGATGAAGCTGTGCCAGGACTGGCGCTCTGCCATTTTCTCGGCACCACGGTGGTGGTAGCCGACGTCTGGCACGCAGTCGACGATCTCTTCACCGTCCAGCTGCAGGATGATACGGAAGGCACCGTGGGCCGAAGGGTGGTTCGGACCCAGGTTGAGGAACATGTAGTCCTCGTTTTCGCCCGAACGCTTCATGCCCCAGTCTTCTGGACGGAAGCGTGCGGCTTCTTCTTCCAGTTGCACCTTGGCCAGCGTCAGGCTGTACGGGTCGAACTCGGTGGCACGGGCCGGGAAGTCCTTGCGCAGCGGGTGACCTTCCCAGGTCGGCGGCATCATGATGCGCGACAGGTGAGGGTGGCCTTTGAAGTCGATGCCGAACATGTCCCAGACTTCGCGCTCGTACCAGTTGGCGTTCGGCCAGATACCGGTCACGGTCGGTACGCTGAGGTCGCTCTCGGACAAGGCGACCTTGATCATTACGTCACTATTACGTTCAAGCGACATCAGGTGATAGAAGACGGTGAAGTCCGCACCCGATGGCAGGCCCTGACGCTTGGTACGCAGACGTTCGTCTACACCGTGCAGGTCATAGAGCATGACGTAAGGTTTTGGCAGGTTGCGCAGGAAGGTCAGGACTTCAACCAGTTTTGCGCGGGTAACCCAAAGCACCGGCATGCCGGTGCGCGTGGCCTGGGCGGTGAACGCCTCAGGGCCAAAGCGGGTATTGAGTTCGACAACCACATCTTGGTCGTCAGCCTTGTAAGGCGGGATGTACAGAGCGGAGCCTGTAGTCATGGTTTTTTTATCGCTTTCGGTCAACGTAAAGAATGAAGCCAGGGTTTCGTTCTATTGATAGAAACGGTGCTGGATCAGACTTCGTCGGGGCTGCGCAGGTTGGTTACCTGAATACGCTGTTCACGGCGCTGTTCCTTTTGGGACGGCATCTCGGCGCGGTAAACGCCTTGCTCGCCGACAACCCAGGAAAGTGGGCGACGCTCCTGGCCAATCGACTCTTGCAAGAGCATCAAGCCTTGCAGAAAAGCTTCAGGGCGGGGTGGGCAGCCTGGCACGTAAACGTCCACGGGCAGGAACTTGTCGACCCCTTGAACCACGGAGTAGATGTCGTACATGCCACCGGAGTTGGCGCAAGAACCCATGGAAATAACCCACTTAGGCTCAAGCATTTGCTCATAGAGACGCTGAATGATCGGCGCCATCTTGATGAAGCAGGTACCGGCAATAACCATGAAATCCGCCTGGCGCGGCGATGCCCGGATAACTTCGGCGCCAAAGCGTGCGATGTCGTGGGGCGCCGTGAAGGCGGTAGTCATTTCCACGTAGCAGCAGGACAGGCCGAAGTTGTACGGCCACAGGGAGTTTTTACGCCCCCAGTTGACCGTGCCGTTCAGCACGTCTTCCAGCTTGCCCATGAAGATGTTTTTGTGGACTTGATCTTCTAACGGATCGGCAACGGTTTCCCGTGTGCCGATCGGGTATTGCTCGTTAGGAGCATCCGGGTCGATCCTGGTGAGTTCGTATTGCATTGCCAAAGCCTCATTGTTTCAGCTTGGCCTGCCGCTTACGACGAGCTTCCGGTGCCCAATCAAGAGCACCCACCCGAAATAGGTAGACAAGGCCTGCCAACAGAATTGCTATGAAAACGAGAGCTTCGACGAATCCGGTCCAGCCGCTTTCGCGAACAGACACAGACCATGCAAAGAGATAGAGGGCTTCGATATCGAAGATCACGAACAGCATCGCGACCAGATAGAATTTGGCTGAGAGCCGCAAGCGGGCGCCACCGGTGGGTAGCATGCCGGACTCGAACGGTTCGTTTTTGCTGCGACCCCAGGCTTTTGACCCGAGGAGGCTGGAGACACCGAGCATGAAGGCGCAGAGGCCGACAACGCCGAGAAGGAAAATGGCAAAGCCCCAGTTGTGGGCTATGAGTCCTGTCGCTTCGGGCATGCTGGAAATCCTTAACAGAGAGCAAAGGTCTCTGAGCTTAAAAAGGTAATAAAGCAGTGACGTTATGTCGCAGTGCTATTGATTGCCGGGATTTTATGGCTAAACACCCAGCAAGTAAATTTTCTAAGATGAATTAATTCAGTCCTTTAGTGGTATGGCCTTCCTGGAATGTGCTGTAAGCCTTGTGGTACGGGCATTACAGCGAGTTTTGTTGATTATGTTTTACGGCACCGGTAATCATCAACAGCGACTCTAAATGATAATCAATATTGTTTAAGTGCAGCGCGGTGCTTTGTTCCGGTTGAAGTTGGCTTATATAAGCGCACTTCGCAAGTTTTGAACTTGGCTTTTTAACCCGGTTTCTGTTTTCGGTTATGGATCTGGGTCAGGGTTTTGACGGATGGGCCTGATTCCTGATTCTTCTGATCCAACTCAGCTTTCTGATCCCGTAGTCGCTGCCGAGGAACGAAGGCTGCGAGCTTTTGATTTTCATGGCGGCTTATAAACAGCTCGCAGCCTTCGTTCCTCGGCAGCGACTACGTTTGGAGTTTGGTGTTTGGTGATGGTAATGGGAGTTAGCAGGCAAAAAAACGCCCCGAGCCAGTCGGGGCGTCATGTGCGAGGCATTGCGTTTTTGCTTTACGAGCCGGGCAATGGCCGTGGTTCCACTATCAGTGGAACTGTTCTTCTTCAGTCGAGCCGGTCAGGGCAGTGACCGAAGACGAGCCACCCTGAATCACGGTGGTCATGTCGTCGAAGTAGCCGGTGCCCACTTCCTGCTGGTGAGCCACAAAGGTGTAACCCTTGGCGGCGTCAGCGAATTCCTGCTCTTGCAGTTTTACGTAGGCAGTCATGTCGTTGCGGGCGTAGTCGTGCGCCAGGTTGAACATGCTGTGCCACATGTTGTGGATGCCCGCCAGGGTGATGAACTGGTGCTTGTAGCCCATTGCCGACAGTTCGCGCTGGAACTTGGCGATGGTCGCGTCGTCCAGGTTTTTCTTCCAGTTGAAGGAAGGCGAGCAGTTGTACGACAGCAGTTGGTCCGGGTATTCCTTTTTGATCGCTTCGGCAAAGCGACGGGCTTCGTCCAGGTCAGGCTTGGCAGTTTCGCACCAGATCAGGTCGGCATAAGGCGCATACGCCAGGCCGCGAGCGATGGCTTGATCCAGGCCGGCGCGTACTTTGTAGAAGCCTTCCTTGGTGCGCTCGCCAGTTACGAACGGCTGATCGTACGGGTCGCAATCAGAGGTCAGCAGGTCGGCGGCGTTGGCGTCGGTGCGGGCCAGAATGATCGTCGGTGTGCCTGCAACGTCGGCGGCCAGACGAGCAGCGGTCAGCTTTTGCACAGCTTCCTGGGTCGGTACCAGTACCTTGCCGCCCATGTGCCCGCATTTTTTAACCGAGGCCAGCTGATCTTCGAAGTGAACGCCTGCGGCGCCTGCCTCGATCATGCTTTTCATCAGTTCGTAAGCGTTGAGAACACCGCCGAAACCGGCTTCAGCGTCTGCCACGATCGGTGCGAAGTAGTCGATATAGCCCTGGTCGCCCGGGTTTTTACCGGCTTTCCACTGGATCTGGTCAGCGCGGCGGAACGAGTTGTTGATGCGCTTGACCACGGTTGGAACGGAGTCCACCGGGTACAGCGACTGATCCGGGTACATGGATTCGGCAGAGTTGTTGTCTGCCGCCACTTGCCAACCCGACAGGTAAATAGCCTGGATACCGGCTTTAACCTGTTGAACCGCTTGGCCCCCGGTCAGGGCGCCCATGCAGTTGACGAAATCTTTCTCAGGACGGAAGGACGGGTGTGCGCCCTGTGTCACCAGTTTCCACAGCTTGTCGGCACCCATTTTTGCAAAGGTGTGCTCGGGTTGAACCGAGCCGCGCAGGCGGACCACGTCAGCAGCGGAGTAATCGCGAGTCACGCCTTTCCAGCGTGGGTTTTCGGCCCAGTCTTTTTCAAGGGCTGCAATTTGCTGTTCGCGTGTCAGTGCCATGGAGATAAACCTCGTCGCATAGGTCTGGGTTGAAAAATGGTTGCTCCACCAGGCACACAACAATGTTGTTTGAAGTGAGTGCGTGAATGGCTGCTCGCTATGGGCGGTACTGGCCCCAGGGCCTTTGCAGGGCCTCTGATCAGCGGGAGCGGGGCCATCATGCCCTTGCATTTTTGAGGCGTCAAATGTTTTGTAGTGCTTTTTTTATAACACTACATAATTGCGGAAAAACGACTCGCCAGTCAGTTTTGGCCCTTTTGGTCGAGTGCGTCGACTTTCACTCGTACAGTCATGTCATCCCGGCTTTGAGTAGAGTAGGTGCGGGTTGTGGGCGGTTGGCGGGATATATTGCGGCCGCTGATGCCGGCCAGGGTTATCCATTGGCCCAGGGGGCCGCTGACTTCTGTGTCGGTACTTTGTGTTTCCACTACATCAGAACGCTCCTGGCTCATTCGGTCACGATTTGTACGGATGGCCAGATGTACGGTGTTTCCCGTGACGTTCGCGGTGACGTAAAACCCACGGGTTACATCGCGGTAATCGGTCTGGCTCAACATGCGGCCATAGGCATCGGTCTGGCTGCTGGTCAGCGGCACGGTGCTGCCCGTCTGGATCAGGGCGGGTACGCCTTCTGTGGCTTGAATCTGTTGGGTGCCACCTTCCCGGCTGGCTGTGCTGTAGACCCGGGCATTGCTGTCGGGCGGGCTGTTATCGCTGGTATCAACACTGATCAGCAAGCGCCGCGCCGGCTTGTCGAGTTTGGCCAGCAGCTCCTGCAGGCTCTGGATTCTCGCTGCCGGGGCGTCGACGATCAGTTGATTGCCGTAGGCGCTGACTTTTCCGGTGATGCCGATATAGTCCCGGGCTATCGGCAGCAGGCTGGCGCTGGTGCGGTTTTGCAGGGTAATGACCTGGGTTTCGGCGATCGCGCTGGCGCTGACTATCAGCAGCAGACTGGCGATAAAAGGGCGTAGTGGCATCTGTGTTTTCTCCGCGGTGCTCGAGAGGGCGATGGGAAGAGTGTGGCAGATAGCAAAACGCCCTGCGATCCGGGGATGGCAGGGCGTTTTGGGGTTGCCTGGTTCTTGTGGGGGGCGTGATGATCAGCTCCCGCGCACCATATCAACGTGGGGAATCCCTGCTTCCAGGAATTCGTCGCTGACAATCTTGAAGCCCAGGCGCTCATAGAACGGCGTGGCATGCACTTGTGCGCTGAGCATTTGCTGCTTGAGGCCGCGTTTTTCAGCCTCGTCGATCGTGGCTTGCATCAACGCGTCGCCGACTTTCAGGCCGCGCCAGTCCTTGAGAACTGACACGCGGCCGATATGGCCGTCCGGCAGCAGCCGGGCGGTGCCAATCGGAAAGTCGCCTTCATAGGCCAGAAAATGCACGGCATCGGCATCGTCTGCATCCCACTCCAGTTCTGGAGGTACAGATTGTTCGGCAATAAACACCGCCTCACGAATGCGTCGAAGTTCGGCGTTGTCCTTTTGCCAGTCGGCGACACGTACGTGAATGCTATTCATCAGCGAACCCCAGGCTTCCTTGTTTAACCAGCTCACAGAGCAGGTTGCGTCCATCTTCATCGGCCAGCCATGTGCCGAGGTTGTCACTGTGCAGCGCATCGGCGGCACAGATCATTTTCAGCAGCTCGCGCAGCTTGCCCGGCAGCAGGCGGCTCTGGCCGCTGGCGAAGAGCAGCAGGTCCTCATCGACTTCGGACCAGGCCAGGCGGGCGCTCGGGTTGCGGATCAGGATCGCGCCCTGTTCCAGGCTGCCCAGCAGGTCTTCTTCTTCGAGTTCAGGGCCGACCACGAGTTCCGGATAACGTGGCTCGGTCATGAACTGGCCGAACCAGGTCAGCAGCATGCGCTCGTCGCTCATGTGCTCGGTCAGCAGGCTCTTGAGACGGCCCAGGGCGTCGTGCTGGATCTGGTGCGGGTCGCTCACCGGCTGCGCGTCGGCGTCGGTGTAGCGGTCTTCGTCCGGCAGGTACTGGCTGAGGAAGTCGGTGAAGTGGGTCAGCACTTCAGCGGCGCTCGGCGCGCGGAAGCCCACCGAGTAGGTCAGGCAGTCGTCCACGGCGACGCCGCAGTGGGCCAGGCGCGGCGGCAGGTAGAGCATGTCGCCGGGCTCCAGGGTCCACTCGTCGGTGGCCTGGAAGTCGGCCAGGATGCGCAGGTCGGCGTGCTCCAGCAGCTTGCTCTCGGAGTCGCACATCTGGCCGATCTGCCAGTGACGCTGGCCGTGGCCTTGCAGCAGGAACACATCGTAGTTGTCAAAGTGCGGGCCCACGCTGCCACCTGGGGCGGCGTAGCTGATCATGACGTCGTCGATGCGCCAGCTAGGCAGGAAACGGAAGTTCTCCAGCAGCTCATTGACTTCAGGTACGAACTGGTCGACCGCTTGCACCAGCAGGGTCCATTCGCGCTCAGGCAGTTTGCCGAATTCGTCTTCAGCGAACGGGCCGCGGCGCAATTCCCATGGGCGCTCGCCGTGTTCGATGATCAGGCGCGATTCGACTTCTTCTTCAAGGGCCAGACCGGCCAGTTCGTCGGCGTCGATCGGGCTTTCGAAGTCAGGAATGGCCTGACGGACCAGCAGCGGTTTTTTCTGCCAGTAGTCGCGCATGAACTCGCGTGCAGTGATGCCGCCCAGAAGTTGAAGAGGAATATCAGGATTCATGTGTAACCTATTGAAAAAATGCACTTTGTAATCGGGAATAAAAACGCCCGGCACGGCCGGGCGTTAATAGGTCGTTGCAGCGATCAGATGCGCTTGGCTTGCTCGACCGCGTTGCCAATGTAGTTGGCAGGCGTGAGCAGCTTCAGCTCGGCTTTGGCCGCTTCCGGCATTTCAAGGCCGTCGATGAAAGTTTGCAGTGCTTCAGGGCTGATGCCCTTGCCGCGGGTCAGCTCTTTGAGCTTCTCGTACGGGTTTTCGATGTTGTAGCGGCGCATCACGGTCTGGATCGGCTCGGCCAGGACTTCCCAGCAAGCGTCCAGGTCGGCAGCGATTTTCTGCGCGTTCAGTTCAAGCTTGCTGATGCCCTTGAGGCTGGCTTCGTACGCGATCACGCTATGGGCAAAGCCCACGCCGAGGTTGCGCAGTACGGTGGAGTCGGTCAGGTCGCGCTGCCAGCGGGAGATTGGCAACTTGCTGGCCAAATGCTGGAACAGGGCGTTGGCGATACCCAGGTTGCCTTCGGAGTTTTCGAAGTCGATCGGGTTGACCTTGTGCGGCATGGTCGAGGAACCGATTTCGCCGGCAATGGTGCGCTGCTTGAAGTAGCCCAGGGAGATGTAGCCCCAGATATCGCGATCGAAGTCGATCAGGATGGTGTTGAAGCGGGCGATTGCATCGAACAGCTCGGCGATGTAGTCGTGCGGCTCGATCTGGGTGGTGTACGGGTTGAAGCCCAGGCCCAGTTCGTCTTCGATAAAGGCGCGGGCGTTTTCTTCCCAGTCGATCTGCGGATAAGCCGACAGGTGGGCGTTGTAGTTGCCTACGGCGCCGTTGATTTTGCCCAGCAGCGGTACGGCTGCAACCTGAGCGATCTGACGCTCCAGGCGGTAAACCACGTTGGCCAGTTCTTTGCCCAGGGTGGTCGGCGAAGCCGGTTGACCGTGGGTGCGCGACAGCATGGGCACGTCAGCGAACTTGATGGCCAGTTCGCGGATGGCTTGGGCGGTTTGACGCATCAGCGGCAGCATCACGTCATCACGGCCTTCGCGCAGCATCAGGGCGTGGGACAGGTTGTTGATGTCCTCGCTGGTGCAGGCAAAGTGGATGAACTCACTGACGTTGGCCAGTTCAGGCAGCTTGGCAGCCTGTTCCTTGAGCAGGTACTCAATGGCTTTGACGTCGTGGTTGGTGGTGCGCTCGATCTCTTTGACGCGCTCGGCGTGTTCCAGGGAGAAGTTTTCGGCCAGTTCATTCAGAACGGCGTTGGCTTGCTCGGAAAAAGCCGGGACTTCAGGGATGGCAGCGTGAGCAGCCAGGCGCTGGAGCCAGCGAACTTCAACCAGGACGCGAGCACGGATCAAGCCGTATTCGCTGAAAATTGGGCGCAGGGCCTGGGTTTTGCCGGCGTAGCGGCCGTCAACAGGGGAAACCGCAGTGAGCGAAGAAAGCTTCATGGGGTGTTCTCGGACAGTCGGGCAACGAAATGGGGCGCGTATCATACATGAAAAAAACGGCCGGTCCGTTGCCAAGTGACCGGCGTCATACGCGTATCGATTTTCAAACCTGTGCCAGCTGGCGTGCTTCAGTTGCCGCGCAGCATCGGATAAAGCTCTTTGAGCAGCTTGCGGCGGCTGATGACCAGCTGCCAGCGGTGGCCACCCAATTGACGCCAAAGCCGCGCTGAGCGGATACCGGCCAGCAGCAGGGCGCGAATTTTTGATGCGTTGTTCGGTTGTTGCAGGTTGCGCATGTCGCCATGTACCTGGATTCGCTGACGCAAAGTGCTCAGGGTGTCCTGGTACAGCGCACCACAGGCGGCCACCACGTTTTCGTGGGCCGGGCCGAAGTGCTCGACCTGGGACTGGATCTGCGGCAGGCGTTTGCCGATCAGCTCCAGCATGTCATTGCGCTTGGCCAGTTGGCGTTCAAGTCCCAGCATCGACAACGCGTAGCGCAAGGGTTCGCGCTGCAGGGTGTTGGGGTCGCGCTCAAGGGCGCCGATCAGGGCTCGATAGCCTTCTCGCAGGTTGATGTCGTCACCGCCAAACACTTCAAGCGTGTCCTTGGGGTCGCGCACCAGCAGGCTGCCGAGCATGCAGCTCAGGTCGGCCTCGCTGACCTGTCCGGTCTTGGCGATCTTGTCCACCAGTACGGCGGCCAAAAACACGCCCCCCAGGGCTACCAGTTGCTCCTGAGTGGCGTTCATGTCCGGTTGCCCTTGCTGGACCATGGCTCGGCCACTTCGATCACACCGCCGCCCAGGCAGACTTCGCCGTCATAAAACACCACGGACTGGCCGGGAGTGACCGCCCGTTGCGGGTCGTCGAAGGTCGCGCGATATCCCGTAGCGGTTTTTTCCAGGGTGCAGGGTTGATCGCTTTGGCGATAGCGAACCTTGGCTGTCAGGCGCAGCGGGGTGCTCAGGTCGATCGGGTTGACCCAGTAGATTTCGGAGGCGAGCAGGGCGCCGGAGAACAGCCACGGGTGATCATTGCCCTGGCCAACGATCAGTTCGTTGTGTTCCAGGTCCTTGATCAGCACGTACCACGGCTCGTCGCTGGCGTCTTTCAGGCCGCCAATGCCCAGGCCCTGGCGCTGGCCGATGGTGTGATACATCAGGCCGTGGTGGCGGCCGATCACTTCACCTTCGGTGTTTTTGATCTCGCCGGGCTGCGCCGGCAGGTATTGCTTGAGGAAGTCGCTGAAGCGGCGCTCGCCGATAAAGCAGATCCCGGTGGAGTCTTTTTTCTTCGCGGTGGCCAGATCGTGTTTTTCAGCGATCCTGCGCACTTCGGGTTTTTCCAGTTCGCCGACCGGAAACAGGGTCTTGGCGATTTGCTCGCCGCCAACGGCGTGCAGGAAGTAGCTTTGGTCCTTGTTAGGGTCCAGGCCCTTGAGCAGTTCGGTGCGGCCATCGATGTCGCGACGGCGCACGTAATGGCCGGTGGCGATCAAGTCGGCACCGAGCATTACGGCGTAGTCGAGGAACGCCTTGAACTTGATTTCGCGGTTGCACAGGATGTCCGGGTTCGGCGTGCGACCGGCCTTGTATTCGGCCAGGAAGTGCTCAAACACGTTGTCCCAGTACTCGGCAGCAAAATTGGCGGTGTGCAGCTTGATGCCAATTTTGTCGCACACAGCCTGGGCGTCTGCCAGATCATCCATGGCGGTGCAGTAATCCGTTCCGTCGTCTTCCTCCCAGTTCTTCATGAACAGGCCTTCCACCTGGTAGCCCTGCTCCATGAGCAGAACGGCGGAAACGGAAGAATCGACACCGCCGGACATGCCGACGATGACGCGCTGCTTTTCGGGGGCGACTAGGGCTGGATCACGCATAAGGTTTCAATGAGTGTCTTGAAAAAGGACGCGATTCTAGCAGGCCCGAGCGCTCAAGGCTAAACCGAAGGGCGGATTAACGTCAGGTCGAACAGTTTACCGTCCAGATAATCGTCGATGCACTGCAGGGTCAGCTCGCTGCGCCAGCGTTCACGCTGGGCTATCAGCTCGTCGCGGGTCAGCCACAGCGGGCCGATAATGCCCGTGTCCAGTTGGTATTCGGGGTGGTGCTTGATGGCCTTGCCGGCAAAGCAGATACGCTGGTAGGTCACGCCATTGCTGGGGGCGGTATACAGGTAAATGCCGATCACGCCGGTCAGTTCGACGTCGTAACCGGTTTCTTCGAGGGTTTCGCGGATGGCGGCCTCGATCAGGCTTTCGTTCGGGTCCAGATGCCCGGCCGGTTGGTTGAGCACGGCGCGGTCGCGCTTGAGCTCTTCAACCATGAGGAAGCGGCCATTGTCTTCGACGACAGTGGCGACGGTGATGTGGGGTTTCCATTCCATGGGGTGGGTCTCGGTTTGTTGGTGGGTGCATATGCCCTGCAGGAGCGGGCTTGCTCGCGATGCAGGCGCTTCGGTCTGTGCTTTTTACGCGGTGATGCGATCGCGGGCAAGCCCGCTCCCACAGGGTTTGTGCGGGCCGTAAAAACACAAACCCCGGCGTCGTGGGCCGGGGTCTGTGGTGTTGCCTGTTGCTCTTACACCAGTGAGGCGATGATCGCGTTCAGCGTGGCGCTAGGGCGCATTACCTTGCTGACCTTATCGGCATCGGCGTGGTAGTAGCCACCGATATCGACAGGCTTGCCCTGCACGGCGTTGAGTTCGGCAACGATTTTTGCCTCGTTCTCGGCCATGGCTTTTGCTACTGGAGCAAACTGGGCTTGCAACTCTTTGTCTTCAGTCTGGGCGGCCAGGGCCTGAGCCCAGTACAGCGCCAGGTAGAAGTGGCTACCGCGGTTGTCGATGTTGCCGACTTTGCGCGATGGCGATTTGTTGTTGTCGAGGAACTGGCCGGTAGCCTGGTCCAGGGTCTTGGCCAACACCAACGCTTTCGGGTTGTTGTAGGTAGTGCCCAGGTGCTCCAGGGAAGCAGCCAGTGCCAGGAATTCACCCAGCGAGTCCCAGCGCAGGAAGTTTTCTTCCAGCAGTTGTTGAACGTGCTTGGGGGCCGAACCGCCTGCGCCGGTTTCGAACAGACCGCCGCCATTCATCAGAGGAACGATCGACAGCATCTTGGCGCTGGTACCCAGTTCCATGATCGGGAACAGGTCGGTCAGGTAGTCACGCAGAACGTTGCCGGTTACCGAGATGGTGTCCAGACCCTTGCGGGTGCGCTCCAGGGTGAACTTCATGGCGTCTACCGGGGCCATGATGCGGATGTCCAGGCCGCTGGTGTCGTGATCCTTCAGGTAGGTTTCTACCTTTTTGATCATTTCAGCGTCGTGGCTACGCTTTGGATCAAGCCAGAACACGGCCGGGGTGTTGCTGGCGCGGGCGCGGTTGACGGCCAGTTTGACCCAGTCGCGGATCGGCGCGTCTTTGGCCTGGCACATGCGCCAGATATCGCCTTCTTCGACGTTCTGTTCCATCAGCACGTTGCCGTTGCTGTCAGTTACCCGTACTACGCCCGGGGTCTTGATCTGGAAGGTCTTGTCGTGGGAACCGTATTCTTCGGCTTTTTGCGCCATCAGGCCAACGTTTGGCACGCTGCCCATGGTGGTCGGATCGAAGGCGCCGTGTTGCTTGCAGTCTTCGATGGTCGCCTGGTAGATGGTGGCGTAGCAGCGATCCGGGATCACGGCCTTGGTGTCTTGCAACTGGCCTTCGGTGTTCCACATTTTGCCGGAATCACGAATCATGGCCGGCATCGAGGCGTCGACGATAACGTCGCTCGGCACGTGCAGGTTGGTGATGCCTTTGTCGGAGTTGACCATGGCCAGCGCAGGGCGGTTGGCGTACACGGCTTCGATGTCGGCTTCGATTTCAGCTTGCTTCTCGGCTGGCAGCGCCTTGATGCGGGCGTACAGGTCGCCGATACCGTTGTTCAGGTTGAAACCGATTTCTTTCAGGACGTCGGCGTGTTTTTCCAGCGCATCCTTGTAGAACTCAGCCACGATCTGACCAAACATGATCGGGTCGGAGACCTTCATCATTGTGGCTTTCAAGTGAACCGAGAACAGTACGCCCTGTTTCTTGGCGTCTTCGATTTCGGCCGCTACGAACTGGCGCAGGGCTTTTTTGCTCATCACGGAGCAGTCGATGATCTCACCGGCCTGGACGGCGGTTTTTTCTTTCAGGACGGTGGTGGTGCCGTCTTGAGCGATCAGTTCGATTTTAACGCTGCCCGGTGCTTCGATCAGGGCGGCTTTTTCGCTGGCGTAGAAGTCGCCTTCGCTCATGTGAGCGACGTGGGACTTGGAGTCTTTCGCCCAGGCGCCCATTTTGTGCGGGTGCTTGCGAGCGTAGTTCTTGACCGACAGCGGTGCGCGGCGGTCAGAGTTGCCTTCGCGCAGAACCGGGTTTACGGCGCTGCCCATGACTTTGCTGTAACGCGCTTTGACTTCTTTGTCAGCGTCAGTGGTCACGGTTTCCGGGTAATCCGGGATATCAAAGCCCTGCGCTTGCAGTTCCTTGATCGCGGCCTGCAATTGCGGGACCGAGGCGCTGATGTTAGGCAGCTTGATGATGTTGGCTTCAGGAGTAACGGCCAGGGCGCCCAGTTCGGCGAGGTGGTCTGCTACAGCCTTGTCACCCAATTGCTCGGGGAAGCTTGAGAGGATGCGGCCTGCCAGAGAGATGTCGCGCGTTTCAACGGCGATATCGGCGCTGGCGGTAAACGCCTCGATGATAGGCAGCAGTGAATAGGTGGCGAGCGCCGGAGCTTCGTCGGTGAAGGTGTAGATGATCTTCGAACGGTTGGGCATTTCGGATTAACTCTCTTCTTTGCTGAGCGTGCTCAGATACTCGAGATGCGCAGGGTAGGCGCTTTCGTTCACAGTGAACAATGAGCCGAAAGTCGAGGTTCTTCGCGGTGATTGAATGCATCAGTAGAGCGTCAAGCGGTCGAACCGGGGTAACGGCTCAGCCTTTCTAGGCCTGAAAGACTCATTCCAGTAGGTGTTTCACTGTGACTCCGTGGTCACCGGCGCAGTATACATAGGTCACTAAGGTTGCTGCGAGGGGGGCGGCCTATCACGAATCATCAATTGGTCTAAGTCCCTGCGTCAAAATGCCCTTATTGTTGGCGCTTTAGCCTGTGTTTGCGGGGTTTTCAGGGAAGTTGAAGAGGCTTTTGTCGTGGGCCTGGAACATTTGATCTACGTGCTGATTCAGCCGGCGGGCACTCGGGATCGGGATGATGTCCCCGCCAACTCCCGGTATTGACCCTGGGCACCAGGCATAAAAAAACCGGGCGATTCGAGTGATTGAATCGGCCGGTTTCTTTTTGCTGCGGTTCGGTCCGGTCAGACCGAGAGGCTGGTTATCTCTTGCGCAGCCACCGGGGCAATGGCAGGCGCCTCGGCGTTAGTAATCGCCACAGCATGCAGGCCCTTGGGGCCTTGGGTTATTTCGAAGCTTACAGGCTGGCCAGCCTTGAGGGTCTTGTAACCATCCATCTGGATTGCTGAAAAATGTGCAAAAAAGTCGATCGGGTTTCCGTGTTCATCGATGCCTTCCTTGGCCTGCGTATTAATAAAGCCGAAGCCTTTCGCGTTGTTGAACCACTTGACCTTGCCTTGCATACTCATATCCCTCTGCTGCAAACAACTCCATCACTGGAGTATCATCCAGTTCACTCGCACAGAAACCAGTAATTATGGTTGACTGTGCGGACCATTTTTCCCACTGTGGGCACTAATGGTTGTAACACCGTTTTACCGATAGTCAAGGTCACGCGGCGGCGCGGTTGAAATTTGAGACGTGTGCCTCCATCACTGTATCTGTACAACCTACGACGAACCTTTTTTTCCATGCATGCAATCAGCCAGACTCGACTAACATTCAATCAGGATCATCCGGATTTTGATGACGAAGATTCCGCTGGCTTGGCTGTGCAAGAGGCTAAGCCTGCGCTTCAGGCGCCGCCGATGTACAAGGTGGTTTTGTTTAATGATGACTACACTCCCATGGATTTTGTTGTCGAAATCCTTGAGGCGTTTTTTAACTTGAATCGCGAATTGGCGACCAAGGTCATGCTGGCCGTCCATACAGAAGGACGGGCTGTGTGCGGCATCTATACCCGCGACATTGCCGAGACCAAGGCGGCGCAGGTAAACCAGTACGCACGCGAAAGCCAGCATCCGCTACTCTGTGAAATCGAGAAGGACGGTTAACGCCGACCACTTGGGTATGAGGTGAAGCCATGTTAAATCGCGAGCTCGAAGTCACCCTCAATCTTGCCTTCAAGGAAGCCCGCTCCAAACGTCATGAGTTCATGACGGTTGAGCATCTCCTTTTAGCGCTTTTGGATAATGAGGCGGCCGCAACCGTTCTACGCGCCTGTGGCGCAAACCTCGACAAACTCAAGCATGACCTGCAAGAGTTTATTGACTCCACGACACCCCTTATCCCTGTCCACGACGAAGACCGCGAAACGCAGCCAACCCTGGGTTTTCAGCGTGTCTTGCAGCGTGCCGTATTCCACGTGCAGAGTTCCGGCAAGCGTGAAGTGACGGGCGCCAATGTACTGGTTGCCATCTTCAGCGAGCAGGAAAGCCAGGCTGTGTTCCTGCTCAAGCAGCAGAGCGTGGCGCGCATTGATGTGGTCAACTTTATTGCCCACGGCATTTCCAAGGTGCCGGGGCATGGCGATCACACTGACAGCGATCATGAGATGCAGGATGAAGAGGGCGGCGAGTCGTCGTCTTCAAGCAATCCTCTGGATGCCTACGCCAGCAATCTGAACGAGTTGGCCCGCCAGGGTCGCATCGATCCGCTGGTTGGGCGCGAAATGGAAGTTGAGCGCGTTGCTCAGATCCTGGCCCGTCGTCGCAAAAACAACCCGTTGCTGGTCGGTGAGGCAGGTGTGGGTAAAACCGCGATTGCCGAAGGTCTGGCCAAGCGCATCGTCGACAATCAAGTGCCTGACCTGCTGGCTAACAGCATCGTCTACTCCCTTGATCTGGGCGCGTTGCTGGCGGGTACCAAATACCGCGGTGACTTCGAGAAGCGCTTCAAGGCGTTGCTCGGCGAGCTGAAAAAGCGTCCGCAAGCGATTCTGTTTATCGACGAAATTCACACCATTATCGGTGCTGGCGCGGCTTCTGGCGGCGTGATGGATGCCTCCAACCTGCTCAAGCCCTTGTTGTCTTCGGGCGACATTCGGTGCATCGGCTCCACTACATTCCAGGAATTTCGCGGGATTTTCGAGAAAGACCGTGCCCTGGCGCGACGTTTCCAGAAAGTCGATGTGTCCGAACCTTCGGTTGAAGACACCATTGGCATACTGCGCGGGCTTAAAGGTCGTTTCGAGCAGCATCACGGTATCGAATACAGCGATGAGGCCCTGCGTGCAGCGGCTGAGCTGGCTTCGCGCTATATCAATGACCGTCACATGCCGGACAAGGCCATCGATGTGATCGACGAGGCGGGCGCCTACCAGCGTCTGCAGCCGGTCGAGAGCCGGGTCAAGCGCATTGAAGTGGCGCAGGTGGAAGATATCGTGGCGAAAATCGCCCGTATTCCGCCAAAACATGTCTCTGTCTCTGACAAGGAACTGTTGCGCAACCTTGAGCGCGACCTGCGTCTGACCGTATTCGGCCAGGACGCGGCAATCGATTCGTTGTCCACGGCGATCAAGTTGTCCCGTGCCGGGCTCAAGTCGCCAGACAAGCCTGTGGGTTCGTTCCTGTTCGCAGGGCCGACCGGTGTCGGTAAAACCGAGGCCGCGCGCCAGTTGGCCAAGGCGTTGGGGATCGAGCTGATCCGTTTCGACATGTCCGAGTACATGGAGCGTCACACCGTATCGCGTCTGATTGGTGCGCCTCCGGGCTATGTCGGTTTTGATCAGGGCGGTTTACTGACTGAAGCTATCACCAAGCAGCCTCATTGCGTGTTGCTGCTCGACGAAATCGAGAAGGCCCACCCTGAAGTCTTTAACCTGCTGTTGCAGGTCATGGATCATGGCACGCTGACCGATAACAACGGGCGCAAGGCTGACTTTCGCAATGTGATCGTCATCATGACCACCAACGCGGGGGCTGAAACGGCTTCTCGGGCTTCGATCGGGTTTACGCATCAGGATCATGCTTCCGATGCGATGGAAGCGATCAAGAAGAGCTTCACCCCCGAGTTCCGTAACCGCCTGGACACCATCATTCAGTTTGGTCGCCTCAGTCACGAGGTTATCAAGCACGTGGTGGACAAGTTCCTTACCGAACTGCAAGCCCAGCTGGAAGACAAGCATGTGCAGCTTGAAGTGTCGGATGCGGCTCGCGGCTGGTTGGCGGCGGGTGGCTATGACGCTCTGATGGGCGCACGCCCAATGGCGCGCTTGATCCAGGACAAGATCAAGCGTCCGTTGGCCGAGGAGATTCTCTTTGGGGAACTGGCCGACCATGGCGGTGTGGTACACATCGACTTGGAGAATGGCGAGTTGACCTTCGAGTATGAAACCTCAGTCGAAATGGCTTGATGTGACATCGCAGTAAAAAAAGGCGCCTTCGGGCGCCTTTTTGCTGTCTGCAATCAGGTGGTCGGGCTCAGCGCGGTGTTGCGCTCCAGTACCGGGTAGCCCAGGGCGGCAATATGGTGATGAACGCGACGGTAGTCGCGCAGCACGCGCTGGAAGATGTCTCCGGATTCTGCCCATGCCGTCTTGTCATTCTGCAGCTTGCGAAAGTGTTCGCGGCTGGCTCTTGCTTCCAGCTTGCGCATGGTCTCCTTGTGGCTGATCAGTGCATCGGCAGCGGCTACGTCTTCGCGCAAAAACGCGGTAATGGCCAGGTTCAGGCTGTCCAGCAGGGCCAGGTGCATGGCCTGGATGTGAACCAGTTCGAACGAAGAGAAGCGTTCACCCCGGCGAGTCCTGCGAATAGCGAGCTGCGCCAGGTTGTTGAGGATGTCACCGGCATGTTCCAGATTGATCACGAACATCAGGATTTCCTGGGCGCGGTCGGCATCGGCATCGCTCAGGCCATCCTGGCCGATGTCGGCAAGATAAGCGCGGATCGCCGCACTTAGCAGATCGATGGAGTGATCCAGTTGGCGCACGTTGTCCATCGTGCGCTGATCGGGTTTCTCGAACAGCTGCAAGACCTGGTTAAGCATCAGGGATGTCATGTCCGCCAGGCGCAAGGCTTCACGCACACTGTTGGACAGGCCGATATTGGCCACTTCCAGCCCGGCTTCGTCCAGATACTGCGGCATGCCCGGGTCTGCTGGCGGTTCTTGTTGTGGAAACAGGCGGGTCAGCAGGCGAGCGCAAGGTTCGGTCAGGCCGATAAACACCACTGCCAGCACCAGGCTGAACGCGGTATGCAGGTAAACAACCCAGTGCGCGAGACCGATATCGGTGCCAGCCAGCCAGGTGGCCATCAGCGGCAGGCATGGCAGCAGGGCCAGGGTGCCCAGCAGACGGATCAGCAGGTTGCCCACCGGCAGGCGTCGCGCGACTGGCGAACTGGCGCTCATCACAGACGGCAAGGCGCCGCCGATATTGGCGCCGAGCATCAGGGCGATGGCGGTGACCGGGGTCATCATGCCTGCGCCCGCCAGCGAAGCGATAAGCAGCACAACCGCGACACTGGAGTGGCAGATCCAGGTCAGTAGCACGGCGGCGAGCACTGCAATGACCACGTCACCTTCCAGGCTTTGCATCACGGCGCGAAACACCGAGGTTTCTTCCATGTGGCCCAGGCTGGCGCTGAGCAAGCCCAGGGCCAGCAGCATCAGGCCCAGACCAATCAATGCGCAGCCAACGCTTTCATGGCGCGAATCATCGCGCAGGCGAAAGATGATAAAGCCCACCAGCAAAATGACAGGCATCGCCAGGGAGGTATCGAAGCTCAGCAGCTGCACCACCAGGGTCGAGCCGATGTTGGCCCCCAGCATCACGGCCAGGGCTGGCGCCAGGCTCAAGGTGCCTGCGGCGGTAAACGAGGTTGCCATCAGGCTGACTGCCGTACTGCTTTGCAATACGCCGGTGATACCCATTCCGGAAATCAGCGCCATCCAGCGGTTATTCAGGTTGCGCCCCATCCAGTTGCGCAGTTGGGTGCCGAAACCGCGCAGCAGGGCTGTAGAAATCATGTGGGTGCCCCATAGCAAAAGTGCGATGGCGCCCGCGAGGTTGAGTAACAGAGTGGTTCCCGACATGAGGAATCTCCACAGTACAAATAGTCATGTTTTACGAGGTCGTAATACGAAAGCATGGGCTGGCGCAGTGTTGCGCCAGCCCATGGCGGTTCAAGTCAGTACCACTGCTTGAAACGACGGATGTAGATGATTTTCATCAGTTGCGCGACGCAGCAATAGCTGAACAGGGTGGCCACCAGCCAAGGGAAGTACGACAGCGGCAGCGGCTCCAGGCCGACCATGATGCCCAATGGCGAGAACGGCACGTAGATCCCGAGCACTATCACAATGATGGTCATCATGGTGACAGGCCATGCGGCAGTGCTCTGGAAGAACGGGATCTTGCGGGTACGCAGCATGTGGACCACCAGGGTTTGCGACAGCAACCCCTCGATAAACCAGCCGGACTGGAACAGGGTCTGCATTTCCACGCTGTTGGCCGAGAACACGTACCACATCAGGGCGAACGTGGTGATGTCGAAGATCGACGAAGTTGGCCCGATCCAGATCATGAAGCGCCCGATGTTCTTGGCGTCCCACTTGCGTGGTTTTTGCAGGTATTCCTTGTCCATCTTGTCCCACGGCAAGGCCAGCTGGGAGATGTCGTACATCAGGTTTTGCAGCAGCAGGTGGATCGACAGCATCGGCAGAAAAGGGATGAAGGCGCTGGCCACCAGCACCGAGAACACGTTGCCGAAGTTGGAGCTGGCAGTCATGTTCAGGTACTTCATGATATTGCCGAAGGTCTCACGTCCTTTGAGCACGCCTTCTTCGAGCACCATCAGGCTCTTTTCCAGGAGGATGATGTCAGCCGACTCTTTGGCGATGTCCGTGCCGCTGTCCACCGAGATGCCAACGTCGGCGTCGCGCAGGGCAGGGGCGTCGTTGATGCCGTCGCCAAGGAAGCCCACGGTGTGGCCGTTGGCTTGCAGGGCTTTGAGCACCCGGGATTTCTGCAGTGGGGTGAGCTTGGCGAACACCGTGCGCTGTTCGACCTCCAGTTGGAGTGCGGCGTCGTCCATCGTCTCGATCTGCGGGCCCAGCAGCGGTGTGCCGGGTTCCAGGCCCACCTGACGGCAGATCTTGCTGGTGACAACCGCGTTGTCGCCGGTCAGCACCTTGACCGCTACACCGATATCTTGCAGGGCGGCAATTGCCGGGCCGGCCGTCTCTTTTGGTGGATCGAGAAAGGTCAGCAAGCCACGGATCACCAGATCCCGCTCGTCAGCAGTGTTGTATTGCTTTTGCGCCTGGGCCTCGGGGATTTCGCGGGTGGCTATCAGCAGTACGCGAAAGCCATCCTCATTGTATTCGGTGGCCAGTGCCAGCAATTGCTCGCGGCGTGTGGCATCCAGTGCAACGCGGGTGTCGCCTTCCATGACATGGGTGGCGATGCCGAGCATTTCTTCGACGGCGCCCTTGCACACCAGCAGGTGGTCGCCTCGGATGTCCTTGACGATGATCGACAGGCGCCGACGCACGAAGTCAAAAGGCAGCTCATCGACTTTGCTGTAGTTGAGCGGCGCATTGAACTTGGGATCCTGCCGTGAAAACTGCACCACGGCCTGATCCATCAGGTTGCGAATGCCGCTTTGGTGATGGCTGTTGAGCCAGGCCAGAGCCAGTACCGACTCATCGCGTTGGCCGCTTGGATCAACGTGATGCTCAAGGATGATGTGGTCCTGGGTCAGGGTGCCGGTCTTGTCGGTGCACAGCACGTCCATCGAGCCCAGGTTCTGGATTGCATTCAGACGCTTGACCACCACTTTGCGCTTGGCCATGGCGGTCGCACCCTTGGCCAGGTTGGCGCTGACAATCATTGGCAGCATTTCCGGAGTCAGGCCAACCGCCACTGCCAGGGCAAACAGGAAGGCATCGCCCCAATCGCCCTTTGAGAACCCATTGAGAAAAAACACGATGGGCACCATGACCAGCATGAAGCGGATCAGCAGCCAGCTGACGCTGTTGACCCCGCGGTCGAACGCGGTTTGCGAGCGAGAGCCGACGATTGCTTTGGCCAGCGAGCCGAAGTAGGTGCGCGGCCCGGTGGCCACCACTACGGCCCGGGCGGTGCCGCTGACCACGTTGGTGCCCATGAAGCAAATGTTGGGCAAGTCCAGCAGATTGCTCTGGTCGGCTGCGGTGCTGGAGGCGGACTTTTGTGTCACATCCCCCAGGGTGTCGTATTTCTCCACGGGCAAGGCTTCGCCGGTGAGCACGGCCTGGCTGATAAACAGGTCCCGGGACTCGATCAGGCGGATGTCCGCCGGGATCATGTCACCCGCTGACAGCTGCACGATATCCCCGGCGACCAATTCGCGCATCGGCACCTCATGGACAGAGGTTTTGCCGCTGGCTGTGTCCCGCCGAACGACGGTGGCGGTGGTGCGGACCATGGCTTTGAGGGCTTCGGCGCTCTTGGCAGAGCGGTGTTCCTGCCAGAAACGCAGCAGGCTGCTGAGGCCGACCATCAAGCCAATGATGATGACTTTGGTCAGGTCGCCTTCTTCGCCATCGCGCTCCGGCAGCCAGTAGTCGGTGACAAAGCTGATAACGCCCAGGGTCAGCAGTACATAGATGAAGGGGTTGTGCAGGGCCAGCAGAAATTGCACCAGGGCGTGAGGTGGCTTGTCGTGAGCTACCTCGTTGTAGCCATCGCTTTGCAGGCGTTCGGCGGCGTCCTGCTCGGTCAGGCCTGCGGTGGTGGCGCGCACATTGGCCAGGGTGGCCGAGAGACCGTTCTGGGCTTCCCGAGCGGCACGCATGGACAGTTTGTTATTGTCGCTGGCGTTGTTCTTGTCCCGAACTTCAGTGTTTTTTACGGCGCTCATGATGAGTACTCCTGTCGCCAACTCTTGACCGGGCATATGTTGATTTACCTTTTAAGAGGCGAGCCAATATATGCCGAGTCGCAAACTTCGCAATCGGTTTAGTTGAAGTGTTAAGTGCGCTTTATATTCCCGCTGCGGCGAGGTAATTAATACTCGCGCAGCGGGTAACTACTGGCTTCTTCCATAAGGAACTCCAGTTCATTAACAACTGTTTTAATGGGGTGGAACTTAGCGCAAAAAGCGACTCTGCGGGTCCTGAGAGTCGGCCATGCTCCAGCGCTGTTCCAGCTGGCCGGTGGCCGGACTGACGCGCCATTGCACCTGGCGGTGCGCAGGTTTTACACCGGTTACGGGGATGGAGAAGGGGGATTTTGCCGAGCGAGCATAGGTGGGCTCGCGGGACAGTTTCACGCGCATGCTGGAGGCAAAGGCGCGAACGCCGGGTAGAACATGGGTTTTAAAGGTCATAACACACCTCGTGACCGGACTGCTGCCGGTGAGGTCGTTACGTTGGAGCGTCAGGCTCTAGCGCAGTTGACCCCGCCGTGCAGGCGAGTCCCGTCAATGTCTGAGTTGGGCGTCCGGATCTCCGTTTTAACGGTGACCGGACAGCGACTAGATACTGTGTCCATTGGCTTCTTTTGTGAAGTTTATAGGCGGCCTGAATGACCGACCTGTGCAATCTACTCAGTGGGTGGTGGCGCGTCAACTTTAAAACCCGATAAGTGTGGCTGGTACAGCATCGGTTCAGGAAGTTTGAAAGTTATTGGAGTGGTTCGCCGGGCAGGTCATTAATATGACAGGGAAGTTACAGGTTTAGAAGTTTGAAGTGTGCAACACTCATTGTGGGTACGGGATATACGCCTGGCCACACACGCCTTGTGGGAGCGGGCTTTGCGGTTAAGCTGGAATATCGCGCCGCTTGCATCGCGGGCAAGCCCGCTCCCACAGGTCCTGGGTACAGACTCAAATCGCAGACAAACAAAAACGCCCGGCAGAGCCGGGCGTTTTGTATTGACTTGATTAGCGAGCGCGGTAAGTGATGCGCCCTTTGCTCAAGTCATAGGGCGTCAGCTCGACGCGCACTTTGTCACCGGTAAGAATACGAATGTAGTTCTTGCGCATCTTGCCGGAAATATGCGCGGTTACGACGTGCCCATTTTCCAACTCCACACGAAACATGGTGTTGGGCAGGGTGTCGACGACAGTGCCTTCCATTTCGAAGCTGTCTTCTTTCGACATGCAGTAAAGCCCTCGGTGTCCAATGAATGGCCCGGTGCAACTGCGCCAGGCAAAAGCGGCGTGCATTGTGCCCGAAAAATGGGGTTTAAGCCAAGGGTTCAATCAAGAGAGCTCCATCTCTGATTAATCAGCAGCTCAATGGGCCTGTATTCGGTCTTGTAATTCATCTTTTTGCAGTTCTTGATCCAGTACCCCAGGTACAGCGCATCCAGCCCCAGGCGCTGCGCTTCTGCAATTTGCCAGAGAATGCCGTAACGCCCCAGGCTGCGCCGCTCTTCGTCAGGGTCGTAGAAGGTGTATACGGCAGACAGGCCGTTGGGGAGCACGTCTGTGACGGCAACAGCCAGCAAGCGCCCGTCCAGGCGGAACTCGTAGAACTTGGAGAATGCGAGGTCGCGTACCAGGAATGTCGAAAATTGATCGCGGCTGGGTGGGTACATGTCGCCGTCGGCATGCCGTTGCTCGATATAGCGCTGGTAAAGGTCAAAGTTCTCTTCGCTGAAACCAGGCTTTACCGGTCGGACCTGTAAATCGGCGTTGCGCTTGAAAATGCGTTTTTGCTGACGATTGGGCTTGAACCGGGCGACAGGAATGCGCGCGGGGGTGCAGGCATCGCACTTCAGGCAATGGGGGCGATACAGATGGTCGCCACTGCGCCGAAAACCCATTTCGGACAAATCGGCATAAACCTGCACATCCATCGGCTGACTGGGGTCGAGGAACAGCGTGGTGGCCTGTTCGTCAGGCAAGTAGCTGCAAGCGTGAGGTTGAGTGGCATAAAACTTCAGACGCGCCAGCTCGGTCATGATGGGCCCTCGGGAAATCTTTAAATTAAGTGTAAGCCAGTGTGTAAAAGTCGCCTATAAAACCCACTGTGCAGTTGTGGGTTGATCCAGGTGCTGGTGCAAATAATCGGCGAATTGCTGACGCGGGATCGAACGTGCGCCCAGGCTCTGCAGGTGATCAGTCGGCATCTGGCAGTCAATCAGCACAAAGCCCCAGGCCTTGAGGTGTTTGACCAGTGTGGCAAAACCGAACTTTGACGCGTTGTCGGCACGGCTGAACATGGACTCGCCAAAAAACAACTGGCCCATTGCCAGGCCGTACAGCCCGCCCACCAGTTCGCCGTCATCCCAGACCTCAACCGAATGGGCATGGCCGCGAGCGTGAAGTTCGATGTAGGCGTTTTGCATGTTGTCGGTAATCCACGTGCCGTCCGCATAGTCACGCGGTGCTGCACAGGCTTGAATCACGGCGGCAAAGTCACGGTCAAAGCTGACTTGATAGCGCTGCTGGCGCAACAGCTTGCCCAGGCTGCGGGACACGTGCAGCTCTTCAGGAAACAGCACTGTGCGCGGGTCAGGTGACCACCAGAGGATCGGCTGGCCTTCGCTGAACCACGGAAAGCAGCCGTGACGGTAGGCCTGGATCAGTCGGTCTGCCGACAGGTCGCCACCTGCGGCCAGAAGGCCATTGGGTTCGCGCATGGCTTTTGCCAATGGCGGAAATGTCAGGGTGTCGCGTTTTAACCAGGTCAGCATGGCAATCAGTCTTACAGAAGAAGGGAAGGGCGGCTGCAACTCTGTCGCGCAAGTGCGGTCTCAGTCGATCTGCCAATGAAATGCGAGCTCTGTTTTGACGGTGGTATAAGTCTTTGTCACAAAAGGTAATACATGCTCAAATTGGCGCTTCCCGGCCAGTTTCGGGACGAATCGGACCGCACCTTGAGCCAGCATGGCATCAACGGCTCAAACCCGTACAATGGCTGGCCTGTTTGAGCTGATCTAAGCTACACCCACCTTGCAGCAGGTTACTGCTGGCAAAATAATACAAGGCTGGTTTCATTTCACGTTTGAGCGTGTCGCCTGTTCGATACGAACAGTATTTTGCAGTCACATTAGTCAATTAATAGTTGGGCGCGCCACAGGCGCAGGAAAAGACCCGTTTTGAAGAAATCCACAGCAGCACCCAAAGCAGTTCCTCTCTGGCGTCAGCAATTGCACTACCGACTCAAGGAAGGTGCATTGATCGCTATCGGCGCCCTGTGCCTGTTCCTGATCATGGCCCTGTTGACCTACGGCAAGGACGACCCCGGCTGGAGCCATAACAGCCGTGTCGTGGATGTGCAGAACTTTGGTGGGCCAGCCGGCTCCTACAGTGCAGACATCCTGTTTATGGTGCTTGGCTATTTTGCCTACATCTTTCCGTTGCTGCTGGCGGTCAAGGCGTACCAGATCTTCCGCGAGCGGCATCAGCCCTGGCAGTGGAGCGGGTGGCTGTTCTCGTGGCGCCTGGTTGGTCTGGTGTTCCTGGTGATCTCGGGCGCAGCCCTTGCCCATATTCATTTTCACTCTGCCGTGGCCCTGCCTGCAGGCGCGGGCGGTGCGCTGGGCGAAAGCCTGGGTGATCTGGCCAAGAATGCGCTGAATATCCAGGGCAGTACCCTGTTGCTGATTGCGTTGTTCCTGTTTGGCCTGACGGTGTTTACGGACCTTTCATGGTTCAAGGTCATGGATGTGACGGGCAAGATCACCCTTGACCTGTTTGAACTCATCCAGGGTGCGGCCAATCGCTGGTGGTCCGAGCGCAACGAGCGCAAACAGCTTGTTGCCCAACTGCGCGAAGTCGACAGCCGGGTCAATGAAGTGGTTGCCCCAAGCGTTTCCGACAAGCGGGAGCAGGCCAAGGCCAAAGAGCGTCTGATTGAACGTGAGCAGGCGCTGACCAAGCACATGTCCGAGCGTGAAAAGCACGTACCGGCAGTTATCGCGCCGGCACCGCCCAAGGCACCTGAACCGAGCAAGCGTGTACAGAAAGAGAAGCAGGCGCCGCTGTTTGTGGACAGCGCGGTTGAAGGCACGTTGCCGCCGATCTCGATTCTTGACCCTGCTGAAAAGAAGCAACTCAATTATTCCCCTGAATCCCTGGCGGCCGTTGGCCATTTGCTTGAAATCAAGCTCAAGGAATTCGGGGTTGAGGTCACGGTGGACTCGATTCACCCCGGCCCGGTCATTACCCGCTACGAAATCCAGCCTGCTGCCGGGGTCAAGGTCAGCCGTATTTCAAACCTGGCCAAAGACCTGGCGCGTTCCCTGGCTGTGACCAGCGTGCGGGTGGTTGAGGTTATTCCGGGCAAGACCACGGTCGGTATCGAGATTCCCAACGAAGATCGTCAGATCGTGCGCTTCTCCGAAGTGCTGTCGACCCCTGAATACGACAATGCCAAGTCTCCAGTGGCCCTGGCCCTGGGCCATGATATCGGCGGGCGTCCGGTGATCACCGATCTGGCAAAAATGCCGCACTTGCTGGTGGCCGGTACAACCGGTTCCGGTAAGTCTGTAGGCGTTAACGCCATGATCCTGTCGATTCTGTTCAAGTCTGGCCCTGAAGACGCCAAATTGATCATGATCGACCCGAAGATGCTTGAATTGTCGATCTACGAAGGCATCCCGCATCTGCTGTGCCCGGTAGTGACGGACATGAAGGATGCCGCCAACGCCCTGCGCTGGAGCGTTGCCGAGATGGAACGCCGTTACAAGCTGATGGCCAAGATGGGCGTGCGTAACCTCGCCGGCTTCAACCAGAAGGTCAAGGACGCCCAGGACGCTGGCGAGCCCCTGGTTGACCCGCTGTACAAGCGTGAAAGCATTCACGACGAAGCCCCGCTGTTGGTGAAGTTGCCTACCATCGTGGTGGTGGTCGACGAATTTGCCGACATGATGATGATCGTCGGCAAGAAGGTTGAAGAGCTGATCGCCCGTATTGCCCAGAAAGCACGGGCGGCGGGTATCCACTTGATCCTCGCTACCCAGCGCCCGTCGGTGGACGTGATCACCGGCCTGATCAAGGCCAACATCCCGACCCGTATGGCGTTCCAGGTATCGAGCAAGATCGACTCGCGCACCATCATCGACCAGGGTGGCGCCGAGCAACTGCTGGGCCACGGTGACATGCTGTATATGCCGCCCGGCACCAGCCTGCCGATTCGGGTGCACGGCGCGTTTGTTTCCGACGACGAAGTACACCGTGTGGTCGAAGCCTGGAAGCTGCGAGGCTCCCCGGACTACAACGAAGACATCCTTGCCGGCGTCGAAGAGCCTGGCAGCGGTTTTGATGGTGGCAGCGAAGGCAGCGATGACGCTGAAACCGATGCGCTCTATGACGAGGCCGTACAGTTTGTACTCGAAAGCCGTCGTGCCTCTATTTCTGCGGTACAACGCAAGTTGAAGATCGGTTACAACCGCGCTGCGCGAATGATTGAGTCCATGGAAATGGCCGGGGTCGTGACCTCGATGAACACTAATGGCTCGCGCGAAGTACTGGCGCCAGCCCCGATGCGCGATTGATCTGCCCCACGGCATCTAACTAATCAATGAGGATCTCCATGCGTTTTGTCAGCATGCTGTTGCTACCGGTACTGGCTTTTTCTTCGCTGTCGGCCCATGCCGACGCCGAGAGTGTGAAACGTCTTGGCCAACTGTTGGGCTCCGACACCATCACCGCCCGTTTTTCCCAGCTGACCCTCGACGGTAGCGGCACCCAGTTGCAGGAAACTGCAGGTGAAATGTCGGTAAAGCGTCCGGGTTTGTTCTACTGGCACACCGACGCACCGCAAGAGCAACTGATGGTCTCCGATGGCCAGAAAGTCTCGCTCTGGGACCCGGATCTGGAGCAGGTCACGATCAAGAAACTCGATCAGCGCCTGACCCAGACCCCAGCCTTGTTGCTGTCGGGTGATGTGTCGAAAATCAGTGACAGCTTTGACATCACCTCCAAACAGGCCGGTGACGTCATGGACTTCACCCTCAAGCCCAAGACCAAGGACACCCTGTTCGACTCCCTGCGCCTGTCCTTTCGCGGCGGCAAGATCAACGACATGCAGTTGATCGACAGCGTGGGTCAGCGCACCAACATCCTGTTCACCGGGGTCAAGGTCAACGAGCCGATTCCTGCGTCCAAATTCAAGTTCGATATCCCGAAAGGGGCTGATGTCATCCAGGAATAAGCCCTGGAAGAGGTTTCAAGCGCTGCCCATGGATCTGTTTCGAAGTGCCCCGATTGCCCAGCCTCTGGCTGCCCGTTTACGTGCGGCCAATCTGGACGAGTACGTCGGTCAGGAACACCTGCTCGCCCGCGGCAAGCCCTTGCGTGAAGCGCTGGAGCAGGGCGCGCTGCATTCGATGATTTTCTGGGGGCCGCCGGGGGTGGGTAAAACCACCCTGGCGCGACTGCTGGCAGAAGTGTCGGATGCGCATTTCGAAACCGTTTCGGCGGTGCTGGCCGGGGTCAAGGAGATCCGCCAGGCCGTCGAAATCGCCAAGCAGCAGGCGGGCCAGTATGGCCGGCGCACCATCCTGTTTGTCGACGAAGTGCATCGCTTCAACAAGTCACAGCAAGATGCCTTCTTGCCCTACGTTGAAGACGGCACCCTGATCTTTATCGGTGCCACCACCGAAAACCCATCCTTTGAACTGAACAACGCATTGCTTTCGCGGGCGCGGGTCTATGTGCTCAAAAGCCTCGACGAAGCGGCCCTGCACAAGCTGGTGCAACGCGCGCTGACTGAAGACAAGGGCCTGGGCAAGCGTGACCTGACCCTCAGCGATGAAGGTTTCCAGATATTGCTGCGGGCGGCTGACGGTGATGGCCGGCGCTTGCTCAACCTGCTGGAAAACGCCTCGGACCTGGCTGAAGACCACAGCGAAATCGGCACCGATCTGTTGCATAACCTGCTGGGCGATACCCAGCGTCGTTTCGACAAGGGTGGCGAAGCTTTTTACGACCAGATTTCGGCGTTGCACAAGTCGGTGCGTGGTTCCAATCCGGATGGTGCCCTGTACTGGTTTGCGCGAATGATCGACGGCGGATGCGACCCGCTGTATATCGCCCGGCGCGTCGTGCGCATGGCCAGCGAAGACATCGGTAACGCCGATCCACGGGCCTTGAGCCTGTGCCTGTCGGCCTGGGACGTACAAGAACGTCTTGGCAGCCCGGAGGGTGAGTTGGCGGTGGCCCAGGCCATTACCTACCTGGCCTGCGCGCCCAAAAGCAACGCGGTGTATATGGGGTTCAAGGCCGCACTGCGCAGCGCCGCCGAGTATGGTTCGCTCGAAGTCCCGCTGCATTTGCGCAACGCGCCGACCAAACTGATGAAGCAGCTGGGGTATGGCGACGAATACCGTTATGCCCATGACGAACCGGACGCCTATGCCGCTGGCGAGGACTATTACCCCGATGAGCTGGAGCCGTTGAACCTGTATCAGCCTGTCCCTCGGGGCCTTGAGCTTAAAATCGGTGAAAAGCTTAAACACCTCGCCGCACTCGATCGAGCCAGCCCCAAACAGCGGAGAAAACCGTGATTCCATTGGTGGTTGCAGTCTCGGTGGGTGGCATTGCGGGCACCCTGTTGCGCTTTGCCACAGGAAACTGGATCAACGCCAATTGGCCGCGGCACTTTTATACCGCGACGTTGGCCGTTAATATCGTGGGCTGCCTGCTGATTGGCGTCCTGTACGGACTTTTTCTGATACGCCCGGAAGTACCGATTGAAGTCCGCGCAGGGCTGATGGTCGGTTTCTTGGGTGGCTTGACCACTTTTTCATCCTTTTCACTGGATACGGTGCGCCTGCTTGAAAGCGGGCAGGTGCCACTGGCACTGGGCTACGCGGCCCTCAGCGTATTCGGCGGGCTGCTCGCGACGTGGGCTGGCCTGTCCCTGACCAAACTTTGATAACGAGAAACCGACATGCTTGATTCCAAACTGTTACGTAGCAACCTGCAGGACGTAGCGGATCGCCTGGCATCCCGTGGCTTCAAGCTGGACGTGGCGCGCATCGACGCGCTGGAAGCCAAGCGCAAGGAAGTCCAGACCCTGACCGAGAAGCTGCAGGCCGAGCGCAATGCCATCTCCAAAAGCATTGGCCAGGCCAAGGCTCGCGGCGAAGACATCGCGCCACTGATGGCCAGTGTTGAAACCATGGGCAGCGATCTGGCCAATGGCAAGGTTGAGCTGGACGCCATCCAGGCCGAACTGGACGCCATCCTGCTGGGCCTGCCCAACCTGCCGGATGCTTCCGTGCCGGTAGGTGCTGACGAAGACGACAACGTCGAGATCCGTCGCTGGGGCACCCCGACTGCCTTCGATTTCGCGATCAAGGACCACGTGGCCCTGGGCGAGCAGCATGGCTGGCTGGACTTCGAAACCGCCGCCAAACTGTCCGGTGCCCGTTTTGCCCTGCTGCGCGGCCCGATTGCCCGCCTGCATCGCGCGCTGGCCCAGTTCATGATCAACCTGCACACCGGTGAGCATGGCTACGAAGAGGCGTACACGCCTTATCTGGTTCAGGCCCCTGCACTGCAAGGCACTGGCCAGTTGCCGAAGTTCGAAGAAGATCTGTTCAAGATCAGCCGTGAAGGCGAAGCCGATTTCTACCTGATTCCGACCGCTGAAGTGACGCTGACCAACATCGTTGCCGGCGAAATCGTTGAGCACAAAGCCCTGCCGATCAAGTTGGTGGCGCACACGCCGTGCTTCCGCAGTGAAGCCGGTGCGTCGGGCCGTGATACCCGCGGCATGATCCGTCAGCACCAGTTCGACAAGGTCGAAATGGTCCAGATCGTTGAGCCTTCTACCTCGATGGATGCACTGGAAGGTCTGGTTGGCAACGCAGAGAAAGTTCTGCAATTGCTTGAACTGCCATACCGCACCCTGGCGCTGTGCACCGGCGACATGGGCTTCAGCGCCGTCAAAACCTACGATCTGGAAGTGTGGATCCCGAGCCAGGACAAGTACCGCGAAATTTCGTCGTGCTCCAACTGCGGTGATTTCCAGGCCCGTCGCATGCAAGCACGTTTCCGTAACCCGGAAACCAACAAGCCTGAACTGGTTCACACCCTCAATGGTTCCGGTTTGGCAGTAGGCCGTACGCTGGTAGCCGTACTGGAAAACTACCAGCAGGCAGACGGCTCGATCCGTGTGCCTGACGTACTCAAGCCTTACATGGGCGGCATTGAGGTCATCGGCTAAATGGAGTTTCTGCCGCTGTTTCATAACCTGCGTGGCAGCCGTGTACTGGTGGTCGGCGGTGGGGAGATTGCCTTGCGCAAATCCCGGCTGCTGGCCGATGCCGGTGCCGTGCTGCGGGTGGTTGCACCCGCCATAGAGCCCCAGTTGTGCGAGTTGATAAACAGCAGCGGTGGCGAACAGGTGCTGCGCGGCTATGTTGAGGCTGACCTTGAAGGGTGTGTCCTGATCATTGCTGCAACGGACGATGAGCCACTCAACGCCCAGGTCTCCGCTGACGCCCATCGTCGCTGCGTGCCCGTCAATGTGGTGGATGCTCCTGCCTTGTGCAGCGTGATCTTCCCCGCAATTGTCGACCGCTCGCCGCTGGTGATCGCCATTTCCAGTGGCGGTGATGCGCCGGTGCTGGCGCGCTTGATTCGCGCCAAGATCGAAACCTGGATTCCTTCGACCTACGGTCAGTTGGCGGGCCTTGCCGCTCGTTTTCGCACTCAGGTCAAAGGCTTGTTTCCGGATGTGCAGCAGCGCCGCGGTTTTTGGGAAGACGTTTTCCAGGGCCCGATTGCCGACCGCCAACTGGCCGGGCAGGGCACTGAGGCCGAGCGTTTGCTGCTGGCCAAAATCAATGGTCAGGCGACCGTAACCACCGGTGAGGTTTATCTGGTGGGTGCCGGGCCGGGTGATCCGGACCTGCTGACATTCCGCGCGCTGCGACTGATGCAACAGGCTGATGTGGTGCTTTACGACCGCCTGGTGGCACCGGCAATTCTTGAGTTGTGCCGTCGCGATGCCGAACGCGTTTATGTCGGCAAGCGTCGCGCCGAGCATGCGGTGCCGCAAGACCAGATCAACCAGCAATTGGTGGACCTGGCCAAGCAAGGCAAACGCGTGGTGCGGCTCAAGGGTGGCGATCCGTTTATCTTTGGTCGTGGCGGTGAAGAGATCGAAGAGCTGGCCGCTCACGGGATACCGTTCCAGGTCGTGCCGGGCATCACCGCTGCCAGCGGTTGCGCAGCCTATGCCGGTATTCCGCTGACCCATCGTGATTACGCGCAATCTGTGCGTTTCGTGACGGGCCACCTGAAGGACGGCACCAGCAATTTGCCCTGGAGTGATCTGGTTTCTCCGGCACAGACCCTGGTGTTCTACATGGGCCTGGTGGGTTTGCCGACCATCTGCCAAGAGCTGATCAAGCACGGTCGTTCGGCAGACACCCCGGCTGCGTTGATTCAGCAGGGCACTACGTCCAACCAGCGGGTATTTACGGGCACCCTGGCTGACTTGCCAACATTGGTGGCCGAGCATGAAGTTCATGCGCCGACGCTGGTGATCGTGGGCGAAGTGGTTTTGCTGCGTGAGAAACTGAAGTGGTTTGAAGGCGCTCAGTCACAGGTTTAGGTGCATGTGGGGGCAGGCAAGCCAGCTCCTATAGAAAGCGAGTTCATCCCACGTTTCGCGAGCACCGCAAGGTCTGTGGGAGCCGGGCTTGCCCGCGATAACATCAGCGCGGTCATTCAGTTGCACCGCGTTGATTGCATCGCAGGCAAGCCAGCTCCTACAGAAAGCGAGTTCATCCCACGTTTCGCGAGCACCGCAAGGCCTGTGGGAGCCGGGCTTGCCCGCGATAACATCAGCGCGGTCATTCAGTTGCACCGCGTTGATTGCATCGCAGGCAAGCCAGCTCCTACAGAAAGTGAGTTCATCCCACGTTTCGCGAGCACCGCAAGGCCTGTGGGAGCCGGGCTTGCCCGCGATGGCATCAGTGCGGTCATTCAGTTGCACCGCGTTGATTGCATCGCAGGCAAGCCAGCTCCTACAGAAAGCGAGTTCACCCCCACGTTTCGCGAGCACCGCAAGGCCTGTGGGAGCCGGGCTTGCCCGCGATGGCATCAGTGCGGTCACTCAGTTGCACCGCGTTGATTGCATCGCAGGCAAGCCAGCTCCTACAGAAAGCGAGTTCATCCCACGTTTCGCGAGCACCGCAAGGCCTGTGGGAGCCGGACTTGCCCGCGATAACATCAGCGCGGTCATTCAGTTGCACCGCGTTGATTGCATCGCAGGCAAGCCAGCTCCTACAGAAAGCGAGTTCACCCCACGTTTCGCGAGCACCGCAAGGCTGTGGGAGCCGGGCTTGCCCGCGATGGCATCAGCGCGGTCATTCAGTTGCACCGTGTTGATTGCATCGAAGGCAAGCCAGCTCCTACAGAAAGCGAGTTCATCCCACGTTTCGCGAGCACCGCAAGGTTTGTGGGAGCCGGGCTTGCCCGCGATAACATCAGCGCGGTCATTCAGTTGCACCGCGTTGATAGCATCGCAGGCAAGCCAGCTCCTACAGAAAGCGAGTTCACCCCACGTTTCGCGAGCACCGCAAGGTCTGTGGGAGCCGGGCTTGCCCGCGATGGCATCAGCGCGGTCACTCAGTTGCACCGCGTTGATTGCATCGCAGGCAAGCCAACTCCCACCATTGCTTCTGCAGTGCTTCAGTTCCGGTTGTCCCCCACCAGACTCTCCACCGACGGCACTCGCGTGTCGCTTTCCATCTGCGCGTCGTGTTCGATCTGATGACTGAAGCGATCCAGTGAGCCCTGCGCCGGCTGCGCATCGCTGGCAAAAACCGGTGGGCTCAGGATGTAAGCCCCCAGCAATCGGCTCAACGCCGCCAGGCTGTCGATATGGGTACGTTCATACCCGTGGGTCGCATCGCAACCAAAAGCCAGCAAGGCGCACCGAATATCATGCCCGGCAGTGACGGCCGAATGGGCATCGCTGAAGTAGTAGCGGAACATGTCACGGCGCACCGGCAGTTCATTATCGCTGGCCAGGCGCAGCAGGTGCCGCGACAAGTGATAGTCATACGGCCCGCCCGAATCCTGCATTGCCACGCTCACCGCGTGCTCGCTGGAGTGCTGGCCCGGCGCTACCGGGGCAATATCAATCCCGACAAACTCGCTCACATCCCACGGCAATGCGGCGGCCGCGCCACTGCCCGTTTCTTCGGTGATGGTGAACAGCGGATGACAGTCGATCAACGGTTGTTCGCCACTGTCCACAATGGCCTTCAATGCGGCGAGCAGTGCTGCCACCCCGGCCTTGTCGTCCAGATGCCGCGCGCTGATATGGCCGCTTTCGGTGAATTCCGGCAGCGGATCAAATGCCACGTAGTCGCCGATATTGATCCCCAGGGAATCGCAGTCGGCCCGGGTCGCGCAATATGCATCCAGTCGCAACTCGATGTGGTCCCAACTGATCGGTAACTCATCCACCCCGGTATTGAAGGCATGGCCGGAAGCCATTAATGGCAGGACACTGCCGCGGATCACGCCATTGTCCGTGAACAGGCTGACCCGGCTGCCTTCAGCAAAACGGCTGGACCAGCAGCCTACGGGCGCCAGGACCAGACGGCCGTTGTCCTTGATCGCCCGCACGCTGGCGCCGATGGTGTCCAAATGCGCGGAAACGGCACGGTCCGGACTGTTCTTCTGGCCCTTGAGGGTCGCGCGCAAAGTGCCGCGTCGGGTCAGCTCAAAGGGAATCCCCAGCTCATCGAGGCGTTCGGCGACATAGCGCACGATGGTGTCGGTAAACCCGGTGGGGCTGGGGATGGCGAGCATTTCCAGCAGTACCCGTTGCAGGTAGTCGAGGTCGGGTTCAGGGAGGGTGCGATTCATAAAAGCTCCTGAGGGCCGGTCAGCTAGAGAGCAGGCTGACAGTGGGGGAAGAGTAAATCGATAAAGCGTTCGGCTGTCGGCTGTGGCTCATGGTTGGCGAGCCCGGCCCGTTCGTTGGCTTCGATAAATACGTACTCGGGCTGGTCGGCGGCAGGCACCATCAAGTCCAGGCCTACCACGGGAATATCCAGCGCCCGGGCGGCGCGAATGGCCGCGTCGGCCAGCGCCGGGTGCAGCACGGCGGTCACATCTTCGAGGCAACCACCCGTGTGCAGATTGGCCGTACGGCGCACGGCGAGCACCTGGCCTGCGGGCAAGATACTGTCGTACTCATAGCCAGCGGCCTGTACGGTGCGCTGGGTTTCTGCGTCCAGCGGGATGCGGCTTTCACCCGCAGTGGCGGCCTGACGGCGTCGGCTTTGTGCTTCGATCAGTCGATGGACTGTGTGCAGGCCATCACCCGTGACCTGGGCAGGTCGGCGGATGGCGGCTGCCACGACCTCAAAGCCGATCACCACAATTCGCAGGTCGAGCCCCTCGTGGAAGCTTTCGAGCAGCACCCGGCTATCGAATGCACGCGCTGCTTCGATGGCCAGTTGCACCTGTTCGAGGCTGTCCAGATCCACCGCCACGCCATTGCCTTGCTCGCCATCCACAGGTTTGACCACCACCCGCGTGTGTTGCTCAAGAAAGCCCAGGTTGTCGTCAGCATTACCGGCCAATTGCTGGCTTGGGACATTCAGTCCTGCCTGGTGCAACACTGAGTGGGTCAGGCATTTGTCCTGGCACAGACTCATGCTGATGGCGCTGGTCAGATCGCTCAGGGATTCGCGGCAACGAATCCGTCGTCCGCCGTGGCTCAGAGTGAAAAGTCCGGCGGGCGCGTCGTCAATTTGCACATCAATACCGCGTTTGAAGGCTTCTTCGACCAGGATTCGGGCATAGGGGTTGAGCCCGACTTCAGGCCCGGGGCCGAGAAACAGCGGTTGGTTGATGCCATTTTTGCGCTTGATGGCAAAGGTCGACAGGGTACGAAAGCCCAGTTTGCTGTAGAGGCTTTTCGCTTGGGCGTTGTCGTGCAGCACGGACAGGTCGAGGTAGCTCAAGCCGCGGCTCATGAAGTGTTCGATCAAATGCCGGACCAGCACTTCGCCTACACCGGGCCGCGAGCAGTGGGGGTCCACTGCCAGGCACCAGAGGCTGCTGCCTTTTTCCGGGTCGTGGAACGCGGTGTGATGGTTCAGGCCCATGACGCTGCCGATCACCGCGCCGCTGTCTTCATCCTCGGCCATCCAGTACACCGGCCCGCCCTGATCCCGGGAGGTGAGCAATGTCGGGTCGATGGGCAGCATCGAGCGCGCCTGATACAGCGTGTTGATTGAGTTCCAGTCTGCTTCGCTTTGTGCCCGACGGATCCGGAAGCCGCGAAACACGCGGGTAGCCGGGCGGTAATCGGTAAACCACAGGCGCAAGGTGTCCGAAGGGTCGAGAAACAACTGTTGTGGCGACTGGGCCAGCACTTGCTGCGGCGCCGCCACATACAGCGCGATATCGCGCTCACCGGGTTGTTCGTTGAGCAACTCGTTGGCGAGGCTGGCGGGGTCGGGAAAGGTATGCCCGATCAGCAACCGCCCCCAGCCGCAATGCACGGCCACGGGTTGTGCGTCGAGTGGGCTGCCGTCTTCGGCCAGGCGCGCTTGCAGGCGTTCGTAGGACGGTGTTTGACCACGCAACAGACGCTGGCTGTAAGCCGTAGCGAGGGGTTTCATCGATCAGATTCCTTGTTCGCTCAGCCACAGGTTCAAGGCTGCCAGTTGCCATAGCTTTGAACCGTTAAGAGGCGTCAGCTGGCTTTGTGGGTGGGTCAGCAGTTGATCAAGCATCGCCGGTTGAAACAGCCCTCGATCCTGGCTCGGGTCCAGCAGCAGGTCACGGACCCAGTTCAGCGTGTCGCCCTGCAAGTGCTTGAGACCAGGCACCGGGAAGTAACCTTTCTTGCGGTCGATCACTTCGCTTGGGATCACCCGCCGCGCCGCTTCCTTGAGTACCTGCTTGCCGCCGTCCGGCAATTTGAACCGCGCCGGAATACGTGCCGAGAGTTCGGCCAGACGGTAATCCAGAAACGGTGTACGGGCCTCAAGGCCCCAGGCCATGGTCATGTTGTCGACCCGTTTGACCGGGTCATCCACCAGCATCACCGTGCTGTCCAGTCGCAGGGCTTTGTCCACCCCCGCGCTGGCGCCCGGCTGGGCAAAGTGCTCGCGCACAAAATCGCCGGCCGCATCATTGGCCGTCAGCCATTGCGGCTGCACCGTGGCCTTGTACTCGTCGTAACTGCGATCAAAAAACGCTTCGCGGTAAGCGGCATAAGGGTCGTCGGCGGCATCGACGGGCGGATACCAGTGATACCCGGCAAACAGTTCGTCGGCGCCCTGGCCGCTCTGCACCACCTTGCAGTGCTTGGCCACCTCCCGCGACAGCAGATAAAACGCGATGCAGTCGTGGCTGACCATTGGTTCGCTCATGGCGCGAAAGGCCGCAGGCAGTTGCTCAATGATTTCGTGCTCACCAATGCGCAGTTGGTGATGGCGGGTGCCGTAATGCCGGGCGATCAAGTCCGAATACTGGAACTCATCGCCGCGCTCGCCGCCCGAGTCCTCAAAACCGATGGAAAAGGTCGACAAGTCCTGTACGCCCACTTCGCGCAACAAACCCACCAGCAAGCTGGAGTCGACCCCGCCCGAGAGCAGCACGCCGACATCCACTGCCGCACGTTGGCGAATAGCCACAGCTTCACGGGTACTGTCCAGAACGCGGTCGCGCCAGTCTTCGAGGGTCAAGTCGAGTTCATCGGCATGGGGGCCGTAGGGCAGGGTCCACCAGGTTTTCTGCTCGGTTTGACCGTTGGCATCGATACGCAGCCAGGTGGCGGGAGGCAATTTTTCAATCCCGGCAATCAGCGTGCGGGGCGCGGGCACCACGGCATGGAAATTCAAATAGTGATTGAGTGCCACGGGGTCGAGCATTGGATTGATATCGCCGCCCTTGAGCAGCGCGGGCAGGGTGGAGGCAAAGCGCAAACGCTCCCCGGTACGCGACAGGTAAAGAGGCTTAACCCCCAAACGGTCGCGGGCGATAAACAGGCGCTGGGTGTCGCGCTCCCAGATGGCAAACGCAAACATGCCATTGAGTTTGGGCAGCAGCGCTTCACCCCAGGCGTGATAGCCCTTGAGCAGCACTTCAGTGTCGCCGTCGGAGTAAAAGGCATAACCGAGGTGTTCAAGCTCGGCTCTCAATTCGGGGAAGTTATAGATTGCGCCGTTGAACGCCAGTGACAGGCCCAGTTGGCTGTCGACCATCGGTTGAGCGGAGCCGTCCGACAAATCCATGATTTTCAGACGGCGGTGGCCGAGGGCTATCGGCCCCTGGCTGTGGAAACCCCAGGCATCAGGTCCACGGGGGGCCAGGTGGTGGGTAATGCGTTCGATGGCTGCCAGGTCGGCAGGGTGTTGATCAAAACGTAACTCTCCAGCTAATCCGCACATGGTGTTTAAATCCTTGGTATTTCGGCATGTGGTGCTACAGGTTGAGTCAGCGTCTTTGCGGGACGCCATGTAGCGCTTGGGCCCGGTTTTAAAGGGGCGATGAAGCGTCAGGCGCCATCGCCAGCCCGTGCGGCGCAGGGCAAAAGACACCCGCGGCGCGGTAAACGACCGTGTTTTATCGAGTAACTGAGGCCCGGATCGTTCAATAAAACTTACAAGAGGTCGATTACTCAGCCACTTGCATGGGGTGCAGGGCTGGGGGGTGGTCGGTAGTTATCTATGGGTTTTCGGTGCTTGCGTGGCGCTAGGTTGGTGGACTCCTTTTAGTCACTGATCTGGACATTTCCCTATGCCGTTTACTCACGCTAAGCCCCCGCTGGATGCCCGTCAGAGCACACTCAGCGATCTCGAACCGCTGGAGCTGGTTCACAGCCATATGCCGACCTGGTTGCTGGATGCTTCACCCGACATCATTGCGGCCCTGAATGGCGCAATGGCTAAAAGTCGTTCGTTACATACCCAGGTGGGCAAGAAATTTGCGCGACTGCAAAGTGTCGAGGCTTATTGCGGGACGTTACTGGCAGCAATGGTCACTCAGGAATTTGGGACGTCACTGGATATTCATCTCGATTACTTGTCTGTCGTGCGTGTTCAGGTGGAGACCGATGACACCTTGCTCGCCACCATTCGCCATACCAAAGTGCGCGATGAGCCCAAAACCCTGTTGTGGTCTGCCTTGCAGAACTTTTCGCAGAGTGAGGCGCAGGCAGACGGTTTTAATCCAGACAGCAAAATCCTTGATGGCGGACCTGGCGGGCTTGCCAGTTCGATCAGGCCGCACCGGTTTGCCGCGTTGTGCCGCAGGCTTGATCTGGGCCTCAGCTATCAAGAGTACTTGCAGCAGTTTCTCGGGGTTGCGGCGACCGGAACGTCAAGCCCTGACGCGACGCAAGTGGCCACTGAAGCCAAATTGCGGCAACTGAAAACCTGTGACATGGAGGTGGATGCCCATGTTGCATGCTTGAAAAAACACATCAGTGAATCAGCTTACAAAGCCTTGTTGGCGGTGTTGGCACAACAGCCTGGTACCACGCTTTCGGCGGCGGCGAAACTGGATGGAAAACCGGTTTTCCACAGTTCAGTGTCTATCCTCGATACGGTTATAGACGGGGTGGTGATCTTCTCCCCGGATACCTTGTTGCTGCACCCGGAAAACCGGGTGATTGCGTATATCCCGAATGATCCGGTAGCCCCTTTTTTCGAGTTCAGTTCGCTGCAGGTTTTTACGGATGAACTCAAACACCGCCTGCGGACCCCGGCCTATGTAGATTTTTTTGCGCGCTTTGTAGCCTTGAGTGCTCGCCCGGTGTTTATGCAAAAGGTCAATTCCCTGCCAGAGAGGCTGTACGTCACGGCGACGCCTCTGGGTATGAGTGCGGCGCATTATTTGACTCTGGTGCAGCTCAAAAACATGTTTGCCGATGCGCAAATACTGGCTGTGCCCACGGGGGTGCTGGATGAGAAAGAACGCGAGGAGCGCTGGCAGTCCTACAAGACGGCTGGGCTGTTATTGATCAATGTCGCGGCGCTGTTTGTTCCGGTACTGGGTGATCTGATGCTTGCCGCAGCCATCGGTGAAATGTTGAAGGAGGTGTATGAGGGGGTGGAGGACTGGAGCCAGGGCGATACGGACCACGCGCGCGAGCATCTGCTGAATGTCGCCAAGGACATTGCCATCAACGCCACCGTGGCCGTGGGTGCGGCGGCGGTGAGCACGGCGGCCAGACGATTGAGTCAGGCAACCCTCAGCCATTTCGAGGGGTTTGAGCCCATTGTGCGCGATGACGGCACGGCGCGGCTCTGGAACAAACAGCTTGAGCACTATGCGCAACCGTCTGCTGGCGCCGGGTGGCACAAGGCGGACGCTCAAGGGTTTTTCAGCCATCAAGGCAATCAATACGTCGAGGTGGACGGCAAGCACTTTGCTGTCGAGTTCGATGAGCGACTCAAACAATGGAGGATTCTTCACGCCAACAGAGCGACTGCGTTCAAACCGGCCTTGCTGCATAACCGCCAGGGGGCCTGGCAGCATGCCCATGAGCGGCCGCTGGAGTGGGAGGGCAGCGCGACACTGCTGGGGCGCGTGGGTGGCCCGGGCGCGACACTTGACGAGCAAACGCTGGAACACGTACGGCAATTGACCGATACGTCCCATGGGCTGATGCGCCGCGTTCATCTGGATAACCTGGCGCCACCGCCCTTGCTGAACATCAGCCTCAAGCGCTTTGAAATTGACCGGCAGATCACGGCGTTTATCGAGCAGATGAGTACCCTTGAATACAACGCCCGGCGATGGACTGACCTGCAATTGCAACTGTTGCCCCATGTGCCGGGCTGGCCAGCGGGCAAGGGCCTGGCGGTGACCGACAGTGCGGGCCGCAGCCTGGCGCATTATGGCAACCCGCTGTGGCCCACCCGCACGCGAATCAATCTGCCCCCTGCGGTACTTGAACAGGGCAAGTTGCTTGACGCCGTGCTGGCCGCGTTGTCGGACTCCGAGCGTGTGGCTTTACTGGGTGATGAGACGAATGCCCTGACCGTGCCGGCGCAGACGTTGGCACGGGCCCTGGGTGCGCAGGCCGGTGAAGATCGAGCCTCGATCTTTGAACGTCTGTTGGCGCAGTTCGATGTGTCCTCTTCACCGCTTGCCATCCCCATTGAAAGGGCTTTTCCGGGGTTGCCCCGTTCAGTGGTGCAAACCCTGGTCGAGTCAGCCACCGATAGCCAGCGCGATGTACTGCGCACCGCCCGGGTGCCTTTGGCGCTGGGCGAGATGGCGCGCCTGTATGTCAGGGAGGGCAGGATCAATCGTGCACTGGAGGGCTTTTACCTCAGATCCCGGGCGAACGCAGATACGGATGCATTGACCTTGCATTTCCTGACGCGGCTGCGGGATTTCCCCTCCGACCTGACCCTGGAGATCCGCGAAAACTCGTTGCAGGGCAGTGTCACCCAGCGCTGGGGCAATGCTGAAGCGATGGGCTCGCGGGTGCTGGTCAAGACTGCACTGGGCTTTCAGCGATACCGGCCGCGAGGTCAGGTGCATGTACCGGAACCGGGTGGGCCGGTGCCATTGTTGACGGCGTTGTTTGACACCCTGAAACCCCATGAACGCCTGGCGATGGGGTTTCCATCGCAGAGTGACGCCCGACAATTCAACGCAGCCTTGGCCAGCCTGGCCGCCGGGGCGCGTCAAGAGTCAGCCCGGGTTCTGGGTTTACAGCCAATCAGGCCCGGGTTCAAACACCCTGTGACACTGCCCGGCGGTCAAATTGGCTATCCATTGTGCGGGCTGGGCGCCGGTGCGTACTCTGCAGCGCTGCAACGACGGGTGCGAGATATTTACCCCGAATTTGATAATGATCAGGTGGTCACTTACCTCGAAGACTTGATTGAAGGCGGGCTCGACCCGTTGCGCATCCTGCGTGAGCGCAAGCGTGAGAGAAAGGCCCTTATGGCGAGTTTGCAGAGCTGGGTTGATGCCGCACCCGATGTGCAACCCGGCTCCAATCCCGTCCATGACTACTCCGAAAACAGGTACCGGGTTGCGTTCCTGATTGCGCGCAGTTGGAGTAAAAGTCCCAAGCATCTTTCCTGGGCCAATCCCGACGAGGTGTACAGCCTCAACCTGGACGGTTTCAGGCTGGATGAATTCCCGACACTGCCAGACGTGGCTGACTTGAGCCATGTACGTGAGCTCAAACTGAGCAACATGGACTGCAGAGATACAGCCAGTGCTTTTCTGGAGCACTTCAGTGGGGTGGTGTCACTGGAAATGGACAATAACCGCATGACCCATTTACCGCCTCAATTGGCGCGCATGCCCAACCTGCAACGCCTCTCTCTGGCGCGCAACCGGGTGTATCTGAGCGCTGCAAATGTGGCCATGCTGGGTGCCTTGAGCAAGCTGGAAGTGCTTAATCTCAATGACAACGTGTTAGGGCCACTCTTGACCCTGGATGGTCTGAGCTATTTACGCCGGGTGTATCTGCGTCGTACATCGATCGACAAGTGGCCCCAGGGCCTTATTTCCAGGCCGCTTCTGGAATCTGCCGACCTGCGGGAAAACCGCATTACAGAAATACCCGAGCATGTTTACCTGGCCTCGCCGAGCTTTACCCGAAGTGTCTCGTTGTCCAGCAATCCGTTGTCGGCGGCCAGTCGTTTGCGCCTGGCCCGCAGTGTGATGCAGGGCGGCGGCAGCATGGGAATCAGAAGCGAAGCATTGATTAGTGAGGCTGCGGCCTTCGAGTTCTGGACGGTGGGCATTACCAGTCAGGAACTCAGGCGCCGAGAATTGCTATGGAACACGTTGCGCAGCGAACCCGCCGCCCATGACTTTTTTGTTGTACTCAGCCGCTTGACTGCGACTGCGGAGGCTCAGAGTGTGCGCCACGATCTTAGCCGGCGCGTGTGGGAAATGATCGAGGCTGCCAATGGAAACAGTGCCCTGCGTCGTGGCGTTCTGGATGTGGCAGCCTCCCCGCGCAGTTGTTCGGACAGCGTGGCCTATATCTTCAGTGCCATGGAAATACAAATGGAACTGGCCGCTGTGTCGGGCGATACCGCGCTCAAAACCGGACAACTGTTGAAGGTGGCCAAGAGGCAGTTCAGGTTGCATAAAATCTCGCAAATCGCCGCAGCGCATTACACCCGACAGTTGGCTGAGGCCGGGGCGGCGGATGAGCTTGAGATACATCTGGCTTACCGCATCGGGCTGGCCCGGGCCCTCGATTTGTCGGGACAGCCCTCCAGCATGTTTTTTTCGAGGCTGGCCGGAGTGACTCAGCAAGACATCGAGGTTGCCCGATACGAAGTCGAAAATGCCGAAAAAACGCCGCAGATGAACCTGTTTATCAGCACCCTGCAATTTTGGAAGGAGTACATGACCAAGACCAACAAGGTGGAATACTCCGCGCTGACCAAACCCCATTTCGACAGGTTGGCCGAGCTGTTGTTGAATTCCCCGCAAATGAGCGATGAACGCTATTTGCGCAGGGTGGGGGAAATCCGCCAACAAATGGATGAAGCTGTCGATGCCTGGAGCCTGGAGAAAACCAACGCCTTGCTTGCTACAGCCCCTTGATCAGCGCTCGCAGCCCGAAACGGTTTGGCAGGCAGGCTTCGGCCACAACCCGTGGCAGGGGCAGAGGCTCATTGTTGATCCAGGCCGCCAGTAGTTCACCGGACAGCGGCGCGGTAATCAGCCCTCGGGAACCGTGGCCGCTGTTGATATACAAGCCTGCGAGCCAGGGGCAGGGCGTGTCTGGTACCTGGCGGGCATCCTTGCGCAAAACGGCATAGGCACTTGCAAACTGCTCCGGGTCCGTCAGTGGGCCAACAATCGGCAAATAGTCCGGGCTGGTGCAACGGAAGGCAGCCCAACCCTGCAGGGTATGGGGATCGAGTTGCTCGTCACCGAGTCGATGGGCAAGGTCCGGGGATATTTCTTGCAGCAGGTCGAGGTTGCCCTGATGCCCCTCGGGGGTGGTGGTCAGGTCTTCGTTATGAAAGTCGAAACTGGCACCCAGCGTGTGCTCACCCAGGCGGCCGGGGGCCACATAACCTTCGGCACAGACCACCGTTTTAAGCACGGCGCTGTTCTGGGTTTCAACCAGCTGAGTGATTTGTCCCCGAATGCGCTTGAGCGGCAAGTCGCTACTGGCCGGGAAACGCTTGACCTCTGCAGCACCTGCGAGAATCACGACCGGTGCCTGAGCCAGTAGTGTGTCGTCCTGACAGGCTTGCCACTGGTCATCGACCTTGTGCAGTTGCAACACCTCATGGTGCGTCAAGACCTGAACACTGGGGTGCAAGGTCTGGTAATGGCAAAGTGCGGGTGGGTGAACCCAGCCTCCCTCGGGATAGAACAGCCCGCCGTGAGCCAGCTCTATTCCGGCCAGCGCTTGTGCCTGGGGCTGATCCACCAGATGCACCAGCTCAGGTGGAAATGCCGCGGCCAGTTGGGCCTGGCGTTGGGCTTCCTTGGCATTGAAACCCAATTGCAGAACGCCGCAATCATCCCAGTCACGCCCGCGTTGCAGGTGTTCCAGCAGGCGACGGGTGTAGCCGAATCCGCTGACAATCAACTGCGACAGGGTTGTACCGTGTGCCGACAGCTTTAGGTACAGCACGCCCTGGGGATTACCCGATGCTTCCTTGGCCAGCCGCTCATGGCGCTCCAGCAGAACCACCTGCCAACCGCGGCGGGCCAGGCTGTTGGCACTGGCGCAACCCGACAGGCCGCCACCAATGACCAACGCTTTGCGTGGGCCTTGTACCTGAGGCGGGCGGGCAAACCAGGGTTTGACGCCGGGTGTCGCGGTCACGCTGTCAGGCAACCCGACAAAAGTGCCGCGCAGGATTTCCCATTTATGACCGATGCCAGGCGTGCGGCGCATCTTGAAACCCGCTTCGTTCAGCGCCCGGCGCACCCAGCCGGTGCTGGTGAAGGTACTGATGGTGGACTCGGGAGCTGCCAGGCGCGCCAGTTGCGCGAACAGTTCGGGTGTCCACATCTCGGGGTTTTTTGCCGGAGCGAAGCCATCGAGAAACCAGGCGTCGACTTGCGCGTCCAGTTGCGGCAGTTGCTCCAGCACGTCACCGATCAATAACGTGAGAGTTACCCGGCCATTGTCCAGGCTCAGGGTCTGGAATCCCGGGTGAATCGCAAAGTAGGCCGCCAGCAACTGATCGCTGAATGGCGTCAGTTCGGGCCACAGGGCGAGGGCCCGCTGCAGGTCCTGGCGGGTGAGCGGGTACTTCTCGACACTGATGAAGTGCAGGCGGGCGTCGGGCCGTGCCGTTTGTTCAAACAACTGCCAGGCGCACAGAAAATTCAGACCGGTGCCGAAACCGGTCTCGCCAATCACCAGCTGGGCATTGGCGGGCAAAGCCGCGAAACGCTCTGCGAGTGCGTTCTGCTCGATAAAGACATAACGGGTTTCTTCCAGGCCGGACTTGTCCGAAAAGTACACGTCATCAAACACCCGCGAATGGGGGCGACCTTGGTCATCCCAGTCAATCTGGGCGTTGGGCATTTCAGTAGTCATGTGCGGCTCGGCAACGTTAAGGCGGCCATTCTAGCGGATCAGCAGCGGTGCGACTGATCCATGACAGTTTTGTGAGTGTTGTTCCTACACGTTTAGACGCAATCCGCTAGGCTTGTGAAATCTTGCCAGGGAGCTTTCTATGTTCGAATCCGCTGAAATCGGTCACTCCATCGATAAAGAAACCTACGACAGGGAAGTTCCCGCCTTACGCGAAGCGTTGCTTGAAGCTCAATACGATCTCCACCAGCAGAAGCGCTCGGCTGTCATCGTGTTGATCAATGGTATTGAAGGCGCCGGCAAAGGCGAGACGGTCAAGCTGTTGAGTGAGTGGATGGATCCGCGGCTGATTGAAGTGCGAACCTTTGATCAGCAAACCGATGAAGAGTTGGCGCACCCGCCCGCCTGGCGCTACTGGCGCCAGTTACCGGCCAAAGGTCGCATGGGGGTGTTCTTCGGTAACTGGTACAGCCAGATGCTGCAAGGCCGGGTTCATGGTCGTTTCAAGGATGCCGTGCTCGATCAGGCCATCAATGGCGCGGAACGTCTGGAAAAAATGCTGTGTAACGAAGGGGCGGTGATTTTCAAGTTCTGGTTCCATTTGTCCAAGAAACAGATGAAAGCCCGTCTCAAGGCACTCAAGGATGACCCGTTGCATAGCTGGCGTATCAGTCCACTGGATTGGCAACAGTCAGAAACCTACGATCGCTTCGTACGGTTTGGCGAGCGTGTGATTCGTCGAACCAGCCGTGACTACGCGCCCTGGAACATCGTTGAGGGTGTCGATCCGTATTACCGCAGCCTGACAGTGGGCAAGATTCTGCTTGAGGGTCTGCAAGCCGCGCTGAATGAACCCAAGACAAAAGTGCGCGCCACCCATGTCGCGCCGTTGACTGAAACCCAGGACGGTTTGAGCCTGCTCGATTGCCTGGATATGACCCAGCATCTGGAAAAAGACGATTACCAGGAGCAGCTGATCACCGAGCAGGCGCGCCTGTCAGGATTGATGCGCGACAAGCGGATGCGTCGCCATGCGCTGGTATCGGTGTTTGAAGGCAACGATGCGGCAGGCAAGGGCGGATCGATCAAGCGCGTGGCGGCGGCACTTGACCCGCGTCAGTACAATATCGTGCCGATTGCTGCGCCTTCTGAAGATGAGCGCGCACAGCCCTACTTGTGGCGCTTCTGGCGACAGATTCCGGGGCGCGGCAAGTTCACCATCTTTGATCGCTCATGGTATGGGCGGGTACTGGTGGAGCGGGTCGAAGGCTTTTGCACCCCGGCTGACTGGATGCGCGCCTATGGTGAGATCAATGACTTCGAGGAGCAGTTGCGTGCTGCGGGCGTGATTGTCGTCAAGTTCTGGCTGGCGATTGATAAAGATGTCCAGCTTGAGCGTTTTCATGAGCGTGAAGAAATTCCGTTCAAGCGCTTCAAAATCACCGAGGAAGACTGGCGCAACCGCGAGAAGTGGGATGTGTATCGCAAGGCAGTGTGCGACATGGTTGACCGCACCAGCACCGAGATTTCCTCCTGGACACTGGTTGAAGCCAATGACAAGCGCTGGGCGCGGGTCAAAGTGTTGCGCACGATCAACGAGGCGCTGGAAGCCGCATTCGAGAAGAGCGACAAGAAGCGCAAGAAGTAGTCGCTGCCGAAGGCTGCGTAGGGGGGGCGAAGCCCCCCGTTTTCTTGATGCCCCTGCAAGTCCCTCCCAGCCTTCGGCAGCGGCTACAGGGTGGCGTTTCAGTGCTTGCCAGCACCCAGCATGTTTTCCGGGCGTACCCACTGATCGAACTCGGCATCGGTCAGATAGCCCAGCTCCAATGCCGCTTCGCGCAGGGTCAGTCCTTCGGCGTAGGCTTTTTTGGCAATCTCGGCCGACTTGTCGTAGCCAATGTGCGGGTTGAGCGCTGTCACCAGCATCAAGCCGCGCTCCAGATGCTCGGCCATTTTTTCGGCGTCGGCTTCAAGGCCGGTGACGCAGTGTTTTTGGAAGTTGACGCAACCGTCCCCCAGCAACTGAATCGACTGCAGCAGGTTGTGAATGATCACCGGTTTGAAGACGTTCAGCTGCAGGTGCCCCTGGCTTGCAGCAAAGCCGATGGTCACGTCATTGCCCATCACCTGGCAGGCCAGCATCGACAGGGCTTCGCACTGGGTCGGGTTGACCTTGCCCGGCATGATCGAGCTGCCCGGTTCATTGGCCGGCAGCTTGATCTCGGCCAACCCGGCACGCGGGCCAGAACCCAGCAGGCGGAAGTCATTGGCCAGTTTCATCAGGGTAACAGCCAGGGTTTTGAGTGCGCCGGAGAGGGTGGTCAGGGGTTCGTGCCCTGCCAGTGCAGCAAACTTGTTTGGCGCCGTGATAAATGGCAACCCGGACAATGCGGCGATCTCAGCGGCAATCGCTTCGGCAAAGCCGTGTGGCGCGTTGAGTCCGGTCCCTACCGCCGTGCCCCCTTGCGCCAGTTCATACACCGCCAGAATGGCTGAGCGTATGGCTTGCTCGGCGTAATCGAGTTGGGCGATATAGGCTGAAAGTTCCTGGCCAAAGGTAATGGGTGTGGCGTCCATCATGTGGGTGCGGCCGGTTTTAACCAGTTTCATGTGCCGCGCCGACAACTCGGCCAGTCCGCCTGACAGCTCGCTGATCGCGGGCAGCAAATGCTCGTGTACCGCTTTGGCGGTGGCGATATGCATGGCGGTCGGGAAGCAGTCATTGGAGCTTTGTGAACGGTTGACGTGGTCATTGGGGTGCACGGGGGATTTGCCGCCCCGGCCTTTGCCGGCCAGCTCGTTGGCGCGTCCGGCGATCACTTCGTTGGCGTTCATGTTGCTTTGCGTGCCGCTGCCGGTTTGCCAGACGACCAGCGGGAACTGGTCGTCGTGCTCACCGTCGAGTACTTCATCGGCAGCCTGTTCGATCAGGCGGGCGATGTCGGCGGGCAGGTCGCCGTTGCGGTTATTGACCCGGGCAGCGGCTTTTTTGATCAGCACCAGGGCGTGCAACACGGCCAGGGGCATCTTTTCGTTGCCGATGGCGAAATTGATCAGCGATCGTTGAGTCTGAGCGCCCCAATAAGCCTCATCGGCCACACTTACTTCACCCAGGCTGTCGGTTTCGATACGGCTCATCGGCTCTTTCTCCTATAGGTCTGACCAGACAGCTTAGGCGCTGGTTTGCACCGGGGGTTCAATCTGATGTTTTTAATGCTTTTGGTCAGATGATGAGAACGTCTATCAGACTCGGGGTTGAGTGACACACTTTATTAGGCGCAGAATGGCCGCCCTTGGGGTTCAACCTCGCTTGCTAGAAAAGGAAACTCGATGACCCGTCTTCGCGCCATCTGTACAGCGGTTGCTCTGGTTTGCGCCAGCGGCCAGGTTTTCGCCGATGCAGCTAGCCACGCTGCCAGTGCTGAAACGTTCCTGAAACTGGCACATGCCGATAAGCTGGGTACCCCGGTGTATATGCAAGTGCAGCAAATGTTCGCTCAGCGTTTCGAGCAAACCAAAGCGCCAGCCTCCAAGAAAGCCCTGCTGGAAACCTACCAGGCCAAAGCCAACACCGCTCTGGACCAGGCCATCGGCTGGAATAAACTCAAGCCGGACATGGTCAAGCTGTACACCACCAACTTCACCGAGTCCGAGCTCAAGGACCTGGTAGCGTTCTACCAGTCTCCACTGGGCAAGAAAGTCCTGGAAAAAATGCCGCAGCTGACCCAGCAATCGGCACAAATGACCCAGGCCAAACTGGAAAGCGCAGTGCCGGTCGTCAACAAGCTGTTGGCCGACATGACCGCCGAGCTGGAGCCAGCAGCGGCCCCGGCCAAGAAGAAGTAAGCGGAGCCTGAATGGACATGCAGCAACGTATCGAATCGACGCTCAGCGCGTTGCAACCTGAGCACCTGAGTGTGCTGGATGAAAGCCACATGCACAGTCGCGGGTTGCAGACCCACTTCAAGGCGGTGGTGGTCAGCGAGCAGTTCGCCGGGCTCAACAGCGTCAAGCGTCACCAGAAGGTCTATGCCACCCTGGGTGACCTGATGGGCGAGTTCCATGCGCTGGCCCTGCACACGTACACGCCTGAGGAATGGGCAAAAATCGGCACGGCCCCGGCATCGCCGACCTGTGCTGGCGGTGGGCACTAAGTCGTCTTTTTGCTAGAATCCGCAGCGCGCCGCTTAGCCGGCGCGTTTTTTTTGCGCCCGGTTCACCCTTTGCGAGGGTAGCCACCTGGAGAGAAACACGATGACCGCGCCAATTGTTGTCGCTGCACTGTACAAATTCGTCACCCTTGAAGATTACGTTGAACTGCGTGAACCGCTGCTCAATGCCATGGTCGCCAACGGCATCAAGGGCACCCTGCTGATTGCCGAAGAGGGCATCAACGGCACGGTTTCCGGAACTCGTGAAGGCATTGACGGGCTGATGGCCTGGCTCAAGAACGATCCGCGCATGGTCGATATCGACCACAAAGAATCCTACTGCGATGACCAGCCGTTCTATCGGACCAAGGTCAAGCTCAAGAAAGAGATCGTTACCCTTGGCGTTGAAGGCGTAGACCCGAACAAGAAAGTCGGAACCTATGTCGACCCCGAGAACTGGAATGCGCTGATCAGCGATCCAGAGGTGTTGCTGATTGACACCCGTAACGACTACGAAGTCTCGATCGGTACGTTTGAAGGTGCCATTGACCCGAAGACCACCAGCTTTCGCGAATTTCCTGACTACATCAAAGCCAATTTCGACCCGGCCAAGCACAAGAAAGTCGCGATGTTCTGCACCGGCGGTATTCGTTGTGAAAAAGCGTCGAGCTACATGCTCAGCCAGGGTTTTGACGAGGTTTACCACCTTAAAGGCGGAATCCTGAAGTACCTCGAAGAAGTGCCGCAGGAAGAAACCAAGTGGCAGGGCGACTGCTTTGTATTCGATAACCGCGTCACTGTGCGCCATGACCTGAGTGCCGGCGAGTACGACCAGTGCCATGCCTGCCGCACGCCGATCAGCATCGCCGATCGTGAATCCGAGCACTATCAGCCCGGCATCAGTTGCCCCCATTGCTGGGACACGCTGAGCGAGAAAACCCGTCGCAGCGCAATTGATCGGCAAAAGCAGATCGACCTGGCCAAGGAACGTAACCAGCCGCACCCGATTGGCCACAACTACCGTAAAGCTGCCGAGGCCTGATATGACAGCGCGCCTGCTCTATGTGATGGACCCTATGTGCTCTTGGTGCTGGGGCTTTTCGCCCATCGCCGAAGCGCTGGTTGAGCAGGCGCAGGCCGCAGGCGTCGAGTTGCACCTGGTGGTGGGTGGATTGCGCACTGGCAGTGGCTCGGCGCTTGAGCCCGCCACGCGACGCTACATCCTTGAGCATTGGCAGGCGGTCACAGACGCTACCGGGCAAACCTTCAATTTCGACGGTGCCTTGCCGGACGGTTTTGTGTATGACACCGAACCTGCCTGCCGGGCTGTGGTGGCGGCACGCAGTCTTGCGCCCGATTGCGCCTGGCGGCTGGTCAAGCTGATTCAGCAGGCCTTTTATGTGCAAGGGCGCGATGTCACCCAGGCCAGTGTGCTGGTTGAGCTCGCTGAAACGGCAGGGGTGCCGCGTATCGAGTTTGCTGCCGCCTTTGACTCGGCCGAACAGCATACGGCCACGGGCGCCGATTTTACCTGGGTACAAGACCTGGGAATTGCCGGTTTTCCGACGTTGCTCGCCGAGCGTAACGGTCAACTGGCCTTGCTGACCAATGGCTATCAGCCACTTGAGCCATTGTCTGACCTGCTTGCCCGTTGGCTTGAACGCGCTACGCGTGTTTGACCCTTCTGCGGTGCAGTCCTCGCCCTCGTCCCCTGTGACGGATCGCCTGACCTGGGCTGAAATCCGTCGCCTGGCCTTGCGCCATAAAAAAGCACTGTGGATTGCCAACGGCGTGGCCGTGCTGGCTACGCTGTGCAGCGTCCCCATCCCGTTGCTACTGCCCTTGCTGGTGGACGAAGTGTTGCTGGGCAACGGTGATGCAGCGCTGAAAGTCATGAACCACTGGCTACCGACAGCCTGGCAAAGTGCAGCGGGTTACATTGGTCTCATGCTGGCCATTACTTTGATGCTGCGCTGTGGGGCATTGCTGTTTAACGTCCTGCAGGCCCGTCTGTTTTCACGGCTGGCCAAGGACATCGTGTTTCGCATTCGCTTGCGCCTGATTGAGCGCTTGAAGCGAATATCCCTGGCTGAGTATGAAAACCTGGGCAGTGGCACGGTGACCACCCATCTGGTCACCGATCTCGAAACCCTCGACAAGTTTGTCGGCGAAACCTTGAGCCGGTTTTTGGTGGCCATGCTCACGCTGGTGGGAACTTCGGCGATTTTGCTATGGATGCACTGGCAACTGGCTCTGCTGATCTTGCTGTTCAACCCGCTGGTGATCTACGCCACGGTGCAACTGGGCAAGCGGGTCAAGCATCTGAAAAAACTCGAAAACGACAGTACGGCGCGTTTCACTCAAGCATTGACCGAGACACTGGACGCGATTCAAGAGGTCCGTGCGGGTAACCGTCAGGGCTTTTTCCTCGGTCGTCTGGGGTTGCGTGCGCGGGAAGTCCGGGACTTTGCCGTGGCTTCGCAATGGAAGAGCGATGCTTCAAATCGTGCCAGCGGGTTGTTGTTCCAGTTTGGTATCGATATTTTTCGCGCCGCTGCGATGCTCACGGTACTGTTTTCGGATTTGTCCATTGGCCAGATGCTCGCCGTGTTCAGCTACCTGTGGTTCATGATCGGGCCCGTCGAGCAGTTGCTTAACTTGCAATATGCGTTCTACGCCGCCGACGGTGCCGTGACGCGAATCAACCAGTTACTGGCACGCAGCGACGAGCCGCAATACCCCGCAGGTGTTAATCCGTTTCTGGGCCGCCAGACCGTGGGTATCGAGGTGCGCGACCTGAGCTTCAGCTATGGCGATGAAAAGGTACTGGATCATCTGAACCTGACCATTGCTCCGGGCGAAAAGGTGGCCATCGTGGGCACCAGTGGCGGGGGGAAAAGCACGTTGGTGCAACTGTTGCTCGGGCTGTATACGCCGCAGTCGGGGAGCATCTACTTTGCAGGTGCGAGCCAGCCAGAAATCGGTCTGCAGACCATTCGCGAGCATGTCGCGGTGGTGCTGCAACACCCCTCGTTGTTCAACGATACCGTGCGCGCCAATCTCACAATGGGCCGTGAGCGAACGGATGAGGCGTGCTGGCATGCCCTGGAAATCGCCCAGCTCGACGGCACCATTCGCACGCTCCCCCAAGGGCTGGACAGTATTGTCGGGCGTTCAGGCGTGCGATTGTCGGGTGGTCAGCGCCAGCGTCTGGCCATTGCACGGATGGTGCTGGCCGAACCCAAGGTCGTGATCCTGGATGAGGCGACCAGCGCCCTGGATGCGGCCACCGAATACAACTTGCATCACGCTTTGGGAAAATTCTTGAGCGGGCGTACCACTTTGATCATCGCCCATCGTTTGTCTGCGGTAAAACAGGCAGACAGAGTGCTGGTGTTTGATGGTGGATGCATTGCTGAAGAAGGCGGTCATCAGCAATTGATTGCAGAGGGAGGGCTTTACGCCAAGCTCTACGGGCATCTTCAACAAACTTGATACAAGCGGTTGTCTTTAAAGGGCAGGGGGGCTGCCCGGGTTCGGGATTTTTTGTCGGTTTCGGGCAATACGCACTGCTCAAGTTTTTGAAAATTGGCCTAGGCTGATTTGTAGTGAGATTTTCTCTCTGGTTTTCATCCGACGCCATGAAGCAAGGAAACTCATGAAATCAAAACGCCCCCATGGGACACCACGCTTGCTGGGCATTGTTTGGCCCTTTATTGCCGTCGTGCTTTTCCAGGCGCTATTGGGGTGCGTGAGTCTGTATATGCTCTCTGCAGTGCGCAGTTATGTAGGGGGCGAAAGTTTGTGGTCCAAGGGCCAGAAAGATGCCATCTACTTCCTCCACTTGTATTCCGATACTCAAGATCCGCTTTACTTCAGCAAATATCAGCAGGCTATAAGTGTCCCTCAGGGCGGCCACAAATTGCGGCTTGCGATGGATCAATCTCCCCCTGATGTAGTCGCTGCCCGCGAAGGTATTTTGCAAGGCGGTAACAGTGAGCAAGATGCTTCCAGCATCATTTGGTTCTACCGCTACTTCCGTAACGTCAGTTATATGAAAACGGCCATTGAGAAGTGGACCCTGGGAGATGCTTACCTCATTCAGCTCGATGAGCTGGCTCAAGACATGCACCAGGCATTGCTTGGCGGCCCGGTCAGTGAAGTGGACGTCAAGCGCTGGGAAGACAATATCTTTGCCATCAATGAAGGTATTGCACCGGCGGCCAAGGCTTTTAGCGATGCTCTGGGTGAGGGGTCGCGTTTTATCTGGCAGTTGCTGGTCGCCATCAATTTAGCCACAGCCCTGGGGCTGATCCTTCTGGTGCTCAAGCGGACTCATAAAGTACTTGCTCAGAGTCGGGCATTTGCAGAAGCGCTGCAGCTGGAAAAAGAACGGGCACAAATCACGCTTCAGTCCATTGGCGACGGCGTCATAACGACCGACGTGAATGGTGCCATTGCCTACCTGAATCCGGCGGCCGAGCAACTGACCCAATGGAAGTCCGAGCAGGCACAGGGCGTCACCCTCGCGGCGCTGTTCAAGTTGCTCGACGACAATGATCAGGACGACGGCTTCAAACTGATTGATCGTATTCTCAGCGGCCAGTTGGGTAACAGCCGCGAGCATTCCAGGCAGATTCAGCGAATGGATGGCAGTACCGTCGCGGTTACGCTGGTGGGGGCACCTATCCTTCACGGGGGGGAGGTGAGCGGTGCGGTGCTGGTGCTGCATGACATGACCCAGGAGCGTCAATACATCGCCAACCTGTCCTGGCAAGCCACCCACGACGGGCTAACCGGTTTGGCCAACCGCCGTGAGTTTGAATACCGCCTGGAGTTGGTGCTGAAGAATCTGGGCCGACAACAAGGCCGGCATGCACTGATGTTTCTCGATCTTGACCAGTTCAAGCTGGTCAATGACACCTGCGGCCACGCGGCAGGTGATGAGCTGTTACGACATATATGTGTGTTGCTGCGAGCCGGGTTGCGCGAAGGCGACACCCTGGCGAGATTGGGAGGGGATGAGTTCGGCATCCTGCTGGAAAACTGCCCGGTCGATATGGCAGAAAAAATAGCGGGAGGTTTGCGCCAGTCGGTGCAAAACCTGCATTTTGCCTGGAAGGGGCGACCGTTCATGAGCACCATCAGCATTGGCCTGGTACACATCCATCAACCCCCCGCGACCCTGGAAGGGTTGATGCGCGCTGCGGACATGGCCTGTTATATGGCCAAGGAGAAGGGCCGCAACCGGGTGCAGGTCTATCACGTGGATGACACCGAGCTTTCGTTGCGTTTTGGTGAAATGGCATGGGTGCAGCGTTTGCATGTGGCCCTGGAGGAAAACCATTTCAGCCTCTATGCACAAGAAATCACGCCCTTGGGGGAGGTGCAGGAAGGCGGCGGGCACATCGAGATTCTGCTGCGGTTGCAGGATGAAAGCGGGCGAATGATTTTTCCTGACAGTTTTATTCCCGCCGCCGAACGTTATGGGTTGATGAGTCTGATCGACCGCTGGGTAGTCGAAAATGTATTCAGGGTCATTTCCGAATGTTCAGCCCAGGCGAACGGACAGCCGATGGCAATGTGTGCCATCAACTTGTCAGGTTCGACCATTGGGGATGACGATTTCCTGGAGTTCCTGCATGAGCAATTTGATTTTTACGGCGTGTCGCCCAAACTGATCTGCTTTGAAATAACCGAAACCAGCGCCATTGCAAACTTGGGCAGTGCCATCCGATTTATTAATGATCTCAAGGCGTTGGGTTGTCATTTTTCGTTGGACGACTTTTGTGCCGGTATGTCGTCATTTGCATACTTGAAACATTTGCCGGTCGACTTTTTGAAAATTGATGGCAGTTTCGTCAAGGACATGCTGGATGATCCAATCAACCGGGCCATGGTTGAAGTTATTAATCATATTGGCCATGTCATGGGTAAACGCACGATTGCAGAGTTTGTTGAAAGCACGCAAATCGAACAGGCGCTGATCGAAATCGGAGTTGATTATGCGCAGGGCTATATAGTTCAGCGTCCGCAGTTGTTTACCTTTGACAGTTTATTAAAGCGCCCTGTGCGATCCAGATCTTTGACATTGAAGTTGCCGGGAACTTTACGTTGAGGTGTTGTACAGTTTCTGAAGTCTCTTCTCAAAAAGGATTTGGATTGTGATTACTGTATTTAACCGGACAGGGCCTCTCATGGAAGAGGCCAGTTATCCGCAGTGGGCGCAGCAGTTGATTCGCGACTGCAGCGAGAGCAAGCGCCGGGCTGTCGGGCACGAAATATACAAGCGCATGCGTGATAACACCCTGAGTCCCCGGGCCATGCGAACGTACCTGATTGGCGGCTGGCCGGTCGTCGAGCAGTTTTCGTTGTACATGGGACGTAACCTTGGGAAAACCCGTTATGGGCGTCATCCCGGTGAGGACATGGCGCGTCGCTGGCTGATCCGTAATATTCGGGTCGAGCTCAACCATGCCGATTATTGGGTGTACTGGGCTCGGGCGCATGGCGTGAGCCTTGAAGAGCTGAACGCGCAGGACCTTCCCGCTGAATTCCAGGCCCTCAACGATTGGTGCTGGCATACCTGTGCAACGGATTCACTGGCCGTGGCCATGGCAGCAACCAATTACGCCATTGAAGGTGCGGTGGGTGAGTGGGCGGCCGCCGTGTGCTCAAAGAATATCTACGAAGAGTCGTTCCCGCTCGAGGGGCGTAAACGCGCGATGAAATGGCTGAAGATGCATGCCCAGTATGATGATGAGCATCCTTGGGAAGCGCTTGAAATCATATGTACGCTGGCAGGCATGAACCCTGGCCAGGAGTTGATTGACGATCTGCGCAAGGCGATTTGCAAGAGTTACGACTACATGTACCTGTTTTTGCAAAGTTGCTTGCAGCTCGACAATGCGGTTGCTGTGCGTGGACGTCGTGAGTTGGTTGAGAGCTGAATGCCCAGTGCCAGATTTCACGGGTAAAAAAACCGCAGGCTGCATTCACATGCAGGCTGCGGTTTTTGTTTGAGGCGTTGTTACTGCGCGTCGAAAGCCTGACCGTTGATTCCGGTACTGTCCGGGCCCATCAGGTAGAGATAAACCGGCATGATCGCGTGCGGTTCAGGATTGTTTTCAGGGTTTTCGCCTGGATATGCCAGCGCGCGCATGCTGGTGCGGGTCGCGCCAGGGTTGATGCTGTTGGAGCGCACCGGGGCGACGCTCTCGACTTCGTCGGCCAGGGTTTGCATCAAGCCTTCGGTAGCGAACTTCGATACACCATAAGCACCCCAGTAAGCACGGCCTTTGCGGCCCACGCTGCTGGAGGTGAAGATCACCGAGGCGTCCTGGGAAAGCTTGAGCAGTGGCAGCAGGGTGCTGGTGAGCATGAACATTGCGTTGACGTTGATGTGCATCACGCGCATGAAGTTCTCTCCGGACAACTGCTCCAGCGGTGTGCGCGGGCCAATGATCGAAGCGTTGTGCAGCAGCCCGTCAAGATGGCCGAACTCGTTTTCGATCATGGCGGCCAGCTCATCGTATTGATGGGGCTGGGCGGTTTCGAGATTGAACGGGATGACGACCGGTACAGGATGACCCGCGGCTTCGATTTCGTCGTAAACCTGGCTCAGGTTGGCCTCGGTCTTGCCCAGCAGCAGGACGGTTGCGCCGTGAGCGGCATAGGTCTTTGCAGCCGCAGCACCGATGCCACGTCCAGCGCCGGTGACTAGAATGACCCGGTCCTGAAGCAGGTTGGGGCGGGCGGAATAATCAAACATATCAAACCTCAACAAAAATCTAGGATCGTCAGCTGGCGCTTGTCAGCAGCTGCACATCGCGTTATCCAGCACTTTGCGCAACTCGCCCGGGTGGTCGACCACCACGTCGGCACCCCAGTGGTCGGGATTGTCGTCAGGGTGGATATACCCAAAGCGCACGGCGGCAGTTTTGGTTCCGGCGTCCCGTCCGGACTCGATGTCGCGCAGGTCGTCACCCACAAACAGCACGCTGGCCGGGTCGAGGTCGAGCATTTTGCAGGCCAGGATAAGCGGCTCGGGATCGGGCTTGCTGTTGGTGACATGATCCGGGCAGATCAGCAGGGCCGACCGTTGTGCCAGGCCCAGTCGCTCCATGATCGGCTGCGCAAAACGTACGGGCTTGTTGGTGACGACGCCCCACACCAGGTGCGCTTTTTCGATATCGGCCAGCAACTCTTCCATGCCATCAAACAGCTTGGTATGCACCGCGCAATCGCGCTGGTAGCGCTCAAGGAACTCCTGGCGCAAGTCTTCGAAGCCTGGCGCCTGCGGGTCCATGCCGAAGGTGGCCGCCACCATGGCGCGCGCGCCCCCGGAAATTTCGTCGCGTATCAGCTTGTCTGCGATAGGGGGCAGATCGCGATCAGCCCGCATGGCCTGACAGATCGCGATAAAGTCCGGCGCGGTGTCGAGCAGGGTGCCGTCCATGTCAAAAAGAACTGCTCTTAAACGCATGTGTTACTCCTCGCGAAGGGTCTGGATCATGTAGTTGACGTCAACGTCGGCCGCCAGCTTGTAGTGTTTGGTCAGCGGGTTGTAGGTCAGGCCGATGATGTCCTTGACGCTCAGTCCGGCCTGGCGGCTCCAGGCACCCAGTTCGGAGGGGCGGATGAACTTCTTGAAGTCGTGGGTCCCGCGGGGGATCAGCTTCATGATGTATTCAGCGCCGATGATCGCGAACAGATAGGACTTCGGATTGCGGTTGATGGTCGAGAAAAACACCTGGCCGCCGGGTTTGACCATGCGGTAGCAGGCGCGAATCACGGAGGCCGGATCAGGTACGTGCTCCAGCATTTCAAGGCAAGTGACCACATCGAACTGCTCGGGCAGTTCGATGGCCAGGTCTTCGGCGGTGATCTGGCGGTATTCAACACTCACGCCGGACTCAAGCTGATGCAGTTGCGCAACAGCCAGTGGGGCCTCGCCCATGTCGATACCCATCACGGTAGCACCGCGCTGAGCCATGGATTCGCTGAGAATGCCGCCGCCGCAACCGACGTCGAGGACTTTTTTGCCGGCCAGTTGCACGCGCTCGTCAATCCAGTTGACGCGCAGCGGGTTGATGTCGTGCAGCGGCTTGAACTCGCTTTCACGGTCCCACCAGCGATGGGCTAGCGCTTCGAATTTAGCGATCTCGGCGTGGTCAACGTTGCTCATGGGTAAATCCTCTAAAGCCTAATAATCTGGTAAAGCTCCGGGCGCAGGCCCGAAGATACTGAATCAATGAGTATGGCCGCTAATGCGCTCACCCCAGGACCTGGCTGTTGCGCTGAGCTGTTGCTCGTCCAGTCGGGTCAGGCGCCGGTCGTCCAGTAGGTGTTTGCCTGCAACCCACAGATGTTTTACACACTCTCGGCCTGTGGCGTAGATCAGCTGTGAAACGGGGTCGTAGACCGGTTGTTGGGCCAGTCCGCTGAGGTCAAATGCAACCATGTCAGCGGCTTTTCCGACTTCTATGGAACCGGTGTCGTTTTCAATGCCCAGGGCGCGTGCGCCGTTGAGGGTCGCCATGCGCAGTGCGCGGTGCGCGTCCAGTGCGGTGGCCGACCCTGCGACGGCTTTGGCCAGCAGGGCTGCAGTGCGGGTTTCGCCGAGCAGGTCGAGGTCATTGTTGCTGGCGGCACCGTCGGTGCCGATCGCCACATTGACACCTGCTTGCCACAAGCGCTCCACCGGGCAGAAGCCGCTGGCCAGTTTCAGGTTGGACTCCGGGCAATGAATCACGCTGGAGTTGCTTTCTACCAGCATTGCCAGGTCGTCATCGCTGATCTGGGTCATGTGTACGGCCTGGAAGCGCGGGCCCAGCAAGCCCAGGCGTGCGAGGCGGGCGACGGGGCGCTCGGCATGCTGCTCGACGGCCTGATGCACTTCAAAGGCGGTTTCGTGTACGTGCATGTGAATCGCTGCGTCCAGTTCATCGGCGATGACCCGGATTTTTTCCAGGTTTTCGTCGCCGACGGTGTAGGGCGCGTGGGGGCCAAAAGCAATTTTGATCCGCGGGTGGAACTTCAGGTCGGCGAACAGCTCGACGGCCTGGCGCAGGGCCTCGTCTGTGTTGCTGGCGCCGGGGATCGGGAAGTCGAGAATCGGAATGGCGATTTGCGCGCGAATCCCGCTCTTGTGTACGCACTCACTGGCAACTTTCGGGAAAAAGTACATGTCGCTGAAACAGGTGATACCGCCTTTGAGTTGCTCGGCGATCGCAAGGTTGGTGCCGTCGCGTACGAAGTCTTCATCAACCCATTTGGCCTCTGCGGGCCAGATATGCTGTTCCAGCCAGGTCATCAGTGGCAGGTCATCCGCCATGCCGCGGAACAGTGTCATCGCGGCGTGGCCGTGGGCATTGATCAGCCCGGGGCTGAGCAGCATGTCAGGCAGCTCGCGGGTTTCGATGGCCGTGAGCTTAAGGGCATGCTGGCGCGGACCTATGAAAACAATGCGCCCGTCCCGAATGCCTACGCCGTGCTCCTTGAGTACGACACCGGCCGGTTCTACAGGCACCAGCCAGGTGGGTAGCAGCAATAAGTCCAGGGGCAGGGTCGGAGTCGGCATCGAAAACAGTTTCCAGTGCGTGTAAAAGGAGGCGAAGTATACCCGAGCGTCTTATGGGTGGGCTCGCTATAATCGGCGGCTTTGTTACCGGGTGATGGGGAAAGGCATGCGCGATCGACTGTTGGCTGCGGAAAAGGTTAAGGCCATCGATTGGCGGGACGACGCCCTGTATCTGCTGGATCAACGCAGCTTGCCACGTGAAGAGAACTGGCTGGCCTACACCTGTGTCGAGGGTGTTGCTCAAGCCATTCGCGATATGGTCGTGCGTGGTGCCCCGGTGATTGGCATTGCGGCGGCCTATGGTGTAGTGCTGGCTGCCCGGGCGCGCAAGGCCGAGGGTGGTGACTGGTTGGCTGCGCTGGAGGAAGATTTCACCTTGCTGGCAGGCTCGCGTCCTACGGCGGGGAATCTGTTTTGGGCATTGAATCGCATGCGTGACAGATTGGCCCGCGCCAAAACCCGTCCAGATGTCTTGCAGGTACTTGAAGCCGAAGCCGTCGCCATTCATGAAAGTGACCGTGAAGCCAACCTGACGATGGCGCAGTTGGGGGTCGATGTGATCCGCCGCCACCAGGGCAATGCGCAGGCTGTACTAACCCACTGCAATACCGGTGCGTTGGCCACGGGCGGCTTTGGTACGGCGCTGGGGGTGATCCGGGCTGCCTGGCTGGAGGGCATGATCGAGCAGGTGTACGTCGATGAGACCCGGCCCTGGCTGCAGGGCTCGCGCCTCACGGCGTGGGAACTGGCCAATGAAGGCATCCCGGTGGTGCTCAATGTGGATGCCGCCGCGGCACACATCATGAAAACCAAGGGTTTGACCTGGGTGATCGTTGGGGCTGACCGGATCGCGGCCAATGGTGATGTGGCGAACAAGATCGGCACTTACCAACTGGCGGTCAATGCCATGCACCATGGTGTGCGCTTTATGGTCGTGGCCCCCAGCTCGACGATCGACATGGACCTGGCCACGGGTGATGACATTCCTATTGAGGAGCGTGACGGTAGCGAGGTGCTGGAGGTGGGTGGCCATCGGGTCGGTGCCGATGTGCAGGCGTTCAATCCGGTCTTTGACGTGACGCCTGCCGACCTGATTGATGTGCTCGTGACCGAGAAGGGCGTGGTTGAGCGTCCGGATGCCGCCAAGTTGGCCCAGTTGATGTGCCGCAAGCGATTGCACTGAAGCGCAACTCTGTCGTCGCTGCCGAAGGCGGTGAGGGCGGCTGCGAGGGTTGTTACAAAGAGAATCGCGGGGGCTCCAAATTAACGGGTTGCTACGCAACCCTTCGCAGCCTTCGGCAGCGACTACGGCCTTCAAATCGCCTTCAGAGTCCCTCTGAGCCCCTTCACGCCGACAAGCGTCGCAATTACTACGCTCCATGCGCATCTGAGGGATAGGTGCGTGGCGGCGATTGTGATAACATTCGGCGGTTTCCAGGGTCGCCCGCAAGGGTTGCCCTTACTGCGCAAATCCGTGACATAACTTGTTGATTTGTCGTAAGTCGTTGCATGGCACGTGGCCAGCGGCGGCGAGCTTCGTTCGTCCCGAATGGATGTGGCGAAGTTTCACCCGAAAAAGGAATCAGGCTTCTCATGGGCGAACTGGCCAAAGAAATCCTCCCGGTCAATATCGAAGACGAGCTGAAACAGTCCTACCTCGACTACGCGATGAGCGTAATTGTCGGGCGGGCACTGCCTGATGCACGCGATGGCTTGAAGCCCGTGCACCGGCGTGTGCTGTTTGCGATGAGCGAACTGAACAACGACTGGAACAAGCCGTACAAGAAATCTGCCCGTGTGGTCGGTGACGTGATCGGTAAGTATCACCCGCATGGTGATACCGCCGTTTACGACACCATCGTTCGAATGGCTCAGCCATTCTCCCTGCGCTACCTGCTGGTAGACGGTCAGGGCAACTTCGGTTCGGTCGACGGCGATAATGCCGCTGCGATGCGATACACCGAAGTGCGCATGACCAAGTTGGCCCACGAGCTGCTGGCCGACTTGCACAAAGAGACCGTGGATTGGGTGCCGAACTACGACGGCACGGAAATGATCCCGGCTGTCATGCCGACACGAATTCCCAACTTGTTGGTCAACGGTTCCAGCGGTATCGCTGTGGGCATGGCCACCAATATCCCGCCGCACAACCTGGGCGAAGTCATCGACGGTTGCCTGGCGCTGATCGATAACCCGGAGCTGAGCATCGATGAACTGATGCAGTTCATCCCTGGCCCGGACTTCCCGACAGCTGCGATCATCAACGGTCGCGCCGGCATCATCGAAGCCTACCGCACCGGTCGTGGTCGCATTTACATGCGCGCCCGCTCGATGATCGAAGACATCGACAAGGTCGGTGGTCGCCAGCAGATCGTGATCACTGAGCTTCCTTACCAGTTGAACAAGGCGCGTTTGATCGAGAAGATCGCCGAGCTGGTTAAAGAGAAGAAGCTCGAAGGCATCACCGAGCTGCGCGACGAGTCAGATAAAGACGGTATGCGCGTCGTGATCGAGCTGCGCCGCGGTGAAGTGCCGGAGGTTATCCTGAATAACCTTTACGCCCAGACCCAGCTGCAAAGTGTTTTCGGTATCAACATCGTTGCGCTGATCGACGGCCGTCCACGCATCCTTAACCTCAAGGATCTGCTGGAAGCCTTCGTCCGTCACCGTCGTGAAGTGGTTACCCGCCGTACTGTTTTCGAACTGCGCAAAGCCCGTGAACGTGGTCACATCCTTGAAGGCCAGGCGGTTGCCCTGTCCAACATCGACCCGGTCATCGCGTTGATCAAGGCTTCGCCAACCCCGTCTGAAGCCAAGGAAGCGCTCATCAGCACGCCTTGGGAGTCGAGTGCGGTGGTGGCGATGGTTGAACGTGCCGGTGCCGATTCGTGCCGTCCCGACAACCTCGACCCGCAATACGGTCTGCGCGAAGGCAAGTATTTCCTGTCGCCAGAGCAGGCTCAGGCCATTCTTGAGTTGCGCTTGCACCGTCTGACCGGCCTTGAGCACGAGAAGCTGCTGGCCGAGTACCAGGAGATCCTCAACCAGATTGGTGAGCTGATCCGCATCCTGAACAGCGCCGAGCGCTTGATGGAAGTGATCCGTGAGGAACTGGAAGTCATTCGTGCTGAATACGGTGACGTGCGCCGTACTGAAATTCTGGATCACCGTCTTGACCTGACACTGGGCGACATGATTCCGGAAGAAGAACGTGTTGTAACCATTTCCCATGGTGGCTATGCCAAGACTCAGCCGTTGGCTGCGTACCAGGCCCAGCGTCGTGGCGGTAAAGGTAAATCGGCTACTGGCGTTAAGGATGAGGACTACATCGCTCACCTGCTGGTTGCCAACAGTCACACCACGCTGCTGCTGTTCTCCAGCAAAGGCAAGGTGTACTGGCTCAAGACTTATGAGATTCCCGAAGCATCCCGCGCTGCCCGTGGTCGTCCGCTGGTCAACCTGCTGCCGCTGGGTGAGGGTGAATACATCACCACCATGTTGCCGGTCGAGGACTACACCGAAGGTCACTTCATCTTTATGGCAACCGCTAACGGTACCGTGAAGAAGACCCCGCTGGAATCCTTCAGCCGTCAGCGCAGCGTCGGCTTGATCGCGCTGGAGCTGGACGAAGGCGACGTGCTGATCAGCGCCGCGATCACCGATGGCGAGCGCGAAGTCATGCTGTTCTCCGATGGTGGCAAGGTCACTCGCTTTAAAGAGTCCGATGTCCGTGCAATGGGTCGTACAGCCCGCGGCGTACGCGGCATGCGTCTGCCAGAAGGTCAGAAGCTGATTTCGATGCTGATCCCTGAAGAAGGCAGTCAGATCCTCACCGCTTCGGCGCGTGGTTATGGCAAGCGCACGGCAATCAGCGAGTTCCCTGAGTACAAGCGTGGCGGTCAGGGCGTTATTGCCATGGTCAGCAACGAGCGTAATGGCCGTCTGGTCGGTGCGGTTCAGGTGCAGGACGGTGAAGAAATCATGTTGATTTCGGACCAGGGCACCCTGGTGCGCACGCGGGTTGATGAAGTATCGAGCCTGGGTCGTAACACCCAGGGCGTCACCTTGATCAAGCTGGCCAGCGACGAAACGCTGGTAGGGCTTGAGCGGGTTCAGGAGCCTTCGGAAGTTGAAGGTGAAGAGCTTGAAGGTGAGGGTGAAGGCGGTGCAGAGTTCGACGGTGAGGCCATCCATGATGGCGTTGACGACGAGCAGCCGCTAGAGGCTGGCGCTGACGAAGAACCGCAAGAATAAGCGGACACACAGGGGGCGGATGAGAATTCGCCCCCTTGTTGTATGTCCGGCATGAAAGTTTGCGACACTGTGGGAGCGGGCTTGCTCGCGATGGCATCAGCGCGGTATGTCAGATAGACATTACTGCCCGTATCGCGAGCAAGCCCGCTTCTACAAGTAACACAGTGTCGAGTGTTGATTTATTGCGTGACCACCAAATCAGAGTGAGAGTGGAAGTGAGCAAACGAGCCTATAACTTCTGCGCAGGTCCTGCTGCGCTACCTGAAGCTGTCCTGTTGCGTGCCCAGTCCGAGTTGCTCGACTGGCATGGCAAGGGCCTCTCGGTCATGGAGATGAGCCATCGCAGCGATGAGTTCGTATCCATTGCGACCAAGGCTGAGCAGGATTTGCGTGACCTGCTGTCTATTCCCTCGAACTACAAAGTCCTGTTTCTGCAAGGCGGCGCAAGCCAGCAATTTGCACAGATCCCGTTGAATCTGCTGCCTGAAAATGGCAAGGCGGATTACATCGATACCGGTATCTGGTCTCAAAAGGCCATTGAAGAAGGTTCGCGCTTCGGTCACATCAATGTGGCAGCCAGCGCCAAGCCTTACGATTACTTTGCGATTCCAGGCCAGAACGAGTGGAACCTGTCGAAAGACGCGGCCTACGTTCACTACGCGCCAAACGAAACCATTGGCGGCCTGGAGTTCGACTGGATTCCGGAAACTGGCGATGTGCCTCTGGTCGCAGACATGTCCTCGGACATTCTGTCGCGTCCGGTTGATGTTTCCCGTTTCGGCATGATCTACGCAGGCGCCCAGAAAAACATCGGTCCGAGCGGAATTGTGGTCAACATCGTTCGTGAGGACCTGCTGGGTCGTGCGCGCTCGATCTGCCCGACCATGCTTGATTACAAGGTCGCGGCTGACAACGGCTCGATGTACAACACGCCGCCGACGCTGGCCTGGTACTTGTCCGGCCTGGTGTTCGAGTGGCTGAAAGAGCAGGGTGGTGTCGAGGCTATCGGCAAGCTCAATGAAGTGAAAAAACGTACCTTGTACGATTTCATCGATGCCAGCGGCCTGTACAGCAACCCGATCAATATCTCTGACCGCTCCTGGATGAACGTACCGTTCCGCCTGGCTGACGACCGCCTCGACAAACCTTTCCTGGCGGGTGCCGAAGCGCGCGGGCTGCTGAACCTCAAAGGGCATCGCTCGGTAGGTGGCATGCGTGCTTCGATCTATAACGCTGTGGACATCAATGCAGTTAACGCATTGGTGGCTTACATGGCAGAGTTCGAAAAGGAACACGGCTAATGTCCGAACAAGAACTCAAGGCGCTGCGACTGCGCATCGACAGCCTGGACGAAAAAGTTCTGGAGCTGATCAGCGAGCGCGCGCGCTGCGCTCAGGAAGTGGCGCGAGTCAAAATGGCTTCGTTGGCTGAAGGCGAAGTGCCGGTATTTTACCGGCCTGAGCGTGAGGCTCAGGTGCTCAAGCGTGTCATGGAGCGCAACAAAGGCCCATTGGGCAACGAAGAGATGGCGCGACTGTTCCGCGAAATCATGTCTTCTTGCCTGGCCCTGGAGCAGCCACTGAAAGTGGCTTATCTCGGTCCGGAAGGTACTTTTACCCAGGCAGCAGCCATGAAGCACTTTGGCCATGCGGTCATCAGCAAGCCAATGGCCGCTATTGATGAAGTGTTCCGTGAAGTTGCAGCGGGTGCAGTGAATTTTGGTGTGGTGCCGGTGGAAAACTCCACCGAAGGCGCAGTCAACCACACGCTCGATAGCTTCCTTGAGCATGACATGGTGATTTGTGGCGAAGTCGAGCTGCGCATCCACCATCATCTGCTGGTTGGCGAAAACACCAAGACTGACAGCATCAGCCGTATCTATTCCCATGCGCAGTCGTTGGCCCAGTGCCGCAAGTGGCTGGATGCGCATTACCCGAATGTCGAGCGTATTGCAGTGTCGAGCAATGCCGAAGCCGCCAAGCGGGTCAAGGGTGAGTGGAATTCTGCTGCCATTGCCGGCGATATGGCTGCGGGCCTTTACGGCTTGACCCGACTGGCTGAGAAAATCGAAGATCGTCCGGATAACTCCACGCGGTTCTTGATGATTGGTAGCCAGGAAGTCCCGCCTACCGGGGATGACAAGACTTCAATCATCGTTTCGATGAGCAACCGTCCTGGTGCGCTGCATGAATTGTTGGTTCCGTTTCATGAAAACGGGATCGATCTGACGCGTATCGAGACACGTCCTTCGCGTAGCGGTAAATGGACTTATGTGTTTTTCATCGACTTTGCTGGCCATCACCGCGACCCTCTGGTCAAGAGTGTTCTGGAGCAGATCAGTCAAGAAGCCGTAGCGCTTAAAGTGCTGGGTTCTTACCCGAAAGCGGTTCTTTGAGGCGATAAAACATGAGCGGTGATTTCCTCGCCCTGGCACAGCCGGGCGTGCAACAACTTTCGCCTTATGTCCCGGGCAAGCCTGTGGACGAGCTGGCCCGTGAGCTGGATCTGGATCCAGCCACAATTGTGAAGCTGGCCAGCAATGAAAATCCTTTGGGTGCGAGCCCCAAGGCTCTGGAAGCCATCCGTGCTGAGCTGGCCGAGCTGACGCGCTATCCGGACGGCAACGGCTTCGCCCTCAAAAGCCTGTTGGCTGAACAGTGTGCGGTGCAGATTGATCAGGTGACGCTGGGTAACGGCTCAAACGATGTTCTTGAGCTGGTTGCGCGTGCTTATCTGGCGCCAGGCCTGAATGCCGTGTTCAGCGAGCACGCGTTTGCCGTATATCCGATCGTTACCCAGGCGGTAGGTGCGCAGGCACGAGTAGTGCCCGCCAAGGATTGGGGGCATGACTTGCCTGCCATGCTTGACGCTATCGACAGCAATACCCGTGTGGTTTTCATTGCCAACCCGAATAACCCGACCGGAACCTGGTTTGGTGTCGATGCGCTGAACGAGTTCTTGCAGGATGTTCCCGAGCACGTGCTCGTGGTGCTGGACGAAGCCTATATCGAGTACGCCCAAGGTGGTGATCTGCCAGACGGTCTTGAGTTTTTGTCGGCGTATCCCAATTTGCTGGTTTCGCGCACGTTCTCCAAGGCTTACGGCCTGGCCGCTTTGCGGGTGGGCTATGGCCTGTCGACGGCAATCGTTGCAGATGTGCTGAATCGCGTACGTCAGCCATTCAACGTTAACAGCCTGGCCTTGGCGGCCGCTTGTGCGGCTCTTAAAGATACCGATTACCTGAACCAGAGCCGGCGTCTTAATGAGGCCGGGATGCAGCAGTTGCAGGACGGTTTTCGCGAACTTGGCCTGAGCTGGATACCATCCAAAGGCAACTTCATTGCTCTGGACCTCGGTCGGGAGGCGGCTCCCGTTTATCAGGGGCTGCTGCGAGAGGGCGTAATCGTGCGTCCGGTTGCTAACTACGGAATGCCGAACCATTTGCGTATCACTATTGGTTTGCCCGCGGAAAATATCCGTTTGCTTGAGGCGCTGGCCAAGGTGCTTGCTCGTGGTTGATGTAATGTCTGTGCAATTGGTAAAGCCTGTTTTGGGTCGTTTGGTTGTTGTCGGTTTGGGGCTGATTGGCGGCTCTTTCGCCAAGGGTATGCGCGAGAGCGGGCTGTGCGGCGAAGTGGTTGGTGTTGATCTCGACCCCAAGTCCTGTGCAATGGCTGTGGAGTTGGGGGTGGTCGACCGCTGTGAGGCTGATCTGGCAACCGCTTGTGCGGGCGCTGACGTGATTCAGTTGGCGGTGCCGATTCTGGCCATGGAGAAAATGCTTGGCCTTTTGGCGGGCATGGATCTTGGGCAGGCGGTGATCACTGATGTTGGCAGTGCCAAAGGCAATGTCGTGCGCGCTGCAGCCCATGCCTTTGGCGGTATGCCCGCCCGTTTCGTCCCGGGTCACCCGATTGCCGGTTCTGAACAGAGCGGTGTCGAGGCCTCGAACGCCAGCCTGTTTGAGCGTCACAAAGTTATTTTGACGCCAGTGGCGCAAACCGATGCTGACGCTCTGGATCTGGTCGATGGGATGTGGCGCGCCCTGGGTGCGGACGTCGAGCATATGCAGGTCGAGCGTCATGACGAGGTTTTGGCTGCAACCAGCCATTTGCCTCATCTGCTGGCCTTCGGGCTGGTGGACTCTCTTGCCAAGCGCAACGAGAATCTGGATATCTTCCGTTACGCAGCGGGTGGCTTTCGTGATTTCACAAGAATCGCGGGTAGCGACCCGGTAATGTGGCATGACATTTTTCTCGCGAATCGCGAGGCAGTGCTGCGCACATTGGATACATTTCGCAGTGATCTCGACGCTTTGCGCGACGCGGTCGATGCAGGGGATGGGCATCAATTGCTGGGCGTCTTTACGCGCGCCCGGGTTGCCCGCGAGCATTTCAGTAAAATCCTGGCCCGCCGGGCATATGTGGACGCTATGAATTCCAACGATCTGATTTTTTTGGCAAATCCTGGTGGTCAAGTTACTGGCCGGATCCGCGTACCAGGCGACAAATCCATTTCTCACCGCTCGATCATGCTCGGCTCACTGGCCGAAGGCACGACTGAGGTGGAAGGTTTCCTTGAGGGTGAAGATGCCCTGGCAACGTTGCAGGCATTCCGTGACATGGGTGTGGTCATCGAAGGTCCTCACCATGGTCGTGTGACCATTCATGGTGTTGGCCTGCATGGCTTGAAAGCTCCGCCTGGCCCAATTTATCTGGGTAACTCGGGTACTTCGATGCGTCTTTTGTCTGGCCTGCTGGCCGCGCAAACCTTCGATACGACCCTGACCGGCGACGCTTCGCTGACCAAGCGTCCGATGAATCGTGTGGCTAATCCATTGCGCGAAATGGGCGCCGTGATCGAGACCGCTGCAGAAGGTCGTCCGCCGATGACCATTCGCGGTGGCCACGCTCTTAAAGGCATGAACTACACCTTGCCGATGGCCAGTGCTCAGGTTAAGTCTTGCCTGTTGCTGGCGGGCTTGTATGCAGAAGGCAAGACGTCGGTCACCGAGCCGGCTCCGACTCGCGATCACACCGAGCGCATGCTGCAGGGTTTCGGCTACCCCGTAACTGTTAATGGTCCTACGGCTTCGGTTGAGTCGGGTCACAAGCTGACTGCGACGCATATTGAAGTCCCTGGCGATATTTCTTCGTCAGCGTTCTTCCTGGTTGCCGCTTCAATCGCAGAAGGCTCTGATCTGCTGCTGGAGCATGTGGGGATCAACCCTACCCGTACTGGCGTAATCGACATTTTGCGTCTTATGGGTGCGGATATCACCCTTGAGAATCAGCGTGAAGTGGGTGGCGAGCCGGTAGCTGATCTGCGTGTACGTGCCGCAAAGCTGAAGGGAATCGAGATTCCTGAAGAGCTGGTGCCGCTGGCGATTGATGAGTTCCCGGTACTGTTCGTGGCGGCGGCTGTTGCCGAAGGTCGTACGATCCTGCGTGGGGCAGAAGAGTTGCGCGTCAAGGAGTCTGACCGGATTCAGGTGATGGCGGACGGTTTGCTGGCGCTGGGTGTGAAGTGCGAGCCGACACCGGATGGCATCATCATTGATGGCGGTACTATCGGTGGCGGTGAGGTTCATGGGCATGGCGATCACCGTATTGCGATGGCCTTCAGCGTGGCTTCGTTGCGTGCAACCGCTCCAATCCGTATTCACGATTGCGCCAACGTGGCGACCTCATTCCCGAACTTCCTTGCGCTGTGCAAGCAGGTGGGCATGCGTGTTGCTCAAGAGGCGAACTCGTGATTTCGGCACCGGTTATTACCATCGATGGTCCTAGTGGTTCCGGTAAAGGTACCGTTGCCGGGATCCTGGCCAAGCGCCTGGGGTGGAATTTGCTGGACTCCGGTGCCTTGTACCGCTTGCTGGCTTTTGCTGCGGGCAATCACGGTGTTGCCCTCGATAACGAGGCGCTACTGGAGAAACTGGCTGCACATCTTGATGTGCAGTTCGTCGGGGCGACCGACGGCAAGCCCGCTCGCATCATTCTCGAAGGCGACGACGTAACTCACGCTATCCGCAGTGAGGCTGTGGCAGCTGGAGCCTCCAAAGTCGCGGCTTTGCCGGCTGTTCGTGATGCTTTGTTGCAGCGTCAGCGTGCATTTCAGGAGTTGCCAGGCCTGGTTGCCGATGGTCGTGACATGGGTACGGTGGTATTTCCTGATGCCCCGTTGAAGGTTTTTCTGACGGCCAGCGCTGAAGAGAGGGCCCGTCGCCGTTACTTGCAGTTGAAGGCAAAGGGCGATGATGTTAGTCTCTCGGGTCTGCTAGATGAGATTCGTGCCCGCGATGAGCGTGATACGCAGCGTGCAATAGCCCCGCTTAAGCCGGCGGCTGATGCCATACAGCTGGACTCTACGGAGTTATCCATCGAGCAGGTGCTGGAACGCATCATGAGTGAAATCGCACTTCGCGATATTGCCTGATGACCAAGAAAGCGTGCAGGAGACCAGAAATAGTCCTGCATGCCTTCTTTTATATAAACGTAACCCACATTGTCTGGAATGTGGCAGATGGGCGTATTCCTTCGCCCTTGATCAACAGGAATTAAAATGAGCGAAAGCTTTGCAGAACTCTTTGAAGAAAGCCTAAAAACCCTGAATCTTCAGGCTGGCTCGATCATCACCGCTATCATCGTTGATATCGATTACCAAGCTGGTTGGGTTACCGTTCACGCTGGTTTGAAGTCGGAAGGCCTCATCCCGCTGGAGCAGTTCCACAACGACGCTGGCGAACTGAACATCAACATCGGTGATGAAGTTCACGTTGCGCTGGACGCGGTCGAAGACGGCTTTGGCGAAACCAAGCTGTCCCGTGAAAAAGCCAAGCGCGCTGAATGCTGGATCGTTCTGGAAGCAGCCTTCGCAGCAGAAGAAGTGGTCAAGGGCGTTATCAACGGTAAGGTTAAAGGCGGCTTCACTGTCGACGTTAACGGCATCCGTGCGTTCCTGCCAGGTTCTCTGGTTGACGTTCGTCCAGTGCGCGACACCACGCACCTGGAAGGCAAAGAGCTGGAATTCAAGGTCATCAAACTTGACCAGAAGCGCAACAACGTTGTTGTTTCGCGTCGCAGCGTTCTTGAAGCAGAGAACTCGGCTGAGCGTGAAGCTCTGCTGGAATCCCTGCAAGAAGGCCAGCAAGTCAAAGGTATCGTCAAAAACCTCACCGATTACGGCGCATTCGTCGATCTGGGTGGCGTCGATGGCCTGCTGCACATTACCGACATGGCTTGGAAGCGTATCAAGCATCCTTCCGAAATCGTCAACGTTGGCGACGAGATCGATGTCAAGGTTCTGAAGTACGATCGCGAACGCAATCGTGTTTCCCTGGGCCTGAAGCAACTGGGCGAAGATCCATGGGTTGCTATCAAAGCCCGTTACCCAGAAAGCACTCGCGTTACCGCTCGTGTAACCAATCTGACCGACTACGGCTGCTTCGCTGAGCTGGAAGAAGGCGTTGAAGGTCTGGTACACGTTTCCGAAATGGACTGGACCAACAAAAACATCCACCCTTCGAAAGTCGTACAAGTCGGCGACGAAGTGGAAGTTATGGTTCTGGACATCGACGAAGAGCGTCGTCGTATCTCCCTGGGCATCAAGCAGTGCAAATCTAACCCATGGGAAGATTTCTCTGGCCAGTTCAACAAGGGCGATAAAATCTCCGGCACCATCAAGTCGATCACCGATTTCGGTATCTTCATTGGTCTGGACGGCGGCATCGACGGCCTGGTTCACCTGTCCGACATTTCCTGGAACGAAGTTGGCGAAGAAGCCGTACGTCGTTTCAAGAAAGGCGACGAGCTTGACACCGTTATCCTGTCTGTTGATCCAGAGCGTGAGCGTATCTCCCTGGGTATCAAGCAGCTGGAAAGCGATCCGTTCTCCGAGTACGTACAAGAGAACGACAAAGGCGCAATCGTTAAGGGCATCGTGAAAGAAGTTGACGCTAAAGGCGCCATCATCACTCTGGCCAACGATATCGAAGCTACTCTGAAAGCATCCGAAATCAGCCGTGACCGCATCGAAGATGCACGTAACGTTCTGAAAGAAGGCGAAGAAGTAGAAGCCAAGATCATCAGCGTTGATCGCAAAAGCCGCGTAATCCAACTGTCCATCAAGTCGAAAGACGTTGAAGACGAGAAGGAAGCAATCCAGAGCCTGCGCGACAAGCCAGCTACCTCTGAGATCGCTGCTGGTCCGACCACTTTGGGCGACCTGCTGCGTGCACAAATGGAAAAACAGAACTAAGTTCTGATTGACCATAAAAAAGGGCGACTTAGGTCGCCCTTTTTTGTGCCTGAGATTTGATAGCCAGGATAGCTTCCGACCATGAGTTCTTGTGTAGGCGTGTTTGCAGGTCGCTTATGATTTGGCTTGGGAAGGGCGGGGGTTTATGTCGAGCGAGCTGTGTGAGGGCTTGGGAGGTGGTTGCAGTGGGCTAAGGTTATTACTTGGCCTGATGGGAGTTTGGGGGGGCGACAAACTTTGCAAAGATAAGTCAATCCCTGGGCTGTTCAAAATCTATCGATCATGCTAAAACCTTTGAAGCGCTGATCTAGCTGCTTGAAAAAGAAGGGAAAAATATGACGAAGTCGGAGTTGATCGAACGAATTGTCACCCATCAAGGGCTGCTCTCATCCAAGGATGTAGAGTTGGCCATCAAGACTATGCTTGAGCAAATGTCCCAATGCCTGGCGACTGGTGATCGGATTGAGATCCGCGGTTTTGGCAGCTTCTCGTTGCATTACCGAGCCCCTCGAGTTGGCCGCAATCCCAAGACTGGTCAGTCAGTCAGTCTGGATGGAAAATTTGTTCCTCATTTCAAGCCCGGCAAAGAGCTACGGGATCGAGTAAATGAAGATGAGGAAGACGACATTTAATCCTTCGTGGAACAGGAGTTGCCGATGCGTAGCGTCAAGCGTGCAGTGTTAGTGGTGTTTGCCCTGATTGTCATTTTCGGGATAGTGATTTTTATCCTCGAAAACCAGCAGCCCACAGCACTGGTATTTTTGGGTTGGCACACTGCGCAACTTCCGCAATCGCTGTTCTTTATCGGTGCTTTACTGGTTGGTATGGCTATCGGGCCTGCAATGGGTTTTGTGGCCTACAAACGCAAAGCTGCCAGATTGAAGCGTAAGCTGTTGGTCGAGTCTTAAGGCTGCCTTTCCAGGTCTCTCATATGGATAGTGTGAGAGGCTTTTGTGCGTCGAGTGATATCCGAAAAGTAAGCGCCGCAATCAAGCTGGGCTTGTAATTTGGGATATTTCCTACAAGTTGCTAGCTTGCATTGCTTAGTGGATCTGGCAGAGTGCTCGACTCTCAGTGCTTGGCGCGTACTCGTGCGCTCATTGATATTTACGTAGGATGCAAAAAATCCATAATCTCGAGTCTATTCAAGGGGTTTTTGTTGTTCGATATTTCATTTTTGTTATGAGGCTTCTTTCGGTTTCGATCTGCAGTGCTCATGTTTCATTGGGGTATTGTCTGATTAGGTGAGGTTGCTCATCTTGTCAAAGTTGTATTTTATTCAGGATAAAGGTTACGACTGTAGTTCTGCATGTTGTAACTGTATAGCGGTCGGCTCCCTATTTTCAGACAAGTATCTGCGGTATTCCCGCCTGAAAATCAGAGTAAACCGATTTATCAATCGGAGCTTACGTTAGGCGTGCAAGGTGCTTCCCCTTCCTGGTCCTCTAACCAATTCATATGATTAGTATCATACATTGCCCTGGAATCGACGGGCATTCCGGTCTCCCTGTGTCCGCTGGTTTGTGTGGGGGGGCGCTAACTCTCCTTTTAAAAGGGCGTAAACACAGGTTGCCGTGCGCTCGTCCGGTTGTACGCCAGTGGTCGCATAGTCAATTCCCTCAGGGCAATGCTGGGTAACAATGTGCTCTATCCAGGCTTTTGGGCACATGGAATACCTGTCGCGGTGATACAAAAATACGGCCTGCGAGGTGGTTTTGTTGAAATGGAGAGGGAGCGCTGTATCATTCGCGCAGGCGTTTGTATTTTAGGCATTGCTCTGGCCATGCGGATCAGCAAGCTGTGCGCAACTTTGTTTAGGTTATGTTTGGGCTATTGGCCCTGCTGCGGTTTAACCTCGTAGCGATGATCAGAACTCAACTGGTGCCATTGGCACAGGCGCTGCACGATGGTAAACACGGAAGAACCTATTAATGAGTCACCCATGCACATGACAAGCAGCGCAGCAACCCAGGACCCGGTTGCATCCCGGTCCGGCGACTGGTATCTGGTGCAATGCAAGCCAAGACAGGACGAGCGGGCAGAGGAGAACCTTCTGCGCCAGGGCTATAAGTGCTCACGTCCAGCCTGCCGCCGCGAGCGGTTGCTGCGCGGCCAGATGCAGCACGTTCAGGAGTCTCTCTTTCCTGGCTATCTTTTTATCCACATGCCTCAAGGTGCCAACTGGGCTCCGTTGCGTTCTACACGCGGCGTAGCACGCGTTGTGGCCTTTGGCGGTCGTCCCCTTGCAGTCAGTCATGAGTTAGTATCCCAACTACAAGACCGTGCAGAGAGTCACATCATCACCGCGTTCAAGCCCGGTGAAAAAGTCACCATCCTTGATCAAGGCTTTGCAGGTATTGAGTCCATATTCATGACTATGGACGGCGAAGAACGAGTTATTTTGCTTATCAACTTAATGAACCGGCAGCAACAAATCAGTTTGCCGTTGGCGAGTATTAGCAATCATTGAGTAAAACCTTGGTCACAGCCGGGGCAAAGACAACAAAGCGCGTTCTCAGGAAATTGACGATGAATCCTGGGGCGGTAGCGTGTTTGTTTCAGACAGAATTAAGCCATCGCCTGCCCAAGTTACAGGCGATGCACTCCACAAGTTAAGGAAGTGCTTTAACCATGACCTCCCTCAAACGTAAAGGCATCATCCTCGCTGGCGGTTCAGGTACGCGCCTGCATCCACTTACGTTGGGTGTGTCAAAGCAGATGCTGCCAATCTACGACAAACCAATGATCTTCTATCCGCTGTCAGTTCTGATGCTGGCGGGTATGCAAGAAATACTGATTATCTCAACGCCCGAAGACCTACCGTGTTTCAAAAAATTGCTGGGTGACGGTAGACAGTACGGTATTGAGTTGAGCTACGCGGAACAGCCTAGCCCCGATGGATTGGCGCAAGCCTTTATCATTGGTGAAGAATTTATTGGTAAAGATCCGGTTTGCCTGATCCTCGGTGACAATATTTTTTATGGTCAGAATTTTTCTGGGAACCTGCGTGCAGCCATGTCCCAAGAAAAGGGCGCCACGGTTTTTGGCTACCATGTTTCGGACCCGGAGCGTTTTGGTGTCGTTGAGTTTGATGACACAGGCCGTGCGTTAAGCATTGAAGAAAAGCCTACGAAGCCAAAATCAAACTACGCCGTGACGGGGTTATATTTCTACGACAATCAGGTTGTCGAAATTGCAAAAAACATCAAGCCATCTTCGCGAGGTGAGCTTGAAATTACCGATGTCAATCGCGCTTATCTTAAGCAAAACACGTTGACGGTTGAAATGCTGGGGCGTGGTTTTGCATGGCTGGATACCGGTACTCATGAGTCTCTGCTGGAGGCCAGTCATTTTGTGCACACCATCGAGCAGCGTCAGGGTTTGAAAGTGGCTTGCTTGGAGGAGATTGCTTATAACAGTGGCTGGATTACACCTGAAATCTTGGGTGCGCAGGCTGAAAAGTTGAAAAAGACAGGATATGGGCAATACCTTGCCAAGTTGTTGTCATTTGAAAGAGTTGCGCCATGAAATTTTCTTCTGCAGAACTCCCAGGGGTAGTGATTATTGAACCGGTTGTTTATGAAGATGAGCGTGGCTGGTTCATGGAAAGTTTCAATCAACAGCGATTTGAAGAAGGCTTACATAGTTTAGGTCAACCGATTCCAAGCACTTTTGTTCAAGATAATCAGTCGTGCTCTAAAAAGGGAGTGATTCGAGGATTACACTACCAATCAGAACCTTTTGCACAAGGCAAGCTTGTGAGCGTAGCTCAAGGTGCTGCTTTTGATGTGGTGGTGGATATCAGACTGGATTCGTCCACATTTGGCCAGTGGTTCGGTACTGAGTTAAGCGCAATAAATAAAAAAATGTTGTGGATCCCTGCCGGTTTTGCACATGGCTTTCTTGCATTGGAAGATGGTACCCACTTTAGTTATAAAACCACTAGATTTTACAATAGAGACTCGGAGAATAGCCTGCTCTGGAATGATCCAGCAATAGGCGTCAAGTGGCCTAAATTGGATGGGTATATAATCAGCAATAAAGATCGGGCAGCACCAATGTTGTCAGATATTGAGGTAATGTGACTTAGGACGTATTTGTATCATATTTTGTGGAGTTATAATGCCATATTCTCGGATCGATGATTTTTTGTAATTTCAGGCAATATTTTCATCGAAAAGTACAATCATATTACCGTTGCGTGCCTGGTAACAGGAGAGGTGCCAGGCATCGTCTTTGGGGGTTTTTGTAGAGTCGCTTATGGTGTAAAGGTTTTCACTCTGTCGGATAATTACACAGGCGAAACATTGACCAATTTCTCAGTGCGGACAAAGTACAAAAATAAATTTTTTCTGCAGTCAATCTTCAGCGCCATGTAATACTGGGTGCGAATTTCGCTTTTTTCCAGTGTCACTTTGTTCGAAGGATGTTCAATTGGTGCCATGATGTTAGTTACTTAAAGTACTGAACCATGGGGTATATACGTAGGCGTCCCAGCCCATCAAGGAAAGGGAAAGAGACCTTGTCCTGTTAGAAACTGAATTCTTAAAAGAGCAAGAATAATGATTCCATTCAATAAACCGCCGTACACGGGTAATGAAGATCAATACGTGATGGCTGCCATGCGCAGTCATAAAATGTCAGGGGATGGAGAGTTTACGCTTAAATGCCAGGCGTGGTTTGAAAATAAACTGTCATGTGCGAAAGCCCTTCTTACTCCATCGTGTACACAGGCTTTGGAGATGGCAGCAATTTTGCTGGATGTGAAAGAAGGCGATGAAGTCATAATGCCGAGTTTCACATTTGTAAGCACTGCTAATGCATTTGTGTTGAGGGGGGCAAAAATAGTATTTGTAGATATCCGCCCTGATACTATGAATATCAATGAAGAGCTTATTGAAGCAGCCATCACAGATAAGACCGTAGCGATTGTAGTGGTTCATTATGCGGGTGTGTCCTGTGAGATGGATACGATAATGGATCTGGCTAAACGAAAAAATATCTTTGTCATAGAAGATGCTGCCCAAGGCATGCTGTCGTATTACAAAGGAAGGCCATTGGGCTCTATAGGCCATATGGCGGCCTATAGTTTTCATGAAACCAAGAACTATACCAGTGGGGGAGAAGGTGGTCTCTTAATTATCAATGACAAACAGTTTGTCAGTCGTGCAGAAATTATAAGAGAAAAAGGTACTAATAGAAGTCAGTTCTTTAGAGGGGTGATTGATAAATATACATGGGTTGATATAGGTAGCAGCTATTTACCAGGAGAGCTTCAAGCCGCATATTTATATGGCCAGCTTGGGCGAGTAGATGAAATAAGTTCCGCCAGAAACTTAATTTGGAAAACTTATTTTGAAGGTTTAAAAGATCTCGCGCCCGCATTCATTGCGCTTCCGTCTATCCCTGAGTCTTGTGTTGGCAATGCACATATGTTTTATCTGAAACTACCCGATATCAAGACGCGAAGTGATGTGCTCAATCGTTTGAGTGCTGCCAAAATTGGTGCGGTGTTTCATTATGTTCCATTGCACTCATCCCCAGCGGGCAAAGAGTTAGGTCGTTTTAATGGTGCTGATATTTATACGACGAAAGACAGTGAGAGGTTAATAAGATTGCCTGTCTGGTTTGGTATGACTTTAGCAGAAGTGCAACATGTTATTGGCTGTGTTCGGACTGCTGTGACTGAAACCTCTTGTACAAAGGATTGAGCACGTGACCAGTATTGCTGGGCGGAATATACTTTACGGAGCTGCACTTACAACGGCTGCTCAGTTATCAAAAATCGGTGGTGGTTTTTTACTGTTAAAATTGATTGCGGTGTATCTAGGGCCCGGGGGTATGGGGCAGATTGGTAATTTTATGAGTGTTGTGACAATTCTCTCGTTGCTTGCAGGAGGGGGGGTTGTAAATGGGGTGATTAAATATGTAGCTGCACTCAGGGCGAATAAAAAAGAGCTGTTAATATTTGTGTCCTCGGTGAAGATATATTCGTTTGTTTTTAGTTTTGTTATAGTAGTTATCGGGTGTGTGTTTTCTGAAAAGATAGCGTTTTATATATTTGATGATTCTTCAAAATATTGGTTAATTATTGTATTGGCTCTTGCTCAGATGGGGTTTGGGTTTACAAACCTTGTGACGGGAGTTGCTAATGGGTTGATGGATACTAGAAGTTATGCACTTATTCAGGTCGTGGGGAATGTATCGGTGCTTCCCATAGCTTGGGTGCTAGTATCAAATTTTCTTTTTGTAGGGGCTGCCCTGTCTGTCGTGCTGTTCTATTTGTCTTATGCATTGCCAGCTTATTATTTTTATAAGAAATCAGTTTTTTTTAAAAGATCTCTTAGATTCAGCTTGTTGCGAACTAATACGGTGAGGCTATCGGTGTATACCTTGATGGCCTGCGTAGGGGCAATTAGTGTTCCTTTGGTTGAAATCATAGTGAGGGGGCAGTTGATAAACAGTTCAGGGCTGGATGTGGCAGGTCTTTGGCAAGGTTCTATAAAGTTATCCAGCGCATACATGGGTTTTTTCACGGTGTTCTTGGCTGTTTACTTTATGCCGCTTATAGTGAAGCAGGAGGGGAATAAAGAATTATCATCTACAGTTGTTCGATTTGTAATAGTAGTAATGGCTGTTTTTTTTGTAGGTGCATTAGTGCTTTATTTGTTCCGGGCGATGTTGATTCCATTGTTACTGTCTCGCGACTTTTCTGATCTAGGGGATTTGATACAGTATCAACTCATTGGGGATTTCTTTAGAGTGTCGGCTTATGTTGTTGGCTTTGTTGTGATTGCCAAGTCTTCGTTGAAAATATATTTGTTTTCCGAGGTGGTACAAGGGGTGTTGTTTATGACGTTATGCAGTATTTTCCTGGGGCAGGGCATGGCTTTAAAAGGAGTTTTTATAGCTCATATAATAATGAATATGGTTTATTTTTTTGTATCCATGATTGGTTTTTTTATATATTTGAATTGTTATTCGGGTGGTAAAAAGTGCAGTTAGTCAGTGTGGTGGTGTCTTGTTATAATCAGAAAGATTATATCGTTGAGTGCCTAGATAGCATTCTATCTCAAGAGGTAAACTTTCCGTATGAGTTAATTATATCGGATGATTGCTCAACAGACGGTACGCAGCAGGTGTTGCAAGGCTATCATCTGGTTAATGATTCTAGAATCAGTCTTGTGTTAAGAACAAAAAACGTTGGTGCTGCGGCTAACTATCATGGCCTCCATGGAATGGTCAAAGGTGATATAGTTTTTCACTTCGATGGTGACGATATCATGTTGCCTGGTAAGCTTCAGAAGCAGTTTGATGTTTTTGCTGACTATCCTGATGTCAATTTAGTAATGCACAAAGCAATTTATTTTTCTGATGATGGGCTGTATTGTTCGGAAACCCAATTTCCTGACCCGTCGATTGATGAGTTGTTGTTTTTTAGCGCCTCTGAGTTAGCACGATGGGGGACTATTGCGGTGCATGGTTCATATGCTTATCGACGCTCTTCTCGTAAGGCCGTAATAGATCGGGAATTTATGGAGTGGTTTTTTGCTATGGATTCGTTGATGGAAGGAGGCAGAGGTGTATTTCTAAATAAGGCATATGTTAAGTACAGGTGTAATGTCCAGGGCTCATCGTATCTTTCAAGTCGGAAGGGGAAAATAAAAGCCTATAATCTGTATTTTTCGGATCTTTACGAATACTTTAATAGTAACAAAGATTTGCAGGTGGACTTGTATGCTAATTTTTTGGTTACGGCTTTGGCAATGTACAGATCTGTGCGTACGACTCCGCTGAATGGTGTGCACTTCTTTATTAAGAACATTGCCTGCTTCAGGCCATCGAGTTTTATTGAAACCTTCAAGGTTAGAATGAAGGTCGGTCCAAAGGAAAGGATAAGGTAAAAATATTGAAAACACATGATGTTGGCTTGGTTGTCTCTGGTATACGCTCAAAGTATAGTTCAATTTTGTTATCTGCTTTCGTGCTACTTGTAATTATAGGGTATCCGCGTATTTATGCGACTGAGTTACCCATGGCGTTATTTCTTGTGCCATTTTACCTGCGTCGTTTTTTACAGTTTCAAGCAACGAATTTTAAATTTTTTTTGGTATTTATTGGGTTGTTCAGTTGCTGGCTGTTTGGAGGGGTGGCTGCATGTTTAATGGGCGATGGTACGACGCAGGATGTTTTTTTTCATGTGGTCGTGTCATTTAAAATATTATTGAATATTTTCTTTGGGTACGTGGTGTACTCAGTGCTTAAGGAAAATGATGCTGCATTGCTTATATGGTTGCTGGTTCAGGTATTGGTCATATGTGTCTCGATGGTGAGTTTGGATTTTTACCTGGTTCTCCTCGGTTTCATATCTCCACGATCGGCCGATGTATTCCAACACATATATGGTCTAAGAGCATTAGGTTTTGGGCTGTACCATGTTGATGGAGCCCTGACACTTATTATTGCCGCCTTTTACTATCTGCTCATTACCAAGGCCTCGTTTACGAAGACATTGCTGCTTGTACTCATGCTACCAGTGTCAATGGCCGTAGCCCGAAGTGCTATTGTCCCATATGCAATATTAGGCGTATTGAAACGCGGGGTTCTAGTTAAGCTATGCCTGTTTATATCGATGCTCACTATGTTTATATTAAGTATGATTGTCAGCGATGGCCCGATTTATGAGTCTGCTGAGATCTTTAGAAACTTTCTGAATCGAGGGGTATTACATAGTGATAGTGTCAACGCGTTGGCGGATATGTATGTCCTTCCAGATAATCTCAAGGTCTATCTGTTTGGCGTGGGCAAATATTTCGACTCGACTTCATCGGAACTGATGTTCTATATGGGTACAGATGTCGGGTATTTGAGGCTGCTATTTTATTCTGGGTTGGGCTCGATTTTTGTTTTTGTAGCGTTGAATGTTTTCGGGCTTGCAGGTGTTATTTGCTCTCGTAGTTACCCTGGAAGTTATGACGTAAAAGCATTTGCTTTCGCGCTTTTTTGCGTTTTTATTATAGTGAACTTTAAAGGTCTGCAGGTAATGTCAATATTTGCATTTGCGCTATATTTTTATGCGTCAGATAAAAAAAATCAGACCGAAACAGTAGCGCACTAGCGTTCGAGATAGCTGTCGTTGTCGAGTTAAAGAGGGAGAGTAAAGGTGCAGATTGACAAATTAAATATTGCTCGTGTGTCAACGGTCCCATTTTTTGTACTGACTCAATTGAAAGCACAGATAGAGGCGTTGAGTTCGTCAGGTATGCGGGTGACCGTTATTACCAGTCGTGACGAAATGAGCGATAAGTTGGCGTCAAATAAAAATTTCACCTATGTCCCGGTTAACATTGAGCGAGCGATCAGCCCATCCAAAGATTTTTTCAGTCTGATTGCGTTGTATCGTGTTTTCAAAAAATTAAAATTTGATATTGTTCATTCGACAACGCCAAAAGCTGGGCTGCTTAGTGCAATAGCAGGTTATTTCGCAAAAACACCTGTGAGACTCCATACCTTTACCGGGCAACCGTGGGTGACCACAACCGGGATCAAACGATCCGTATTGATATTCTGTGACAAGATCATTGCTCGCTTGAACACACATTGCTATGCAGACAGTTCAAGTCAGAGAGATTTTTTGATATCTAGCGGAATAATCAGCGCTGATAAAATATCAGTCATTGGCGCGGGCTCCTTGGCGGGTATTGATCTGAAACGGTTCGACCCATGCCGGTATGGCGTTGATGAGTTGCGTGTTCTTAGAGATGATTTAAATATCCCCGAGGCTGGAAAAATATTGTTGTTTGTTGGGCGCATTACGCCTGATAAGGGTATTGGTGAACTGCTCTCGGCATTCAGTGATATAGTTAAAGATAATCGTAATGTATTTCTTGTCCTCGTTGGGCCCTTTGAGTCTGTCGGAGAAAATGTCGTTAATCAAATCGATGAAGCTTTAGTCCGTGACAATATCAGAACGGTCGGTTTTTCCAGCGAACCGGAAAAGTACATGGCTCTTGCAGACTTGCTTTGTTTACCCAGCTATCGTGAAGGCTTCGGGACTGTAGTAATTGAAGCGGCGGCGATGGGGACACCGGCCATAGGCAGTGATATTTATGGTTTGTCAGATGCTATAGTAAATGGCAAAACAGGAATTTTAGTCCCTGTGAGAGATTCGGAATCCCTTAAAGAGGGTATTCTTTGTGCGTTGAATGACCTCAACCTGCTTTCTACCATGGGCGTTGCTGCACAAGATCGTGCAATTCGCGATTTTGGATCGAAAACAAGTTCTGAACTGTTGATGAAAGAATACAAGAGGTTTTTTAATTGACTATTGATACCAGTCCCGCCCCTCTGCGTGTTCTGATCACTGGAGCTACGGGCTTTGTAGGCTCTGCACTGGTCAAGACCCTGGATAATGATCTGCGTTATGTATCCATTTCAGTGGTACGATCGAAAGCACCGAATTTATCTAACGAGAAACACACTTTTTGTATTTCGGAGTTATCGTCTACAACTGACTGGCGCGAAGCTTTAATGGGTTGTGCGGTAGTCGTACATGCTGCCGCACGGGTTCACGTGATGAATGAAGTGGCAGCGGATGCGTTAGCCGAATTCCGAAAAGTTAATGTCGCTGGTACTGTTCGCCTGGCCCAGCAGGCTGCAGATGCAGGAGTCAGGCGTTTTGTTTTCATCAGCTCCGTCAAAGTTAATGGTGAGTGTACAGACGGCCGTCGCCCTTTTGTCGCTGATGATGTACCTGCGCCTGTTGATCCCTACGGTGTTTCCAAGCACGAGGCGGAGGAAGCTCTGCGACGTATTTCAGCTGAAACCGGGATGGAAGTCGTAATCATACGGCCTACTTTGGTGTATGGCCCGGGAGTCAAAGCAAACTTTCGAAATATGATGGGCTGGCTTAAGAAAGGTGTTCCCCTACCTTTTGGGGCCATTCATAACAAACGCAGCCTAGTCTCTATTGATAACCTTGTCAGTTTGATTACTGTTTGCCTTAACCACCCGAAAGCGGCGGGTGAGACTTTTCTGGCTAGCGATGGTGTTGATCTGTCGACGACAGAGCTGCTGAAGAAGACGGCCTTTGCGCTTGGTGTCCAAAGTCGCTTGCTTCCAATACCCGCCGGGTTATTGACTGCCTGCGCAATTATTGCGGGTCGTCGTTCGTTGTCACAAAGGCTTTGCGGCTCTTTGCAAGTTGATATTCAGAAAGCCCAGACACTTCTCGGTTGGTCACCGCCGGTCTCTATAGATGATGCCTTGAACAGAACCGCCAAAGAATTCCTGGGACGTCACTAATGTTGAATTTGTACTGGTTTTTACCATTGGTTTTGCTGAGCTCTCTGATAGGTACTGCCGGGTTACGACGGTATGCGCTGTCAAATAGCTTGATTGATATTCCCAATGCTCGAAGTTCTCATGTGCTACCCACACCAAGAGGTGGAGGTGTAGCTATTGTCTTTTCATATCTCCTTGGCGCGCTCTTTCTAGCCTTGACGGGATTAGTAGCATGGAACGTCACCTGGGGGATCGTTATTCCGGGTGCTTTGGTGGCAGTAGTCGGCTTTCTTGACGATCATGGCCACATACCCGCGCGGTGGCGTTTGTTGGGGCATTTTACGGCTGCGATCCTGGGTATGTATCTGCTCAAGGGGTTACCGGAAATTTATTTTTTCGGTATTGCCGTCGATTTCGGTTGGGCAGGCTACTTGTTGGGATGTGTCTATCTGGTCTGGATGCTGAATCTATATAACTTTATGGATGGCATCGACGGGCTTGCCAGTATGCAGGCAATTTTTGTGTGTTTAGGGGGAGCACTACTCTACGTTCTCTGCGCACACTCCAGCTTCGTATGGGGGCCGATTACACTGGCGCTCGCAGTTGCGGGTTTTCTGTATTGGAATTTCCCCCCTGCTCGTATTTTCATGGGGGACGCAGGCAGTGGTTTCTTAGGTATTACGTTAGGTTTCCTGTCTTTACAAGCTGCGTGGGTCAACCCGGTACTGTTCTGGGGATGGCTGATTTTACTTGGAGTATTTATAGTCGACGCGACGTGTACCTTGCTTGTCCGGCTTTTCAAAGGTGACAAGGTGTACGAAGCTCACCGCAGCCATGCTTATCAGTTTGCGTCTCGACAGTATCGTAGTCATTCTGTAGTCAGTTGGTCAGTAACGGCTATAAATCTGGTTTGGTTGTTACCGATTGCAGCCCTCGTTACTTTAGGCAAAGTGGATGGTTTTACCGGCTTGTTGATAGCCTACGCGCCGCTCACTCTTGTGGCTTTGCGCTTCAAAGCAGGTCAGCGTGAGAATTAAGCAGTGCGCGCTTTCTGCACTTCCATGCGGGTACACAGAAAATTCAGCTGTTTGAGTTTTAGGGTATGAAACGCTTGAGCATTGAACGTGTTGCTCGCTACTTTTGAAAAGGACATTGAAATGCTTCGCCAATGGTTACTCCAACTTCCTCGGCGGCAAAAAAGGCTGATACAGGTTGCGACTGATGTTGTGCTGGTCTGGGCTGCACTTTGGTTGGCGTTCGTGGTGCGCCTAGGCATCGACGACATGATCAACCTCATCAAATTGCACTTTTGGCTATTTGTAGCAGCCCCAATTGTTGCCATCCCCTTTTTTATTCGCTTTGGCATGTATCGCGCTGTTATGCGGTATTTTGGCAACGATGCCTTGATCGCAATTATCAAGGCCGTCAGCCTTTCTTCCCTGGTTTTGGCCGTGGTGATGTACTGGTACAGCACTCCCGTCAATGTCGTCCCGCGCTCGATCATATTTAATTATTGGTGGCTGAGCCTGGTAATGCTCGGTGGTTTGCGCCTGGCCATGCGGCAATACTTCCTGGGGGACTGGTTCTCTGCTGCTCAGCACGTCCCCTTCACCAGTCGCGACGATGGCCTGACGCGCGTAGCCATTTACGGTGCCGGTGCAGCCGGTAATCAGCTGGTTGCAGCGTTGCGAATGGGGCGGGCCATGCGGCCTGTGGCGTTCATAGATGATGATGAGGGGATTGCTGGTCGCATCATCTCCGGCTTGCAGGTATTCAAACCCGAGCACATTCAGCAGATGATTGATCGTACGGGAGCCCAGGAAGTGCTGTTGGCGGTTCCTTCATCGTCCCGCGGTCGGCGTCGTGAGATCCTGAGTTTGCTTGAGGGCTTTCCGCTGCATGTTCGCAGTGTTCCTGGCTTTATGGATCTGGCCAGTGGCCGGGTCAAGGTTGATGACATTCAGGAAGTGGACATAGCCGATTTGCTGGGGCGTGATCCGGTTCCGGCCCAGGGTGAGCTGCTGGAACACTGCATTAAAGATCAGTGTGTCCTGGTGACCGGGGCAGGTGGTTCCATCGGCTCGGAGCTGTGTCGCCAGATTCTGGCTCTTAGACCGACTACTTTGCTGCTGTACGAGCATAGCGAATTTAATCTTTACAGTATTTATGGCGAGCTGGAGCAGCGGGTTGGTCGCGAGTCCCTTTCGGTGAAGGTGCTACCGATTTTGGGTTCGGTGCGTAACCCCCATAAATTACTGGATGTGATGAAGACCTGGCATGTCGATACGGTCTATCACGCAGCGGCTTATAAGCATGTGCCCATGGTTGAGCACAATATCGCCGAAGGTGTACTCAATAACGTCATGGGCACGCTCAATACCGCCCAGGCGGCTCTGCAGTCCGGTGTCGCGAATTTTGTACTGATTTCAACTGACAAGGCTGTGCGGCCGACCAATGTGATGGGTAGCACCAAGCGCTTGGCCGAGATGACGTTGCAGGCACTCAGTCGCGAAATTGCGCCTGTGCTATTTGACGATGCCGCTAATGTGTCACGGGTTAACAAGACCCGATTCACTATGGTTCGTTTCGGCAATGTACTGGGCTCTTCCGGGTCTGTGATTCCGCTTTTCCATAAGCAGATCAAGGCCGGTGGTCCGCTGACAGTCACTCACCCCAAGATTACCCGCTATTTCATGACTATCCCTGAGGCCGCGCAGTTGGTCATTCAGGCCGGCTCGATGGGGCAAGGTGGCGATGTCTTTGTCCTGGACATGGGTGAGCCGGTGCGCATTGTCGAGTTGGCCGAAAAGATGATTCACCTCTCCGGTTTGAGTGTTCGCTCTGATAAAAACCTGCATGGCGACATAGAAATCGAGTTCACTGGCTTGCGGCCTGGCGAAAAGCTTTACGAAGAGTTACTGATTGGTGACAACGTAGTCGCAACTCGTCATCCAATGATCATGTGCGCGAATGAGGACATGTTGCCTTGGGATGAGTTGAAAGAGCGTTTGTCTCAACTGCTTGATGCTGTTGATGTGGATGACTATGTCCGGGTACGCCAGTTGTTGCGTGAGACCGTCAGTGGTTATGCGCCCGAGGGTGAAATCGTGGACTGGATCCATCAGCAGCGTCGCAGCGAGTTTTCCTGACTACATACTCTGCAATGCACTGATTTTTGACACTCGACCCCCATCGCCTACGTTTGGAATACAGCTCAGGAGAGCTGTATTCCACTTAACGATGTAATGGAGTGTCACTTATGCGTATCGCTTTTATCTCTTCGATTTTTTTGGCTTTGATGGTGGGTTTTTCGAGCGTGATTCATGCTGCCCCGTCGGTAGAGGCACCTGAGCCGGTTGTCGCTGCGCAAGTTGCATCAGATGCGCAAGTGGTGACGATCAACCTCAACACCGCGGATGAGGCGACGCTTCAACGTGAACTCTCTGGTGTTGGTGCTGTTAAAGCCAAGGCAATCGTGGCTTACCGCGAGGCTAACGGTGACTTCACGTCAGCCGATGAGTTGCTTGAGGTCAAAGGGATAGGCAAAGCCATCTTTGAAAAGAATCGGGATAAGGTTGCGGTCAAGTAACCCGGGCAGTTAAGCGAAGAAAGCCAGTCATTGACTGGCTTTTTTTTTATTCGTGGCGCACGTATTCAGGTGTGTGGCGTTGATTGCTTCAAGGCGCTACGCGTTATGTCGAGGATCTTGTCCTTTAAGGCCGTGCTCTCAGCCCCGCGTGCTAGAACCAGTGCTCCGACCAGAGTAGCGAAAATGACAATGCTTTGGTCCTCGGCATCTGGCCCTTGCAGTGTGGCCTGGATCTGTTTGAGCCTTGCATCGATCACGTAGTCAGTGGTCGAGCTAGCCTGTCCCTGTTGTGCCATTTCTGCTGACATGGTTGGTAACGGGCAACCCTCGTGGGGGGAGGTCAGGTGCCACTCGGACAAATATGCATCAATGAATGCGTGCAGCGGTTGTGGCTGGCTGAACAGTTCGGCACAAATGCCGTCAACCTGGCCAGCAGCGTGCTGCAATGCTTTTTCTACCAAGTCGTTTTTGGATGAGAAATGAGCATAAAAACCGCCGTGGGTGAGGCCCAGGGATTTCATCAGTGGCTGCAGGCCCGTCGCACCAATGCCGTCTCGACGGAACAGGCCTGATGCTTCCTTAACGATGCGCTGATGGGTTTGGGCTTTATGATCTTGTGAGTAGCGCATGACACATGTCTCTTTATGCAATGGACCATCATAGCGTTGAGCTCAAAGGCGATGCATTGGATGTTCATGTAAGGGTGTGTAGCTTTTTGCCTTTGGAACCCGTTCCTTGTGATTCAGCTCCTGACCAAATCAGGTGTTTATCGGTCCTTGGATTCTTTGGCGTCCATTTCTGCGTTGCGTTCGGCTACGCGCTTGCGTTGCTCATCGGTGAGTTCCACTTTGTTGGCAGTGTCACGCAGGGTCATCAGACCACCCACGATGGCACCGATGGCGACAATAAGTATTAACCAGGCATACCACGGCATCGCGTTCTCCTTGGTTCGAACTTCACTGGGCAGGGATTGCGCAGTGCATTACTGTTTATGTCTGTAGGAGTGTACTAGTTCCATTGTAGGCCGCTTATACGGTAGCGCGCGTTATTACCCCGGTAATGACTAAAATCATGAATTTACGATCATCGGGTGCCGGTTGGCGGCTGGTTCCGCTACAATGCGCGCCGATTTCGACCAGCCTGAGAACCCGCTAATGTCCGACTGCCAGACTCCTATTATCGTCGCCCTGGATTTCCCAACGCGTGACGCCGCACTGAAGCTGGCTGATCAGTTGGACCCCAAGTTGTGCCGCGTCAAGGTAGGCAAAGAGCTGTTCACCAGCTGCGCTTCGGAAATTGTCGGCACTCTGCGTGACAAGGGTTTCGAGGTGTTCCTGGATCTCAAGTTTCACGACATCCCCAACACCACGGCAATGGCGGTCAAAGCTGCTGCTGAAATGGGCGTATGGATGGTTAACGTGCACTGTTCTGGCGGTTTGCGCATGATGGCTGCTTGTCGTGAAGTGCTCGACAAGCGTACCGGTCCACAGCCGTTGCTGATTGGGGTAACTGTACTGACCAGCATGGAGCGCGAAGACCTCGCCGGTATAGGCCTGGATATTGAACCTCAAGAGCAGGTGTTGCGACTTGCAGCCCTGGCCGAGAAGGCCGGTATGGATGGCCTGGTATGTTCTGCCCTTGAGGCGCAAGCGTTGAAGGCCGCGCACCCGACTCTGCAGCTGGTGACCCCGGGGATCCGTCCTGCCGGCAGTGCTCAGGATGATCAGCGCCGTATTCTGACCCCGCGCCAGGCACTGGATGCCGGCTCTGATTACCTGGTGATCGGCCGTCCAATCAGCCAGGCGGCAGATCCAGCCAAAGCGCTGGCTGCAGTGGTCGCGGAACTGGCTTAAAGCAGTGTGCGGGAGTTGGCAAGCCAACTCCCGCAGCAACATGTCGCCTCAGAGCTTCAAAACCAGCTTGCCGAAGTTTTCCCCGCTAAACAGTTTCATCAGGCTTTCCGGAAAGCTTTCCAGCCCTTCGACAATATGTTCTTTGCTTGTTAGTTGGCCTTTAGCCAGCCATCCCGCCATTTCCTGTCCGGCAGCTACGTAGCGATCGGCATAGTCCATCACTACAAAGCCTTCCATGCGTGCGCGATTGACCAACAGTGACAAGTAGTTAGACGGGCCTTTCACGGCCTCCTTGTTGTTGTACTGGCTAATTGCACCGCAAATGATGACACGAGCCTTGAAGTTCAGGCGGCTAAGCACGGCGTCGAGAATATCGCCGCCGACGTTGTCGAAAAACACATCAACGCCCTTAGGGCATTCTCGTTTAAGCCCCGCGACAACATCCTCATTTTTGTAGTCGATCGCGCCGTCAAAGCCCAATTCCTGGGTCAGCAACGCGCACTTTTCTTTCCCGCCAGCAATGCCCACTACGCGGCAGCCTTTAAGCTTGGCGATTTGACCGGCAATGCTGCCCACTGCGCCTGCTGCGCCAGAAATCACCACGGTGTCACCCGCCTTGGGGGTGCCTACTTCGAGCAGGGCGAAGTAGGCGGTCATGCCGGTCATGCCCAAAGCGGACAAGTACACAGGCAGTGGCGCAAGTGCGGGGTCTACTTTGTAGAACCCGCGCGGCTCACCCACGAAGTAATCCTGAACCCCCAAGGCGCCATTGACGTAATCACCGACGGCAAAGCCGGGGTGGGCGGAGGCGATGACTTTGCCTACACCCAGTGCGCGCATGACTTCACCCAGAGCCACTGGCGGGATATAGGACTTGCCTTCGTTCATCCAGCCGCGCATGGCCGGGTCGAGGGACAGGTACTCGTTCCTGACAAGGATCTGTCCTTCTTTAGGTTGTACGACCGCAACTTCCTGAAAAGTGAATGCATCGCGGGTCGCTGCACCGACTGGACGTTTGGCGAGCAGGAATTGGCGATTTGTCTGGTCAGTCATTGCAATAACCCCTTGGAAAATGATGTCTGTTGATAGACCTTCTTGAGCCTCAGGGCAAGTGAATCCCGGATCACGAATAGGTTTTTATCAGTTGTGGTGATGGTTATATGCAGGCCTGTATCACTCGGATAAATAAGTCGATGACTGCACCAGAACCGTTCACAGTGCAGGCGTACCCCTCAGAGGACAACAACAATGGGCATGACGTTTGCCGGGCAAGTGGCAGTGGTTACGGGCGCTGGAGCAGGTATCGGCCGAGCCGCGGCCCTGGCATTTGCGGGCGAAGGCTTGAAAGTGGTGGTGGCCGATCTGGATGTGGCAGGGGGCGAATGCACGGTCGACCAGATAAAGGCGGCGGGTGGCAGTGCTGTTTTCGTAAGGTGTGATGTCACCGTGGAGGCGCAAGTCAGGCAGTTGATGGAGCAGGTCATCAGCGCCTACGGTCGGCTGGATTATGCCTTCAACAATGCGGGGATCGAGATCGAGCATGGTCGCCTGGCTGATGGCACGCTGGACGAATTCGACGCGATCATGGGAGTGAACGTCAAAGGTGTCTGGTTATGCATGAAATATCAGCTGCCATTGATGCTGGCTCAGGGCGGTGGGGCGATCGTCAACACGGCATCGGTTGCGGGGTTGGGGGCTGCGCCGAAGATGAGCATCTACTCGGCGTCCAAACATGCGGTGATCGGGCTGACGAAATCAGCGGCCATCGAATATGCGAAAAAGCATATTCGGGTGAACGCGGTGTGCCCGGCAGTGATTGATACCGATATGTTCCGGCGAGCCTATGAAGCCGATCCGCGCAAGGCCGAGTTCGCTGCCGCGATTCACCCGGTGGGGCGCATCGGCAAGGTTGAGGAGGTAGCCAGCGCCGTCTTGTACCTGTGCTCGGACGGCGCGGCGTTTACCACCGGCCATGCGTTGGCTGTCGATGGTGGGGCGCTGGCGATCTGATCAGTCAGCGTGATTTAAAGTTCAGGATTATCAGGGTAAGCACACCCGCGACAATTCCCCAAAAGGCCGAGCCGACCGAGAACAGGCTCATGCCCGATGCTGTGACCATGAAGGTCACCAGGGCCGCCTCGCGCTCTCTGGATTCACTCATGGCAATGGTCAAGCCATTGATGATCGAGCCGAACAGGGCCAGTGCAGCAATGGACAACACCAATTCCTTGGGCAAGGCTGCAAACAGCGCAGCAAGGGTGGCGCCAAAAACGCCGGCAATGCCATAGAAAATCCCGCACCACATGGCCGCGGTGTAGCGCTTTTTAGGGTCTTCGTGGGCATGGGGGCCGGTGCAGATAGCGGCGCTGATCGCAGCCAGGTTGATCCCGTGGGAGCCAAAAGGGGCAAGCAGCAGTGAAGCCACGCCGGTGGTGGTGATCAGCGGCGAAGCGGGCACGCTGTAACCGTCGGCCCGCAGCACGGCGATGCCCGGCATGTTTTGCGACGTCATGGCGACGACAAACAGGGGAATACCGATGCTGATGGTTGCGGCCAGCGAGAATGAAGGTGTGGTCCATACCGGCACCGCCACTTCGAGGGCGAAACCGCTGAAGTCCAGTAGCCCGAGCAAACCCGAGATCAGAGTGCCAATCACCAGGGCCGCCAGTACCGCATAGCGGGGCGACAGGCGCTTGACGATCAGGTAAGTGAAAAACATGCCAATGACCAGGCCGGTACGGTGCTGGGCAGCGACGAATATTTCGCTGCCGATCTTGAACAGGATTCCTGCCAGCAAGGCCGCAGCCAGAGACGAGGGAATACGTTTGACCAGACGTTCAAAGCTGCCGGTCATGCCGCAGATGATCACCAGCACCGCACAAGTGATGTAGGCGCCGATGGCTTCGTGGTAGCTGACACCGCCCAGGCTGGTGATCAGCAGCGCAGCCCCCGGCGTTGACCAGGCGATGGTAATCGGTGTGCGGTAGCGTAAAGACAAGCCTATGCTGCAAATGGCCATGCCGATCGACAGCGCCCAAATCCATGACGAGATCTGCCCGCTGGTGAGTCCCGCTGCCTGACCTGCTTGAAACATGAGGACCAGGGAACTGGTGTAGCCAGTCATCATGGCGATAAACCCTGCGACTACAGCCGAGGGAGAGGTGTCTGCCAGAGGGTGCAAGCGTGGCTGAGTGGCGTCCGTCATGGAGCGGCATTCCTTGTTCTTGATAAGAGTTAGAGCAAGGCGCAAGCCTAAACGCAAATGTCACATTTCATTGCGATACAGACGGGATCGTATATGACCGTACAGTCGTACTGGCACTCTGGCTTGTGTACAATGAGTCTTGCTTTTTGCATTAATTACCAGTCAGCGACGCCCGTTTACGTATTAGCGTAACTTCATCCGCCGCCGCTTCCCCACACGAGTAACCATGAACGAACAGTTGCAGCCTCTCAAGAAACAATCCCGCGCTGGCAAGGCCGGCCGCAGTGGAACCCAGGACGATATCGTCTATGCGCATATTTTTGAGGCGATCCTCGAACAGCGTCTGGCGCCTGGCACAAAGTTGAGTGAAGAGGCATTGGGCGAAATCTTCGGGGTGAGCCGCACCATTATTCGTCGTGCATTGTCGCGCCTGGCCCATGAAGGGGTGGTGCTGCTGCGTCCCAATCGTGGTGCGGTGGTAGCGAGCCCGAGCGTAGAAGAAGCGCGGCAGGTGTTTCTGGCGCGTCGACTGGTTGAAAAGGCCATTACTGAATTGGCGGTGGTCCACGCTACTGCCGATGACTTGTCGCAACTGCGCAAAATGGTGCAGGACGAGCGCGACAGCTTTTCGCGAGGCGATCGTGGCGCGGGTATCCGGCTGTCAGGCGAGTTCCACTTGAAGTTGGCAGAAGCGGCTAAAAATGCGCCGCTGATCAGCTTTCAGCGCAGCCTCGTATCGCAAACCTCGTTGATCATTGCCCAGTACGAGAGTGGCAACCGCTCACATTGCTCCTACGACGAACACATGCAGTTGATCGATGCCATTGAAGCCCGTGATGCTTCCCAGGCCGTGCACCTGATGATGCACCACATGGATCACATCGACAGCAAGCTCAACCTTGACGAAGAGAGCGCCTCGGATGACCTGCACGCGGTGTTTTCGCACTTGCTGCAAACCAAGAGCAAAGGCCCCCGGCCTGCTGCCAAGCTCTAAGATTCGTTGCAATCGTGTGGCTACTTGTCTGCAACGCGAGTCAAATCCCGTAGCAGCTGCCGAGGAACGACGGCTGCGTTCGGCGGCGCAGCCGGCGTAAAATCTGAGACTGCGGTGTATCAGTTAAACCCGGTTTTCAGGGTTTACGACGACTACGTCGCCGAACGCAGCCTCGTTCCCTCGGCAGCTGCTACAAGGCTTTAACTCTCTATGGCCTGCAACAGTGTGCAGGCCAAGGTAGCCATTCATTCAGCGCTGATGGACCAGATTGCCCGCTGCATAGGTCTGTTGCACCGTGCGGTCGTCGCCCAGGGTCATCAATACAAACAACGTTTCAGCGATGTTTTTTGATTGCTTCAGGCGATAGCTCATCAGCGGCGTTGCGTTGTAGTCCAGTACCACGAAGTCGGCATCGCTACCCGGTTGCAGGTTGCCGATCCGGTCTTCCAGGCGCAGTGCCCGCGCGCCGCCCAGAGTGGCCAGATACAACGATTTGAACGGATCCAGACGAGCGCCTTGCAACTGCATGACCTTGTAGGCTTCGTTCAATGTGTTGAGCAACGAGAAGCTGGTACCCGCGCCGACATCCGTTCCCAGGCCCACATTGAGTTTGTGCTTCTCGGCCATCGGCAGGTTGAACAGGCCGCTGCCCAGAAACAGATTGGAAGTCGGGCAGAAAGCCACCGCAGAGCCTGTTTCGGCCAGGCGTGCACATTCCTCATCACACAGATGCACGCCGTGGGCAAACACCGAACGCTCACCCAGCAGTTGGTAGTGGTCATACACATCCAGATAGCCTTTGCGCTCAGGGAACAGCGACTTGACCCACTCGATTTCCTGAAGGTTCTCGCTGATATGGGTATGCAGGTACACATCCGGATATTCACCCAGCAACTTGCCCGCCAGGGTTAATTGTTCCGGGGTGCTGGTCGGCGCAAAACGCGGGGTGACGGCGTAATGCAGGCGGCCTTTCCCGTGCCAGCGTTCGATCAGCGCCTTGCTTTCGATGTAGCTGGTTTCGGCGGTGTCGGTCAGGTATTCGGGGGCGTTGCGGTCCATCATCACTTTGCCGGCGATCAGGCGCAGGTCCAGTCGCTGTGCCGCTTCAAACAAGGCATCGACCGATTGCGGATGCACACTGCCAAACACCAGCGCCGTGGTGGTGCCATTGCGCAGCAGTTCCTTGAGGAAAATATCGGCAACTTCGTCAGCATGTGCCTTGTCGGCGAACTGGTTTTCGCACGGGAAGGTGTAGGTGTTGAGCCAGTCGAGCAATTGCTCGCCGTAGGCACCAATCATCCCGGTCTGCGGAAAGTGGATGTGCGTATCGATAAAGCCCGGTGTGATCAGGGCATCCTTGTACTCGGTGACGTCTATGTCGCCAGCCAGTGTTACGAGCAGTTCGCTGGCAGGCCCGACCGCTTTGATCTGCCCGTTTTCCACCACCAGCAGACCGTCTTCGAAGTATTCATAGGAGGCCTCGATCCCGACGTCGGCGGGATCGGCAATGCTGTGCAAAATGGCGGCGCGGTAGGCTTTACAGGTCATGATAATTCTCAGTGTGTGGCATGGCTGCGTCGTGAAGACGGCAGCAATTGTTTAATGGATTTGGATGACGCGCTGTCGGCACAGGCGGTGTGCTGGCCGAAGTGGGTGTTGTAGGTGGCGATGATTTCGCCTGCGATGGAAATTGCGATTTCGACAGGCAGTTTGCCTTTGACTTCGCTCAATCCCATCGGGCAGCGCATGCGCTGCACATGTGATGCGCTGATACCCCGGTCACGCAGGCGGTGTTCGAACTTCACGCGTTTGGTTTTAGAGCCAATCAAGCCGAAGTAGGTAAAGTCGTTGCGTTTGAGCAGGGCGGCGCTGAGTTCCAGATCCAGGGCGTGATTATGCGTCATGACGATGCAGTAGCAACCCGCTGGCAGTGCTTGAATCTCGTCGACGGGCTCGTCGGTGACGATTTTTTCTACGCCTTGGGGGATGAGCGCCGGGAACTCCTGCTCCCGCGAGTCAATCCAGCGCACCCGGCAGGGCAGGCTGGCGAGCAGGGGCACCAGTGCCCGGGCCACATGACCTGCGCCAAATACGGCGATGTGTGCCTGGACCTGGCCCATGGGTTCGAACAGCAACACGGTCACTCCTCCGCAACACTGGCCCAGGCTGGCGCCCAGGCTGAAGCGTTGCAGATGGGTGTCTTGCTTGCCGCTGCCCAGCATCTGGCGGGCAATCTCCATCGCCTTGTATTCCAGATGACCGCCGCCAATGGTGTCGAATGTCTGGTGCGCGCAGATCACCATTTTTGAACCGGCATTGCGAGGTGTCGAGCCTTGCTCCTCAATGATGGTGACCAGCACGCAGGGCTCTCCCTGCTGCTGCAACTCGGCCAGGGCGCTGATCCAGTTATTCATGCTGATCTCCCGACAAAACCTTGCGCATTTGCTCACAGCCCCACAGGACCCGTTCCGGGGTGGCCGGGGCGTCAATGGCAGGTTGTACGCGATAGTCGGCCAAGCTCGCCACGGCGTCCTTGATCGCACACCAGGCCGCGATACCGAGCATGAACGGCGGCTCGCCGACTGCTTTGGAGTGGAATACGGTGTCTTCCGGGTTTTTTCGGTTTTCTACCAGCGTGACGCGCAGGTCCAGTGGCATATCCGCCACGGCAGGTATCTTGTAGCTGGCGGGGCCGTTGGTCATCAGCTTGCCTTTGGCATTCCACACCAGTTCCTCCATGGTCAGCCACCCGGCGCCCTGAATATAGCCGCCTTCCACCTGGCCGATGTCGATGGCCGGATTCAGCGAAGCGCCAACGTCGTGCAGGATATCCGTGCGCAACATTTTGTATTCGCCGGTGAGGGTGTCAACGATCACTTCGGCGCAGGCGGCACCAAAGGCAAAGTAGTAAAACGGCCGTCCCCGTGCCTGAGTGCGGTCATAGAAAATCTTTGGCGTTTTGTAGAAGCCTGTACTCGACAGCGACACCTGGCCGAAATAGGCCTGCTGGATCAGGGTTTCAAAGCTGATGACCTGTTCGCCAACGCGCACCTGGCCATTGTGGAAAATCACCTCCTGTTGCTCGACCTGATACTTGCCGGCGGCAAACTCCACCAGCCTTAGCTTGATGGTCTCGGCTGCATTTTGCGCGGCCTTGCCATTGAGGTCAGCCCCGCTTGAAGCCGCTGTAGGCGAGGTATTCGGGACCTTGTCCGTGTTGGTGGCAGTGATCTGCACCCGGCTGATATCCACCTGAAACACTTCGGCCACCACTTGCGCGACCTTGGTGTTCAACCCCTGGCCCATCTCGGTGCCGCCGTGGTTGAGATGGATGCTGCCATCGGTGTAGATGTGAACCAGTGCTCCTGCCTGATTGAGAAAGCTGGCGGTAAAGGATATTCCGAACTTGACCGGAGTCAGTGCCAAACCTTTCTTAAGGATGGGGCTATTGGCGTTGAACGCCTTGATTAACTCACGGCGTTCAGCGTAGTGGCTGCTGGCTTCCAGGTCGGCGGTCATTTCTTCCAGCAGGTTGTTCTCCACGGTCTGGTAGTAGTGAGTCACATTGCGTTCGGTTTTGCCGTAGTAGTTGGCCTTGCGCACGGCCAGGGGATCCAGACCCAAATGGCGGGCAATGTGGTCCATGACTTCTTCGATTGCGACCATGCCTTGCGGGCCGCCAAACCCGCGGTAGGCAGTGTTTGACGCGGTATTGGTCTTGCAGCGATAGCCATTGATCGTGGCATCGCCCAGGTAGTAAGCGTTATCGGCGTGGAACATGGCGCGGTCGACGATGGAGTTGGACAGGTCCGGTGAACAGCCGCAGTTGCCCGCCAGATCCAGCTTGATGCCCTGCAGCCGACCACGGGCGTCAAAGCCGACGTCGTACTCGATATAAAACGGGTGGCGCTTGCCGGTCATCAGCATGTCTTCGACACGTGGCAGGCGCATTTTGGTCGGCTGCCCGGTCAGGCGTGCCACCACTGCACACATGCACGCAGGGCCTGCAGCCTGCGTCTCCTTGCCGCCAAAGCCGCCGCCCATGCGCCGCATGTCGACGACGATTTTGTTCATCGAAACATCCAGTACTTCAGCCACCAGCTTTTGCACTTCGGTGGGGTTTTGTGTGGAGCAGTACACGATCATCCCGCCGTCTTCGGTGGGCATTACCGATGAGATCTGTGTTTCGAGATAGAAGTGTTCCTGTCCACCGATATGCAAACTGCCCTGCAGGCGATTGTCGGCCCCCGCCAGCGCGCCGCTTGAGTCGCCGCGTTCATGGGTGTGGGTGTCGAGCACAAAGTGCTTGTTGCGTAGCGCCTGGACTACATCAAGCACTGGCTCCAGGTCTTCGTATTCGATAATGGCGGCCATTGCCGCCATGCGCGCGGTGTCCAGGTCATGGGCGGCTACCGCCAGGACTGCCTGGCCTACATATTCCACCTTGTCGATGGCCAGCAACGGGTCGCCGGGCAGCAGCGGGCCGATGTCCTTGAGGCCGGGAATGTCCTCGTGGGTAATGACCAGACGCACACCTTCAAAGGCGTAGCAGGGCGTAGTGTCGACGCGGACGATTCTGGCGTGAGCCCGGTCTGACAGGCGTGCGTAGAGATGCAGCTGGTTGGGGAATTCGAGCCGGTCATCGATGTACTGCGCCTCACCCGAGACGTGCTTTTCGGCGCTGTCATGCTTGACGCTGCGACCTACACCCGTTTTCAGGTCCTGTTGGAACAGAGCCGTCAATTCGGCCTGGGTTGGCTCGATCTTGTGATGGTTAGACATAAGCTGTTACCCGCGTCTCAAGCTGTGGTGCCTGCAGTTCGATGAAGTACTTGCGCAGCAGGTTCTGGGCACTCAGCAGGCGGTATTCCTTGCTGGCGCGAAAGTCTGACAACGGGGTGAAATCTGTTGCCAATGCCGTGCAGGCGCGTTCAATGGTGATCGAGTTCCAGTCTGCGCCGAGCAGTGCAGCTTCGCAGGCGTTGGCGCGTTTGGAGATGGCGGCCATGCCTCCGAAAGCCACGCGAGCCCCGCTCACCACGCCGTTGTCGATACGCAGGTTGAATGCCGCACATACGGCGCTGATGTCATCGTCCAGACGCTTGGAGATCTTGTAGGCACGAAATGAATGGCTGGCGTCAGCACGGGGAATAATGATTTTTTCGATAAATTCCCCTTCCTGGCGCGCGGTTACCCGGTAGTCGATGAAGTAGTCCTCGATCGCCAGGGTGCGTCGGCTTTGGCCCTTGCGCAGTACCAGCTGCGCGCCCAGAGCGATCAGCAGCGGCGGTGAGTCACCAATCGGCGAGGCATTGCCGATATTGCCTCCCAGGGTTCCCTGGTTGCGGATTTGCAGCGAGGCGAAGCGCTGCAGCAGTTCGCCGAAGTCCGGGTACTCGGCCTTGAGCGTGCCGTAAGCGTCTGTCAGCGAAACGGCCGCGCCTATTTCAAGGCGATCATCGAAGCGCTCGATGAGCTTCATTTCGGCCACGTTGCCGACGTAAATCATGACCGGCAGCGGACGATGGAACTGCGTGACTTCCAGGGCCAGATCGGTGCCTCCAGCCAGCAGGCGTGCCTGGGGTTGGGACTCATACAGCTCGGCCAGATCACTGATGGTCAAGGGCAGTAGGCAGCGTTTGTCACCGCTGTTCAGTTCCCCGGTCTGTGTAGGGGAAATGGACTTGAGAAGGGTGATGGTTTCGTCTTGATACGCATCAAACTGGTCATGCTGTTGTGCGCCGCAGGCTTGTTCGGCGGCGGCCAGGATCGGCCTGTAACCGGTGCAGCGGCACAGGTTGCCCGCCAGTGCTTCGTGGGCCTGATGGCTATCAGGCTGGCCCGAGCTGTTTTTTTGCAGGGCGAACAGGGACATCACAAAACCCGGCGTGCAGAAACCGCACTGTGAACCGTGGCAGTCGACCATTGCCCGCTGCACGCTGTGCAGTTGGCCTTTGTGCTTCAAGTCTTCGACGCTGATCAGTTGCTTGCCGTGCAACGCCGACACAAAGGTCAGGCACGAGTTGAGACTGCGATAGCGCACACGCTCAAGGCCCTGGTCATTTGTGTGCAGTTCGCCTACTACCACTGTGCAGGCGCCACAGTCGCCGCTCGCACAACCTTCCTTGGTGCCGGATTTGTGCAGGTGTTCACGCAAATAATTGAGCACGGTTAAATTCGGGTCCAGCGTGTGCTCGGTGCGCAGCGTCTGGTTGAGTAGGAACTGGATCACGGAAGGCCTCGCATAATCATTATTGTTGTAACGCGGGATGTACTGAATTTAGCTAAAGCTGACCTGCGGGTCAAGAAATAGAGATCGGTCATCCCTGTGATTTGAATCCACGGGATTTATTTGCTTATTTCGTGCCATATTCGGCCCTTGATGCTCTGCGCGAGCACGCACCAAGTGCGTTACACTGCGCCGCCTGCACTGATCAAAGATTTTGAAGGTAAAACATGACGTTCAAGGCGCCGGACAGCCTCGCCGAGCAAATCGCTCACCACCTCGCCGAACGCATCATTCGCGGCGAGCTAAAGCCTGGGGAACGCATTCAAGAACAGAAAGTGACGCTGGCGCTCAATGTCAGCCGCGGCTCTGTGCGCGAAGCGTTGTTGATCCTTGAGCGCCGACATCTCATCGCCATCCTTCCGAGACGTGGCGCCCATGTGACCGAGCTCACCGCACACAATGTGCAGAGCCTGTGCACCCTGATGAGCGAGATGTACATCCTGCTCGGCAATGCCGTTGCCCAGCGCTGGGCCGTGCAGGCCGATCTGGGTCCGTTTCTGCAAATCCAGCAACGCCTGATTGCCAGCTACGAACGCCAGGACATCAGCAGCTTCGTTGAAGACAGCTTCAATGTGATGCGTGCGGCGTACCCGTTTGCCGACAATCCCTACTTGCAGGAAACCGTCGAGAACCTGCACCCGGCCATGAGCCGCGCCTATTACCTGGCGCTGGATCAACGCAAGGCTGAGATGAGCGAGTATCTGGCGTTGTTTGCGCAGTTGCTCGAAGCCGTACTGGCTCGCGACCTTGTGCAAATTCGCGTGGTGCTGAGCAACTATGCCCAGCGCAGTTGTGCCCTGGTGCTGTCTGCCTTGACGGATGCCTGAGCGTGCGCCTGACGTGTATCAAGCTGGCGGGCTTCAAGTCTTTCGTTGATCCGACAACGGTGACCTTTCCCAGCAACATGGCTGCGGTTGTAGGTCCCAACGGCTGCGGAAAGTCGAACATCATCGATGCCGTACGCTGGGTCATGGGCGAAAGTTCGGCCAAGAACCTGCGTGGCGAGTCGATGACGGATGTCATCTTCAACGGCTCCACCACCCGCAAACCGGTGAGTCAGGCCAGCATCGAGCTGGTTTTTGACAACTCCGACGGCACGCTGCTGGGTGAGTATGCGGCCTACGCCGAAATTTCCATTCGGCGCAAAGTCACCCGTGACAGCCAGACGACCTATTACCTCAACGGCACCAAGTGCCGTCGTCGTGACATCACCGACATCTTCCTCGGAACGGGCCTGGGGCCGCGCAGCTACTCGATTATCGAACAGGGCATGATCTCCAAGCTGATCGAGTCCAAGCCTGAAGATTTGCGCAACTTCATCGAGGAAGCGGCCGGCATCTCCAAGTACAAGGAGCGTCGCCGCGAGACCGAAAACCGTATTCGCCGCACCCACGAAAACCTCGCCCGTCTGACGGACCTGCGGGACGAGTTGGGTCGTCAGCTTGAGCGCCTGCATCGTCAGGCCCAGGCGGCTGAAAAGTATCAGGAGTACAAGGCCGAGGAGCGTCAGCTCAAGGCGCAGCTGTCGGCCTTGCGTTGGCAGGCGCTGAACGAGCAGGTGGGGCAGCGCGAAGCGATCATCGGCAATCAGGAAGTCAGCTTTGAAGCCCTGGTGGCCGAGCAACGCAATGCGGATGCCAGTATCGAACGCCTGCGTGACGGGCACCACGATCTGTCAGAGCGCTTCAATCTGGTGCAAGGGCGCTTCTATTCGGTAGGGGGGGACATCGCCCGTGTCGAGCAGAGCATTCAGCATGGTCAGCAGCGTTTGCGCCAATTGCAGGATGACCTGCGCGAAGCCGAGCGCTCGCGCCTGGAAACCGAATCCCATTTGGGTCATGACCGCACGATGCTTGCGACCCTGGGTGAAGAGCTGCACATGCTGGAGCCCGAGCAAGAGCTGACCAGCGCTGCCGCCGAAGAAGCCGCTGCTGCGCTGGAGGTGTCCGAGCACACCATGCACGGTTGGCAGGAGCAGTGGGACAGCTTCAATCAGCGCTCAGCCGAACCCCAGCGCCAGTCCGAAGTCTTGCAGGCTCGCATCCAGCAGCTGGAAACCAGCATGGAGCGTGTGGCCGAGCGTCAGCGCCGGTTGGCTGAAGAGCGCGCCTTGCTGGCGGCAGACCCTGAAGATGCGGCGATCCTTGAGTTAAGTGAGCAACTGGCCATCAGCGAGTTGTCCCAGGAAACATTACACGCCAGCGAAGAACAACTGGTCGAGCGTCTGGAGCAAGTGCGCCACGACTTGCACCAGGCGACCCAGAATCAACAGCAGGCTCAGGGCGAGCTGCAGCGGCTCAATGGTCGCCTGGCTTCCCTCGAAGCTCTGCAACAGGCAGCGCTCGATCCGGGCACTGGCGCTGGTGAATGGCTGCGTCAGCAACAACTGGCTGAACAGCCGCGACTGGCCGAGGGCTTGCGGGTTGAAGCAGGGTGGGAGCTGGCGGTCGAAACCGTGCTGGGTGCCGATTTGCAGGCCGTGTTGGTCGACGACTTCGCACGGCTGGATCTGGCCGGTTTTGCCCAAGGTGATTTGCGCTTGTTCAGTGGCGGGGCCCAGGCCTCTCATTTGGCGGGCAGTTTGCTGGAAAAGGTCGAGGCCGACTTTGATCTGGCGCCCTGGTTGGGTCAGGTAAAACCGGTCGAGAGCCTTGAGCAGGCCCTGGCATTGCGTGCGCAATTGGTTGACGGCCAAAGCCTGATCAGCCGTGACGGCTATTGGGTTGGACGCAACTTTTTGCGGGTGCGACGTGCCAGTGAGGCCGAAAGTGGCGTCTTGGCGCGTGGGCAGGAAATCCAGCGTCTGGGGCTTGAGCGCGAAGAGCGCGAAGCGACGCTTGCGACTCTGGAAGAACAGCTCCAGCGTCTGAGAGAGCAGCAGCTCACTCAGGAAGACGCGCGCGAGCAGGTTCGTCGTCGCATGCAGGACGAGGCGCGTCAGCAGGGCGAGATCAAGGCCAGGCTGTCCGCCAGCAAAGCCAAGGTCGAGCAATTGACCCTGCGCCGTCGTCGTCTGGATGAAGAGCTGGCCGAGCTGGGTGAGCAGCGCGCACTTGAGCATGAGCAGGTGGGCGAGGCGCGCCTGCTCTTGCAGGATGCACTGGATGCGATGGCCACCGACACTGAGCAGCGCGAACTGCTGCTGGCCCAGCGCGACAGCCTGCGCGAGCGTCTTGATCGGGTGCGGCAGGATGCCCGGCAGCACAAGGATCACGCGCACCAGTTGGCGGTTCGACTGGGCTCGCTGAAAGCGCAGCACGATTCGACCCGCCAGGCTCTTGAGCGACTGGAGCTGCAGGCCGAGCGCCTGGCTGAAAAGCGCGAGCAGCTCAGCCTCAATCTGGAGGAGGGCGAAGCGCCGCTTGAAGAGTTGCGTCTGAAACTCGAAGAGTTGCTCGACAAGCGCTTGAGCGTGGATGAAGAACTCAAGATTGCCCAGACCGCACTTGAAGATGCAGACCGCGAATTGCGGGATGCTGAAAAGCGCCGAAATCAGGCTGAGCAACAATCGCAGTTGATTCGTGGCCAGCTGGAACAGCAGCGTATGGAGTGGCAAGCCCTGAGCGTGCGGCGTACGGCGTTGCAGGATCAGTTACTGGCAGACGGCTATGATTTGCATGGGGTGCTTGCCACCCTGAACAGCGAGGTCAATGAGCAGCAGGCCGAAGAAGAGTTGGAGCGCATTGCGGCGCGAATCCAGCGTTTGGGCGCGATCAACCTGGCGGCCATCGATGAGTACCAGCAGCAATCGGAGCGCAAGCGCTATCTGGATGCCCAGGATGCCGATCTGGTCGAGGCGCTCGATACGCTGGAAAACGTAATCCGCAAAATCGACAAAGAGACCCGGAGCCGCTTTAAAGACACCTTTGATCAGATAAATGGTGGATTACAGGCGCTTTTCCCAAAAGTTTTCGGTGGTGGCAGCGCTTATTTGGAACTGACGGGCGAAGATTTACTCGATACAGGGGTGACCATCATGGCGCGCCCGCCGGGCAAGAAGAACAGCACCATTCATTTGCTGTCCGGTGGCGAGAAGGCCCTGACGGCATTGGCATTGGTGTTTGCCATTTTCAAGCTCAATCCGGCGCCGTTTTGCATGCTCGACGAGGTCGATGCACCGCTTGATGACGCCAACGTAGGCCGCTATGCACGGTTGGTGAAAGAGATGTCGCAGACGGTGCAATTCATCTACATCACCCACAACAAAATCGCCATGGAGATGGCGGATCAGCTGATGGGTGTGACGATGCATGAGCCTGGTTGCTCACGTCTTGTAGCGGTAGATGTCGAGGAGGCGATGGCAATGGTCGACGCTTGAGCTATAAGCATGTAGGACGATTTTTTTCTTCTTGTAAGAGAAATATCAACTATTTGACCGATATGACTTACAAGTCGGGGGCTATATGGGCCTAGCTCAGTACGACAGACGGTGTAAAGTTATCTTTGGTCGTGTTAATTTAACGTCTAATTATTTTGTACGTGGGTAAAACGCCAGTCAGAACATAGAGTTGGCGCCACGTTTTAAAGGGCTTTAGGCTCTTCTTCATAGAATCATTTTTTAGGGGCACGGGATTACATGGAAATCGGTCTGCGCGAGTGGCTGATAGTCATCGGCATAGTGGTTATCGCCGGTATTCTTTTTGATGGCTGGCGCCGTATGCGTGGCGGCAAGGGAAAGCTCAAATTTCGTCTTGACCGCAGCTTTTCAAACGCCCCTGACGACGAAAGCAGCCCCGAGCTCCTGGGCCCTTCACGGGTTCTGGATACCCCCAATCATAAAGAGCCGCTGCTTGACGAGCACGACCTGCCATCCGTAAGCATGCCGGCGCGAGATAAAGGCACCAAGCGTGGCAAGCGTGGCGGTGAGCCGAGTCAGGGTGACCTGAACCTCAATCTTGACCTGGATGACGGCCCGAGCATCAGCGCCCGCGATGATGACTTTGCGCAAGAAGCCAAACCCCGTGGTCGTTCGGCTCCAAGCGTGTCGGCTGTTGAAGTCAAAGAGCAGCAACCGCAGCAGGCGGCTGAAGAAGTCCTGGTGATCAGCGTGATCAGCCGTGACCCTGCCGGGTTCAAAGGTCCTGCACTGTTGCAGAACATTCTTGAAAGCGGTTTGCGGTTTGGCGAAATGGATATCTTCCACCGTCACGAAAGCATGGCCGGCAATGGCGAAGTCCTGTTCTCCATGGCTAACGCGGTAAAGCCGGGCGTATTCGATCTGGATGATATTGATCTGTTCAGCACGCCTGCGGTGAGTTTCTTCCTTGGCTTGCCGGGTCCGCGTCATCCCAAGCAGGCTTTCGACGTGATGGTTGCGGCAGCACGCAAGCTGTCCCAGGAGCTCAATGGCGAGCTCAAAGACGATCAGCGCAGTGTGTTGACGGCTCAAACCATTGAGCACTACCGCCAGCGCATCGTTGAATTCGAGCGTCGCGCCCTGACTCAAAAACGCTGAACATGTGGGGGCGGCCTGGCTGCTCCCGCACACATGCTGAATGATTATTACAAGGAGCAGCCACGGCTGCTCTTTTGCTTTGTGAGAGAACACCCCATGACCGCCGCCAATACCCGCATTCTCGAGCTGCGCGCTGAACTGGATCAGCATAACTACCGTTACCACGTACTGGACGAGCCGAGCATTCCGGACGCCGAGTACGATCGCCTGTTTCGTGAGTTAAAAGCCCTGGAGGCCGAACATCCAGAGCTGGTCACCGCCGACTCGCCGACCCAGCGCGTGGGGAGTGCGGCGCTGTCCGCCTTTACTCAGGTGCGTCACGAAGTGCCCATGCTGAGTTTGGGTAACGCTTTCGATGAAACCGACATGCGCGAGTTTGATCGTCGTGTCAGCGAAGGTCTGGATTTGCCCGCCGGGGATCTGTTTGGCGGTGGCGCCGAAGTTGAATACAGCTGCGAGCCGAAGCTCGACGGGCTGGCGGTGAGCTTGCTGTACCAGGATGGCAATCTGGTGCGCGGCGCTACCCGAGGTGATGGCACCACGGGTGAAGATATCAGCGTCAATGTGCGCACCGTGCGCAATATCCCTCTCAAGCTGCATGGCAGCGGCTGGCCCGCAGTGCTGGAAGTGCGCGGCGAAGTGTTTATGTCCAAGGCCGGTTTTGAGCGTCTCAATGAGACTCAGCTCGCCGCTGGCGGCAAGACCTTCGCCAATCCGCGCAACGCGGCGGCGGGCAGCTTGCGTCAGCTGGATTCCAAGATCACCGCCAGCCGGCCGCTGGAATTTTGCTGCTACGGCCTGGGGCAGGTATCCGAGGAGTTCTCTGACACTCATATCGGCAATCTCAAGCAGTTGCAGCAATGGGGCATGCCCATCAGTCACGAGTTGAAACTGGCCCGCGGGATTGCCGAGTGCCTGGATTACTACCGTGATATTGGCGAGCGCCGAGCGGCGCTGCCTTACGAGATCGACGGGGTGGTGTTCAAGGTCAACAACCTGGCGTCACAACGTGAGTTGGGCTTCAGGGCGCGCGAGCCGCGTTGGGCGATCGCCCATAAGTTTCCGGCAATGGAAGAGCTGACCGAGTTGCTGGATGTGGAGTTTCAGGTCGGGCGCACCGGTGCGGTAACGCCCGTGGCACGCCTCAAGCCGGTCAAGGTGGCCGGTGTGACCGTATCCAATGCAACCCTGCACAACATGGATGAAGTGGCCCGTCTGGGGCTGATGATTGGCGACACGGTGATTATTCGTCGTGCAGGGGATGTGATTCCCCAGGTGGTGCAAGTTGTGCTAGAGCGTCGTCCTGAAGATGCCCGTGCGGTGCATATTCCTGAAAGCTGCCCGGTGTGTGGCTCCCATGTCGAGCGCACGCAACTGATCAAGCGCAGCAAAGGCCGTGAAACCATCACCGAAGGCGCGGTTTATCGTTGTGTGGGACGTTTGGCCTGCGGTGCTCAGCTCAAGCAGGCGATCATTCATTTTGTCTCGCGCCGAGCGATGGACATAGAAGGCCTGGGCGAAAAAAGCGTCGAGCAGTTGGTGGACGAGGGGCTGGTGAGTTCGCCGGCCGATCTTTACACCCTGGCTTTCGAGCAGATAGTCGATCTTGAAGGCTTTGCCGAGTTGTCGAGCAAGAACTTGCTGCAGGCCATCGCCGACAGCAAGCGTCCGACATTGGCTCGCTTTATCTACGCGCTGGGTATTCCTGATGTGGGTGAAGAGACTGCCAAGGTGCTGGCGCGCTCCCTGGCCTCTCTGGAGCGGGTACAGCGTGCCTTGCCGCAAGTGCTCACCTATTTGCCTGATGTCGGGCTGGAAGTGGCGCACGAAATTCACAGCTTCTTCAGCGATGCGCATAACCAGCAGGTGATCGCTCAATTGCTGGAGCGTGGACTGGAATTGCAGGATCAGGGCGACCTGGGTGCCGAGTTCGCGGCCAGTACGACGCTGGGTGGTCTGATCGACAAGCTGCACATTCCTTCGGTTGGGCCGGGCGGGGCGCAAAAGCTGGCCGAGAAATTTGGCTCGCTCGAAGGCGTGATCAATGCGGACTGGCTCGATATGCGTCAGGCATTACCTGAAAAGCAAGCCAAGGCCGTACGTGAGTTTTTCGATCACCCTGAAAATGCCCGTCTGGCCCTCGAAGTCGAAGCGCAGCTGCGAGATTTCGGCATGCACTGGCAAAGTGAGAAAAAGGCCGTGGAAGGCTTGCCGCTGGCGGGTCAGACCTGGGTGCTGACCGGTTCGCTGGAATTGATGAGCCGGGACATTGCCAAGGACAAGCTGGAAAGCCTTGGGGCCAAGGTCTCGGGTTCGGTTTCCGGCAAGACCCATTGCGTGGTCGCGGGTCCGGGAGCGGGCTCCAAGCTGGTCAAGGCTAATGAGCTGGGGCTCAAGGTGCTGGATGAAGAAGCCTTTGTGGCGTTTTTGAAAGAGCAGGGTATTTCGATTCAGTAATGGCTGTGGGAGCGGGCTTGCTCGCGATGCAGGCGACGCGGTGTCTCAGTTGAACCGCGCACAAGCCATCGCGGGCAAGCCCGCTCCCACAAATGACCTGTGCCGGGTTGCGAGGCTGTGTTTCAACCCGAATCCAAGTACTTGAACCCATTCATTTTTTTATTATTGCAGCAGCGGTTGTAAGTTTTTCTCAGACAGGTACAATGGCGCCGTTCGCTGCTAGGCGGATGTTGTTATGGTGACCCTATCGGTCCCCCCGCAACGATTACCCGTGAACCTGGTCAGATCCGGAAGGAAGCAGCCACAGCGGGAACATTGTGTGCCGGGGTGTGGCTGGTGGGGTTGCCTCCATTTTAAAAATCCTCAGTCCTGCAGGGTTTTAGTCAAAATTCCAATCGTGTGATCCTGTCTTCAGGCCTTCTGCTGAATTGTCGGCGCGTTGCCGTGTGTGGGTAAAACCTGTTGCGCAGAGACTGCGAGCAGTTAAAAGTGCTCATCGGATGCAATTTTGCCCTTGCTCCGCTAGCATTAGCCCCTTCCGCTTTTCAGATGCGACGGTTATCAATGAGTTATCAGGTTCTTGCACGTAAATGGCGTCCGCGCTCGTTCCGCGAAATGGTCGGCCAGACCCATGTGCTCAAGGCTCTGATCAATGCCCTGGACAGTCAGCGCCTGCACCATGCCTACCTGTTTACCGGTACCCGTGGCGTCGGCAAGACCACCATCGCGCGGATCATCGCCAAATGCCTGAACTGTGAAACAGGTATTACGTCGACTCCCTGCGGCGAGTGCTCGGTGTGTCGCGAAATCGATGAAGGGCGTTTTGTCGACCTGATCGAAATCGACGCCGCCAGCCGTACCAAGGTGGAGGACACCCGTGAACTGCTCGACAACGTGCAGTACGCACCAAGCCGTGGGCGCTTCAAGGTCTACCTGATCGACGAAGTGCACATGCTTTCCAGCCATTCGTTCAATGCGCTGCTCAAGACCCTCGAAGAACCGCCGCCCTACGTAAAATTCATTCTGGCGACCACTGATCCGCAAAAATTGCCGGCCACGATCCTGTCGCGCTGCCTGCAGTTTTCTCTGAAAAACATGACGCCCGAGCGTGTGGTCGAGCATTTGACCCACGTGCTCAGTGCTGAAAACGTGCCATTTGAAGACGACGCGCTGTGGCTGTTGGGTCGTGCAGCTGATGGTTCGATGCGCGATGCCATGAGCCTGACCGATCAGGCCATTGCATTTGGCGAAGGCAAGGTTCTGGCTGGCGATGTGCGCGCCATGCTCGGTACCCTCGACCACGGCCAGGTTTTTGACTTGCTGCACGCCTTGATCGAAGGCGATGCCCGGGCGCTGCTTGAGGCTGTGCGTCATCTGGCCGAGCAGGGTCCGGACTGGAATGGCGTGCTGTCCGAAATTCTTAACGTATTTCACCGGGTTGCCATTGCCCAGGCGTTGCCCGATGGCGTCGACAATGGTCACGGCGACCGCGATCGCGTGCTGGCCCTGGCCAAGGCGCTGCCGGCCGAAGACGTCCAGTTTTATTACCAGATGGGCCTGATTGGCCGGCGTGATTTGCCGCTGGCGCCAGACCCGCGTGGTGGCTTTGAAATGGTCATGCTGCGAATGCTGGCCTTCCGCCCGGCAGATACCGGCAATGCGCCGAGTCAGCCGCTAAAGCCAGTGGGGATCAGCCAGGCCACAGTTGATTCCGCCCAAACCCTGGCGGCTGCAACACCTGTTGCGCCAGTAGTCATTGCGCCTGCTGTTGCGCCCATGCCGGTTGTCGAGGTTGCAGAGCCCGTGATCGCTCCTGCGCCTGTGGAGCCTCACAGGGCGCCTGCCGTGCCAGAAAAGGACTTACCCTGGAACGAGCCGTCAGTACCGGTGATCGAGGTCGAGGCTGCGCCTGAGTCGGTGCTGGACACCGTCGGTGAGCCGCCCGAGTTGCCGCCGATGCCCCTGCCTACGCCAGACAGCGTTGTGCCGGATGCGCCGCAGTGGAGCGAGGAGTCCATCCCCGAGCCGACCCCGGAGCAGGTTGATGCGGCACTGTCGGGTATGGATCGCGACGATGAGCCGCCGCTGGACGAAGACTATATCGAGCCGGACATGGATTCGGCGGCCTACAGCTACCTTGACGAGCTGGCCAGCGAGCATGCGGCCGAGCCATCTCCGGAGCCCGAGCCGTTGCCTGCGGCCATGCCTGCCACCGGGCTGGCCCTTGAATGGCTGAACATGTTCCCCAAATTACCGGTATCGGGCATGACCGCCAGCATTGGCGCCAACTGCACCTTGATCGCCGTTGACGGGGATGACTGGTTGTTGCATCTGGATCCGGCTCACAGTGCGCTGTTTAACCTGACCCAGCAGCGCCGACTCAACGAGGCGTTGAACCAGTACACTCAACGCACGCTCAAAGTGACTATCGAACTGGTCAAGCCGGAACAGGAAACCCCGGCCCAGGCTGCTTCGCGTTTTCGTGCAGAGCGTCAGCGACTGGCAGAGGAGTCGATCTATGCGGATCCGCTGATCCAGCAAATGATCGAACAGTTCGGTGCGGCAGTGCGGGAAGATACGATTCAACCTGTCGATGTTGCGCAGGCCCAGGCTTAGTAGCGCCAGGGTAAAAACTCACAGCCCGCAGTCGTTTTGATTGCGGGAGCATTGTCCAAATAACGTTTGAGGTGATTCCCATGATGAAAGGTGGCATGGCCGGCCTGATGAAGCAGGCGCAGCAGATGCAGGAAAAAATGGCCAAGATGCAGGAAGAACTGGCCAATGCAGAAGTCACCGGCAAGGCCGGCGGCGATATGGTGACTGTGGTCATGACCGGTCGTCACGACATCAAGCGTGTCAGCATTGATCCGGCTCTGCTTGAAGGCGTCAGCGAAGACGACCGTGAAGTGCTGGAGGATCTGTTCGCCGCTGCGGTCAACGACGCCGTGCGCAAGATCGAAGCCAACAGCCAGGACAAAATGTCTGGCGTGACCGCCGGCATGCAACTGCCGCCGGGCATGAAGCTGCCGTTCTAAGGCGCTCCTGAATGCCAGGCCCTGAGCCTGGCATTTTTTTGCCTTATTTACGGGCATTTGACGTCATCCCGCACCGCGGGTATAAACCGCGTCTCGTTGTTTTGTCGGACCTTTCCCTATGAGCTTCAGCCCCCTGATTCGCCAACTGATCGATGCCTTGCGTACCTTGCCGGGTGTAGGTCAAAAGACCGCGCAGCGCATGGCTCTGCAATTGCTTGAGCGTGATCGCAGCGGCGGCTCGCGTCTGGCGCTGGCCTTGACCCAGGCGATGGAAGGCGTGGGGCATTGCCGTCTGTGCAGAACCCTCACCGAAGACGATCTGTGCCCCCAGTGTGCCGACGTGCGCCGTGATGACACCTTGCTGTGTGTGGTCGAGGGCCCGATGGACGTGTATGCCGTGGAGCAGACCGGCTATCGCGGACGTTACTTCGTGCTCAAGGGCCACTTGTCACCGCTGGATGGCCTGGGGCCAGAGGCCATTGGCATTCCGCAATTAATGACCCGCATTGCTGAGCAGGGCACCTTTGCAGAAGTGATCCTGGCGACCAATCCCACGGTCGAAGGCGAAGCTACTGCACATTACATTGCTCAACTGCTCAGCAATAAAGGCCTGATCGCTTCGCGTATCGCTCATGGTGTGCCGTTGGGAGGCGAGCTTGAGCTGGTCGATGGCGGCACCCTGGCTCATTCGTTCTCGGGGCGTCGACCGATTACGCTCTGACTGGGATTGCCGGGGGGTGACGCCTGTGGGAGCGGGCTTGCTCGCGATGGCATCAGCGCGGTTCAACTGAATGCCGCGGTGTATGTATTGCGAGCCAGCCCGCTTCCACGGGTGATGTGTCGGTATTACTCGGTCAACGAAAATTCGGTCAGGCAGAATGTCGGTATACCCAGATCCTGCAGGCGCTGCGAGCCACCCAGCTCAGGCAGGTCAATGATCGCTGCCGCTTCGAATACCTGGGCGCCCATGCGGCGAACCAGGTTGGCCGCGGCGATCAGGGTGCCGCCAGTGGCGATCAAGTCATCGACGATCAGCAGCGAGTCGCCTTCGCACAAGCTGTCGGCGTGAACTTCCAGAAACGCTTCGCCATATTCCGTCTGATAGCCTTCGGCCAATACGTCAGCGGGCAATTTGCCTTGTTTGCGAAACAGGATCAGCGGTTTGTTGAGCTGGTGAGCCAGTACCGAGCCAATCAGAAAGCCGCGGGCATCCATGGCGCCGATGTGGCTGAAGTCAGCCTCGACGTAGCGCTCGATAAAGCGGTCGGCGATTTCGCGCATGGCGCGGGGCGATTGGTAGAGCGGGGTGATGTCGCGAAAGATGACGCCCGGCTTGGGGAAATCAATTACCGGGCGGATCAGGGATTTGAGGCAAAAATCGTCGAAGACCATATCAGGTGTCCTGGCGTGCGTTAAGCGCGCCAGTATAACCTTTCAAGCCGTTTTAGACTTCCAGTGAACCACCCGCCAGGGCGCACAACTTGATCGGATCAAGGATATGCACTTCTTTGCCTTCGGCCGTGATCAGCTGGTTTTCCTGCAGGCGTGTGAACACGCGGGACACGGTCTCTACGGCCAGGCCCAGGTAGTTGCCGATTTCGTTGCGCGACATGCTCAGGCGGTATTGATTGGCCGAGAAACCACGGGCGCGAAAGCGCGCTGACAGGTTGACCAGAAAGGTGGCGATACGTTCGTCGGCCGTCTTTTTCGACAGCAACAGCATCATTTGCTGATCGTCGCGAATTTCGCGGCTCATCACACGCATCAGCTGGCGGCGAAGCTGGGGCAGTTGCACGGAAAGTTCGTCCAGGCGCTCGAACGGGATTTCGCACACGGGAGTGGTTTCCAGCGCTTGAGCCGATACCGGGTAGGTTTCCGTGTCCATCCCGGAAAGGCCGACCAGTTCGCTTGGCAGGTGGAAGCCGGTAATTTGCTCCTCACCGTTGTCGCTCAGGCTGAATGTTTTCAATGCGCCAGAACGGACGGCGTAGACCGAGCCAAACGTGTCGCCTTGGCGAAACAAAAACTCGCCTTTTTTCAGTGGACGCCCGCGCTTGACGATTTCTTCCAGCGCGTCCATGTCTTCCAGGTCCAACGAAAGTGGCAGGCAGAGAGGTGCCAGGCTGCAGTCCTTGCAGTGGGCCTGGTTATGAGCGCGCACTTTTACTGGCTCGGGCATTTCTTAAATCCTTGTAGGAAAACACACATAAGATGCAAGGGTACCCCAGTGCGGGAGGCTAGGCCAGCCGCACCACACCGGTGCATTCATCTCATGCTGTAGAGGTCGTGTTCGCGACCTTAAATCACCCGCGAATATCGCTGGCGGGTTTGTTGTTCCAGGTAGGCATCGAACACCATGCACACTGAGCGCACCAGTAACCGCCCGGCAGGCAATACGGTCAATTGCCGCTCGTCCAGAGCAATCAGCCCGTCAGCCGCCATGGTTTTGAGCATCGGCCATTGAGGCGCGAAATATCCACGGAAGTCGATATTGAACGCCTGCTCGATGTCTGCGAATGGCAGGTGCAAATTGCAGATGATCTGCTGGATGACTGCCCGGCGGATGCGATCGTCCTGATTGCACAGCAGGCCACGGTGGGTGGCGAGCTGGTCACTGGCCAGGGTGTGCTGATAGCTCGCCAGGTCGCTGTCGTTCTGGCAATAAAGATCACCAATCTGGCTGATGGCCGAGACGCCAAGCCCGATCAGGTCGCAATGGCCGTGGGTGGTGTAGCCCTGAAAGTTGCGCTGCAAGGTTGACTCTTCCTGGGCAATTGCCAGTTCATCGTCCGGCAGCGCGAAGTGATCCATGCCGATATAGCGATAGCCGGCGCCCGTCAGTTGCTCGATGGTGCGCTCCAGCATCTGCAGTTTCGCGGCAGGCGAGGGCAGGTCGTTAGTATTGATCCGGCGCTGAGGCATGAAACGTTCAGGCAAGTGGGCATAGTTGAACACTGACAGGCGATCCGGCTGCAAGCTGATCACTTCGTCAACGGTTCGCGCAAAGGCCTCGGGGGTTTGCTTGGGCAAACCGTAGATCAGGTCGATATTGATCGAGCGAAACTGCAGGGTGCGTGCGGCATCGATCACCGCCCGTGTTTCTTCCAGGCTTTGCAGGCGATTGACGGCACGCTGTACGTCTGGATCTAGGTCTTGCAGGCCGATACTGACCCGGTTGAAGCCCAGTTCACGCAACAGGCCCATGGTCGACCAGTCGGCTTCCCGCGGGTCGATTTCAATGCCGTAATCACCTGAGTCATCGTCCAGCAGATTGAAGTGCTGACGCAGCGTGGCCATCAAATGGCGCAATTCGTCGTGACTGAGGAAAGTAGGCGTGCCGCCACCAAAGTGCAGTTGCTCGACCTTTTGTTTTGGGTCGAGGTGACAGGCAATCATCTGGATTTCTTGCTCAAGCCTTTGCAGGTAGGGCTGTGCCCGGCCACGGTCTTTGGTGATGACCTTGTTGCAGGCACAGTAATAGCAAATGTTGGCGCAGAACGGCACGTGTACATACAGCGACAGCGGGCGCAGTGCCTTGCGGCTTTCGCGCAGGGCGTGCAGCAGGTCGAACGGGCTGACCTGATTGTTGAACTGCATCGCTGTCGGATACGAGGTGTAGCGCGGACCCGCCAGATCGTAGCGGCGGATCAAATCTGGGTCCCAACGAATGGCGTCGAGCATGCGGGCATTCCCCTGGGATGGCTGGCAATGCACAGGAGTCTAGGGGGTGAGTCGATGTTGCATCTTGATTTGCATCAAGGGCTGTGATTTGGCTTAGTCCCTGTAGTCGCTGCCGCAGGCTGCGATAAGGACCGCAGGGCCTTCAAAAACCAGGCCTGCTACGCAGTCCATCGCAGCCTGCGGCAACGACTACAAGGTGCTTGATTTAATGCCCCATCAACCAATGCTGATGCGGGCCGGGCAGGGTCCAGATGCCGAACAGGATGACCAGCAGCCCTCCGGTCATGCGCACGCTGCGTTTACGCAGCAATGCAGTCACCCGCTCGGCAGCCAGGCCGGTGGCCAGCAGTACGGGCCAGGTGCCCAGGCCAAACGCAAGCATCAGCAATGCACTGTCGATCGCGCTGCCCTGGCTGGCTGACCAGATCAACGTGCTGTACACCAATCCGCAGGGTAGCCAGCCCCAGAGCGCACCCAGCAGCAATGCCCGCGGCAGGCTCGACACGGGTAACAAGCGGGTGGCCACGGGCTGGATATGCCGCCACAGGCCGCGCCCCAGGCTCTCAATCCGGGTCAGTCCGCTCCACCAGCCAGCCAGGTACAGGCCCATGCAAATCAGCAGTAGCCCGGCCAGGATGCGCATGAACATGGCTGCGGGGCTGTTGGCCACTGCCCAGCCTGCCATCCCCAGCAGCAGTCCAGCCGTGGCATAGCTGAGAATTCGCCCAAGGTTGTAGGCCAGCAACAACCTGAAGCGTCGGCTGCGCTGCTCTTTGGGGATGGCAAGGGTCAGCGCACCCATCAGGCCGCCACACATGCCCAGGCAATGCCCGCCGCCGAGCAGGCCCAAAATGACGGCCGAGACCAGCAGTGGCGCCAACTCAAGCATGGGGGGGCGTTTTTTTGTCGGTGTCGGTGATCGACTCCGGATGCTGGTTCCTGGCTTCTTCGACCGCTGCGGTGTGTTGCGGGTCCTGGTCGTCGAACAGGATGCTGTGGGCCGGGCTGTCCAGATCGTCGTACTGGCCGCTGTCCACGGCCCAGAAAAAGATGTAGATGGCGATGGCGACAATCAGCAAGGCCGCAGGAATCATGACGTATAGCGCTGGCATATAGGCTCCAGGCAACCGGTCAGGCCGGAAGCGGGCGGGTGTGTGGCGTGGCACAGGCAGGTGCCACGCCAGGCGTGCGCGTCAGGCGCAAGGCATTGAGCACCACGGTCAACGAGCTGACCGACATGCCGATGGCGGCCCAGATCGGCGTGATCCAGCCCAGTGCGGCAAATGGCAGCATAAGGCCATTGTACAGGCCAGCCCACAACAGGTTCTCGATGATCACGCGGCGAGTGCGTCGTGCCAGGCTGAAGGCTTGCACCAGGGCGCCCAGGCGATTGGAGAGCAGTACTGCATCGGCACTGGTCTTGGCCAGGTCCGTGGCCGACCCCATTGCCACGCTGATATCGGCAGCGGCGAGTACCGGGACATCGTTGACCCCGTCACCCAGCATCAGCACCTTGCGCCCCTGTGCATGGAGCTGTTGCAATATTTGCAGCTTGTCGTCCGGGCGCAACCCGCCCCGGGCTTCATCGATCCCCAGTTCGGCGGCCACGCTGGCGACCATCGGCGAGCTGTCTCCCGAGAGCAGCAGCGTCCGCCAGCCTCGTGCCTTGCACGCGGCCAGCAACGCGGGGGCATCCTCGCGCAGGCGGTCATCCAGAACAAACCAGGCCAGAGCGCCCTCGCCATTACCCAGCAATAACCATTGCCCGGGTTCATCCGGCATGGTCGGGACCTGGCACTGGCTCAGCTCGCAGACAAAACCCGGCTGGCCGATGCGCAAATGCTGTTCCCCAACCCGTCCTTCAAGGCCCAGGCCCGGCGTGCTGTGGACTTCCTCTGCGGCTTGCGGGGCACGGCCAAAAGCGCGGGCAATGGGGTGTTCGGAGCGGTTTTCGAGGGCTGCCGCGAGGGCCAGGCACTGATCGCTGTCCAGGTCGCTCAAGGGGCGAATGGCCCGCAGCGCCAGGCGACCTTCCGTCAGTGTGCCGGTCTTGTCGAAAATCACGGTGTCGATCTGGTTAAGTCCCTCGATCACATGGCCGCGGGTCAGCAGTAGACCCAGTTTGTGCAGCGTGCCGGTTGCGGCAGTGAGTGCAGTGGGGGTTGCGAGGGACAGAGCGCAAGGGCAGGTAGCCACCAACATCGCCAGGACAATCCAGAAGGCCCGCGATGGATCCAGTTGCCACCACAGCAAGCCGATCCCGGCCGCTGCGATCAACGAGAACAGCAAGAACCATTGCGCGGCCCTGTCGGCAATTTCAGCCAGGCGCGGTTTTTCGCTTTGAGCGCGATCCAGCAACCGCACGATGGCGGACAGGCGGGTGTCCTGGCCGAGGGCCATGACTTCAATGGTCAGGGCGCCTTCGACATTCAGGGTGCCCGCCGTCACGGCGTCGCCGATACAGCGAGGTTGAGGCAGATACTCGCCGGTCAGCAGGGATTCATCGATGCTTGATTGGCCATCAAGAATTTTGCCGTCTGCCGGAAGGATCGCGCCGGGGTGGACCAGTACCTTGTCGCCGACTTTAAGCTCGGTCAGCAGGATGCGCTCGCTTTGGCCGTCGTCAGTCAGGCGCAGGCAGGAGGCGGGTAGCAGGTTGACCAGTTGTGCAGTGGCGGCAGCAGTGCGCTCGCGGGCACGGCGCTCGAGGTAGCGCCCGGCCAGCAAGAACAGGGCAAACATGCCGACCGCGTCGAAATACAGCTCGCCGACGCCGGTGATGGCGGTCCAGATTCCGGCGATGTAGGCCCCGCCGATGGCCAGGGACACCGACACATCCATGGTCAGATGGCGGGTGCGCAGGTCGCGCATGGCACCTTTGAAGAAGGGTGCACAGCTGTAAAACACAATGGGGGTGGTCAGAAACAGCGCAACCCAGCGCAGGATAGTGTGCATCTCGGGGCTGAGGTCGATATTGAATTCGGGCCAAGTGGCCATCGTTGCCATCATTGCCTGAAACCACAGCAGCCCGGCGACACCCAGTTGGCGCAGGGCCAGGCGGTTTTCGCTGGCCAGTTGTTCAGTGGCGCGATCGGCCTGGTAAGGGTGTGCGGCATAACCGATATGACGCAGTTCGCTCAGGATGGCGCTCAGCGCCAGTTGGTTCGTGTCCCAGCTTACATGCAGTCGATGGTTGGACAGATTGAGCCGGGCTTCGCTCACGGCAGGCAGGCTTCGCAGGTGTTTCTCAATCAGCCAGCCACAGGCCGCGCAACTGATGCCTTCGATGAGCAGGGTGGTTTGGGCCTGCTCACCCTCGTGGCGCACAAATGGTTTTTGCACGTCGGGGCGGTCATACAGTGCCAGTTCTTCTACCAGTTGCACGGGTAGGGCGTCAGGGTTGGCTGACGCCTCGCTGCGGTGTTGGTAGTAGCTTTCGAGGCCGCCCGCCACGATGGCCTCGGCCACCGCCTGGCAGCCCGGGCAGCAGAACTCGCGAACTTCGCCCAGGACAACGGCGGTAAACCGGCTGCCCGGCGGAACGGGCAGGGCGCAGTGATAGCAGGGTACGGGAGAGGTCATGGCGGTCTATCGCGATATGGTGTCGCCGGGAAATACGTCGTCGCGATCAAGTCCGCTGCCATAGCGGTGGCGGCGGGCTTGATCGCAAAGAGGTTACTTCTTGTTGTGGTCTTCAGCGCCTTGCAGCGGCTCGTCGCCCAGCAGCAGGTCCTTGTCGTGGCCGACCAGTTCTTCTTCAAACAGGCGCCACGTATGGCCGTCTTCAACGCCCATCAACTCGACAAAGCGGCGACCTTCGATCTTGTCATCCAGTTGGCCGATGTAGCGCCCTGGCTCCGAAGCGCTCTGGCTCAGGCTGATTTTGCGGTCTTTTTCGGGTTGGGTCGGGGAGATCAGGTTCAGTTCCAGAACCTGCGGCTTGCTGTTGCCTTCCAGCAGCAGCACCACTTCGCCGGTCATCTCGTCCAGACGCAGCCTGGCTTTGAGTTGCAGGGTCTGGCCCAGCAATTCACGGTCAAGGGAGCGGTTGATGCCTTTGCCGGCCTCGTAGTAATTGTCGTTAACCAGGTGGTCCGGGTTGTTCACGGCAATAGTGACCATCGACAGGGTCAGGGTCACCGAACAGGCGAGGATGGCAATGATGATCCACGGCCAAATATGCTTGTACCAGGGGCTGGAGGCTTTTGCTGCGGGCATGTCGAATTCTCTTATCTGATTTGTGGGCCGATGAATCGGCTCTTGGCTTTAACGTTGATGTCGTTGTTGTCGGCGTCCTTGAGGATGAAGAACACTTCGTTGGTACTGGATGGCAGCTTCTCGGGGGCAATCGACAGCTCGACCGGCAGGCTGACGATATCGCCGGCCGCGACCTTGATTTCGCGTTTGCCTTGCAGCTTGAGGTCGGGCAGGCCGGTGGCGTCCAGCACGTAGGTATGGTCTTGCTGATCCTTGTTCATGATCTTGAGGCTGTAGACGTTTTCGATGCGGCCTTCAGCGTTTTCGCGGTAGAGCACGCGGTCTTTGCTGACGTCGAAACCGACCAGTGTGCGGGTAAAGAAGGCGGCTGCCAGCAACCCCATCATGGTCAGCAATACCAGGGCGTAACCAATCAGGCGCGGGCGCAGCTTCTGGGTTTTCTGGCCTGAAAGGTTGTGTTCGGTGGTGTAGCTGATCAGGCCGCGGGGGTAGTTCATTTTGTCCATGATGCTGTCGCAGGCGTCGATACAAGCGGCGCAGCCGATGCACTCGATCTGCAGGCCGTCCCGTATATCAATCCCGGTGGGGCATACCTGCACGCACATGGTGCAGTCAATGCAATCGCCCAGGCCTTGAGCCTTGTAGTCCGCATCTTTTTTGCGTGGCCCGCGGAGTTCGCCGCGACGGGGGTCGTATGAAACGATCAGGGTGTCTTTATCAAACATCACGCTCTGGAAGCGAGCGTACGGGCACATGTAAATGCACACCTGCTCACGCAGCCAGCCCGCGTTTCCGTAGGTCGCGAGGGTGAAGAAGCCGACCCAGAAGTACGCCCAGCCATCGGCCTGGCCGGTAAAGAAGTCGATGACCAGTTCACGAATCGGCGAGAAGTAACCGACAAAGGTCATGCCGGTGACAAAGCCGATCAACAGCCACAGGCTGTGCTTGCTCAGCTTGCGCAGGAACTTGTTGGCGCTCATCGGCGCTTTGTCGAGCTTGATGCGTTGGTTGCGGTCGCCTTCGGTGACCTTTTCGCACCACATGAACACCCAGGTCCATACGCTTTGCGGGCAGGTGTAGCCGCACCACACACGCCCGGCGTAAACGGTAATAAAAAACAAACCAAAGGCGGCGACGATCAACAGTCCGGACAGGAGGATGAAATCCTGTGGCCAGAAAGTGGCACCAAAAATAAAGAATTTACGCTCCGGAAGGTTCCACCAGACAGCCTGGTGGCCGCCCCAGTTGAGCCACACCGTGCCGAAATACAGCAGAAACAGGAGAGCGCCGCCACCAATGCGCAGGTTGCGGAAAAGGCCGGTGAAGGCACGGGTGTAGATTTTTTCCCGGGCTGCGTACAGATCGGTGCTTTCAGTGGTTTTTTTGCCAGGCGGAGTGACGTCGTGTACAGGAATCTGATTGCTCATTAGTGCGTCCCACGGCAGTGGAAAATGCCTCGGTCAGTACATGCCGACCGCGGTCAGAAGGTGTTGCAGTAACGTAATGATACGCCTGTGACTCTAGCTCAAGGGTGCGACCTTTGGTCGCGTTCCGGAAAAGAAGAAGTTGGTATAGGAGTTGTAACAAGTCATGACATGGATCAATTGACTTAAGGCAGCGGGTGAGTTGCGCGCAGCCTTGAATCAGAGTTCCCAAGGGTTGAGCAGGGAGGCACCGCTGAAGGCGAAATCCTTCGTGTTGCGGGTGACAACGGTCATGTCGTGAACCAATGCCGTGGCAGCGATCAGGGCATCACTCTCATTGCTGCGGTCAGGGACGTGGAGGCGGGCGCATCGTCGGGCAACGCTGCCATCCACTGACAGAACGCGTCCGGCAAAGGCAGGGATGACATGGTTGTCCAGCCAGTTGCGCAACGGTACGGCTTGCGCAGGGTCGCGCCGCTCTAGGCGCAGGATGCCGGTTTCGATTTCAAGCAGGCTAATCGCCGAGATGTACAGCCGGTAGGCCGGGACAGTGCTGGCCCAGGCCACCACGCCGGGATTGGCCTGGGGTTTGCGCAGTTCAGAGATGACGTTGGTATCGAGCAGGAACATTAGAAGTCCACTGGGCGCGGCGTGATAATTGCGCGTTCGGGTTCGAATTCAACCGCTGGCTCCGGCATGACGAGCAGGTCGACGATGCTGGCGTTCAGTCCGGTCAGTCGTTGGTACTCTTCCATGCATAGCAGTACATGGGCGGGACGACCACGATCGGTGATGTAAACCGGCCCATTCTGGGCTGCTTTTTTGGCACCACTTGTGTCCTGGTTGAAGTCGCGGCTTGAAATGGTCGTGATGGACATGGGCTGCTGCTCCCCTGAAAATACAATGTAGAAACGTTACTACCTTTTGGGCGGGCGCTGCAACAGCTTGCCGGATCCTGAAACAAAATGGCCCCGCCAACTCTCGTTGGCGGGGCCATTTTTTGCTGCATTCAGACGTCTGCGTTATTCGTCTGTCTTGGCTTCATCGCCATGGGACAGGCTGTAAACGTAGGCGGCCAGCAAGTGAACCTTGTCGTTCCCTTGCAGGTCAGCCTGTGCAGGCATCTGGCCCTGACGGCCGTAACGGATGGTCTGCTGCAGTTGAGCGAAGCTCGAACCGTAGATGAACGCCCCGGGGTGAGTCAGGTTCGGTGCACCCATCAGCGGGTTACCTTTACCTTCCGGACCGTGGCACACCGCACAGTTGGTAGCGAAAAGCTCCTTGCCCTTGGCAGGGTCGGCTTTCGCACCTTCCGGCAATTTACGGCCATCCAGACTGGTCAGTACGTAGGCAGCTACGTCGCTGACGCCTTGCTCGCCAATCACTTCGGACCAGCCCGGCATGACGGCGTGACGGCCGGCCATGATGGTGGTCTTGATGTCGGCAGGCGTACCGCCCCAGCGCCAGTCGGCGTCGGTCAGGTTCGGGAAGCCGTAGGCGCCCTTGGCGTCGGAGCCGTGGCACACCGAGCAGTTGGACGCGAACAGACGACCGCCCATTTTCAGTGCTTGCGGATCCTTGGCGACTTCTTCAATGGGCATGGCAGCGAACTTGGCGAAGATCGGGCCAAATTTGGCGTCCGATTTGGCCATTTCCTTTTCCCACTCGTGAACGCCGGTCCAGCCGGTCTGGCCATTGGCAAACTGGGTTTGCTCTTTGGTGTCCAGGTACTGGTAGCCCGGCAGCAGGCCTTTCCAGTTACCCAGGCCCGGGTACAGAACGAGGTAGCCGAGGGCGAAAATGACGGTGCCGACAAACAGCATGAACCACCATTTAGGCATTGGGTTGTCGTACTCTTCGATCCCGTCGTAAGCGTGCCCGACTTTCTCGTCGGTCTGCTCGCTGCGCTGGCCCTTGCGGGTGGCCAGCAACAGCCAGGTCAAGGCGAAGATGGTACCCAGAGTGAGGACTGTAACGTACAGACTCCAGAACGTAGTCATTCTTTGTTACTCCTAGAAGCTTGCTCTTGCTCGACGTGCTTGATGGCTTCGGGATCATCCTTGAACGGCAACAAGGTAGCGTCGTCAAATTCTGACTTGCGTCGCGGGCTGAATACCCACAAGGCCAAACCGATAAAAGCCACCATCACAACGACAGTGCCCAGGCCACGAATCATCCCGATATCCATTCAGATCACCGTTTGCTTTTGATGATGGTGCCCAAGCCCTGGAGGTAAGCCACCAGTGCGTCCATTTCAGTTTTGCCCTTCACAGCATCCTTGGCACCGGCGATGTCTTCGTCGGTGTAAGGAACGCCGAGTTCGCGCAAGACTTCCATTTTTTTCGCGGTGTCCTTGCCGTCCAGCTTGCGCTCTACGAGGAACGGGTACGCCGGCATGATCGACTCGGGCACAACGTTGCGCGGGTTGTACAAATGCGCACGCTGCCAGTCATCGGAGTAGCGGCCGCCAACGCGGGCCAGGTCCGGACCGGTACGCTTGGAGCCCCACAGGAACGGGTGGTCCCAGACGCTTTCACCGGCAACCGAGTAGTGGCCGTAACGTTCGGTTTCGGCACGGAACGGACGGATCATCTGCGAGTGGCAGCCGACACAGCCGTTGGCGATATAGATGTCACGGCCTTCCAGTTCCAGCGCGGTGCGTGGCTTCATGCCCTCGACCGGAGTGTTGGTCACGTCCTGGAAGAACAGCGGAACGATTTGGGTCAGGCCGCCAATGCTCACGGCGATGACCATGAAGAAAGCCATCAGGCCAATATTCTTCTCGATTGTATCGTGCTTGATCATCAGTGAGCTCCAACTACAGCAATCTTGCTCGCCGCTTCAGCTTCTGCCGGGTTCGAGGCACGCACGGTGCGGAACACGTTGTAGGCCATGAACAGCATGCCGCTGGCGAAAATGGCACCGCCCAGGGCGCGAACGATAAAGCCGGGGTGACTGGCTTGCAGTGCTTCCACGAACGAGTAGGTCAGCGTCCCGTCGTCGTTGATTGCACGCCACATCAGGCCCTGTGTGATGCCGTTGACCCACATCGAAGCGATGTAAAGCACGGTACCGATTGTTGCCAGCCAGAAGTGCACGTTGATCAGGCCGGTGCTGTACATCTGCTTTTGGCCATAGACTTTCGGGATCATGTGGTACATGGCGCCGATCGAAATCATCGCAACCCAGCCCAGTGCACCGGCATGTACGTGGCCGATGGTCCAGTCGGTGTAGTGCGACAGCGCGTTGACGGTCTTGATTGCCATCATCGGGCCTTCGAAGGTCGACATGCCGTAGAAGGCCAGGGACACAACGAGGAAGCGCAGGATCGGGTCCGTGCGCAACTTATGCCATGCGCCAGAGAGGGTCATCATGCCGTTGATCATGCCGCCCCAGCTTGGAGCCAGCAGGATGATCGACATTGCCATGCCCAGCGACTGGGCCCAGTCCGGCAGAGCGGTGTAGTGCAAGTGGTGCGGACCTGCCCAGATATAGAGGGTGATCAGCGCCCAGAAGTGCACGATGGACAGGCGATACGAGTAGATCGGGCGCTCGGCCTGTTTCGGCACGAAGTAGTACATCATGCCCAGGAAGCCAGTCGTCAGGAAGAAACCTACCGCGTTGTGGCCATACCACCACTGGATCATGGCGTCTGTCGCACCGGCGTATGCCGAGTAAGACTTGAAGAAGCTCACTGGCAGGGAGGCGTGGTTGACGATGTGCAGCATTGCCGTCACGAGAATGAAGGCACCGTAGAACCAGTTACCGACATAGATATGCTTGGTTTTACGCTTGGTAATGGTTCCGAAGAACACAATGGCGTAGACCACCCAGACGATCGCCAGCAGGATTGCCAAAGGCAATTCCAGCTCTGCGTATTCTTTGCTCGTGGTGTAACCCATCGGCAACGTGATGATCGCGCCGATGATCACTGCCTGCCAACCCCAGAAGGTAAACGAGGCGAGCGTGTCGGAGATCAGTCGCGTTTGGCAGGTGCGCTGCACGACGTAGTAAGAGGTGCCAAACAATGCACAGCCACCAAAGGCAAAGATCACAAGGTTGGTATGCAGGGGGCGAAGACGGCCGAAGGTCGTCCATTCAAGGCCAAGGTTCAATTCAGGCCACACAAGCTGTGACGCGATGAAAACCCCGAGCCCCATGCCAAGGATCCCCCAGACCACCGTCATGATGGCGAACTGGCGGACTACCTTATAGTTATAAGCAGTCGGACTGATTGCTGTGCTCATTCTAAGGTTCCACGGTTTAGGTGTTTTATTAGGATAAAAATCGGTCGCAAGTATGTATAAAGCGTAGGGGTATTGCAACGAAGCATGACCCCGGTCAATGCTTTCCAAGGCTTATTCTGCGGCCTTTCCATGCGGGGAGTAAGGTCAAACGGACCTCTCTAAAATGCCGCGCGGAGGGCAAAACCGAAGGGGGAGAAGCGGGCAGGTTCAAGTGGGGGTAAGGCATGGCGAGAGCATGGCGAACTTCGCAATGGACGACAGCCGTTGTAAACCCACTAGTGTGGCCCGTAACAGTGCCCTTCAACTTACCGATTAATTTCACTTGACGTAGAGCCGGGAAAATCCCGATCACGCAAGACAAGAGCTTAGTCCTGAATGGCGGGAGAGCAATAACGGACTAGAAAGAGGTGCGACACTTGGTCGCGCTTTGAGGCGGGAACTGCCGCACCAAAATGATGCGGCAGGAAATGTCTGGTAATTATTCGGCTGTTTTTTCCTCTTGATTACCATGTGACAAGCTGAACACGTATGCCGCCAGTAACTGCACCTTGTCGTTGCCCAGCAACTCGTTTTGCGCAGGCATGTGACCCTGGCGACCGTGGCGAATGGTTTGCTGCAATTGCGCCAGGCTGGTGCCGTAGATAAAGCCCGCAGGTTGGGTCAGGTCCGGCGCGCCCATCAGCTGCATGCCCTTGCCGTTTGCCCCGTGGCAAGCCACGCAAGTGGTGTCATAGGCTTGCTTGCCCGCCGCCAGATCCACCGAAGTGTCTTGCGGCAATGGCAGGCCCGCCAGGTCGTGACGCACGTAGGCGGCAACGTTCTTGACCCCGGCTTCGCCCAATACTTCACCCCAGGCCGGCATCGCGGCAATACGTCCGCCCATGATGGTGGCCTTGATGGTGTCGGCATCGCCGCCCCAGCGCCAGGTGTTGTCGGCCAGATTCGGGAAGCCGAAAGCGCCTTTGGCGTCCGAGCCGTGACACACCGAGCAGTTGGAGGCAAACAGGCGTCCCCCCATTTTCAGTGCGGCCGGATCCTGCGCGACTTGCTCCACCGGCATGGCAGCGTATTTGGCGAAGATCGGCCCGAACCTGGCATCCGCCTTGTCCATTTCCTTCTGCCATTCATTGGCGCCGGTCCAGCCATTTTCATAACCGGGCAGCAGGCCTTTCCAGTTGCCCAGGCCCGGGTAAAGGATCAAGTACCCCACCGCAAACACCAGCGTGCCGACGAACAACATGAACCACCATTGCGGCAGCGGGTTGTCGTACTCCTCGATGCCATCGAAGCTGTGGCCCATGGTCTCGACGGTATCGCTTTTGGTTTCACCCTTGCGCGTACTGACCAGCAGCCAGGTCAGGCCGATCAACGTGCCAATGGTCAGCACGCATATATAAAGACTCCAGAAGGTGGTCATGCTTTGTTACTCCTAGACGCTTGTTCTTGCTCGACGTGTTGAATCGCCTCTGGATCGTCCTTGAATGGCAGTAAGGTCGCGTCTTCAAACTCCGATTTGCGTCGCGGGCTGAACACCCACAAGGCCAGACCGATAAACGCCACGGCCACCACCACGGTGCCCAGGCCGCGAATCATTCCACTACTCATCTCGAAGACCATGACTTACCTCTTGCTCTTGATGGCAGTGCCGAGCACTTGCAGATAGGCCACCAGCGCGTCCATCTCGGTTTTGCCTTGCACCGACTGCTTGGCGTTGGCGATGTCTTCGTCGGTGTACGGCACGCCCAGGGTGCGCATCACTTCAAGTTTTTTCTCGGTATGGCTGCTGTCTACCGGGGCCTCCACCAGCCACGGGTACGCTGGCATCTTCGACTCGGGCACGACGTTGCGCGGGTTGTACAAATGCGCGCGGTGCCAGTCATCGGAGTAACGGCCGCCGACACGGGCCAGGTCCGGCCCGGTGCGCTTGGAGCCCCACAGGAACGGGTGATCCCACACGCTTTCACCGGCGACCGAGTAGTGACCGTAACGCTCGGTCTCGGCGCGGAACGGGCGGATCATCTGCGAGTGACACTGCACGCAGCCTTCGCGGATATAAATGTCGCGACCTTCCAGTTGCAGCGCGGTGTAAGGCTTCATGCCCTCCACCGGGGTGTTGGTCACGTCCTCGAAGAACAAAGGGACGATTTGCGTCAGGCCACCCACACTCACGCACAGGATCATCAGCAACAGCATCAGGCCGATATTTTTTTCAATGACTTCGTGTTTCATTGCCAACTCCTCAGGCCATCTGCGCGGCGGCTACGACTTCAGCGGGCTCGGCGTTACGCACGGTGCGCCAAGTGTTGTAAGCCATCAGCAACATGCCGCTGAAGAAGATCGCACCACCGACCAGTCGTACGACATAGCCCGGATGGCTGGCCACCAGGGTTTCGACGAAGGAGTAGGTCAGCGTTCCGTCTTCGTTGACTGCGCGCCACATCAGGCCTTGAGCAATGCCGTTGACCCACATCGACGCGATGTAGAGCACGGTGCCGATAGTGGCCAGCCAGAAGTGCGCGTTGATCAGGCCCATGCTGTACATCTGCGGGCGACCGAAGATTTTCGGGATCATGTGATACAGCGCGCCGATCGAGATCATCGCTACCCAGCCCAACGCACCGGCGTGTACGTGGCCGATGGTCCAGTCGGTGTAGTGGGAGAGGGCGTTGACGGTCTTGATCGCCATCATCGGGCCTTCAAAGGTCGACATGCCGTAGAACGCCAGTGACACCACGAGGAAGCGCAGGATCGGGTCGCTGCGCAACTTATGCCAGGCGCCCGAGAGGGTCATCATGCCGTTGATCATGCCGCCCCAGCTCGGTGCCAGCAGAATCAGCGACATCACCATGCCCAGCGACTGGGCCCAGTCCGGCAGCGCGGTGTAGTGCAAGTGGTGAGGGCCGGCCCAGATGTACAGGGTGATCAGCGCCCAGAAGTGCACGATGGACAGGCGATAGGAGTAGATCGGACGTTCGGCCTGTTTAGGCACGAAGTAGTACATCATCCCCAAAAAGCCCGCGGTCAGGAAAAAGCCCACAGCGTTATGCCCGTACCACCACTGCACCATGGCGTCAGTGGCGCCACCGTAGAGCGAGTAGGACTTGGTGAAGCTGACCGGGATTTCCAGGTTATTGACGATGTGCAAAATGGCCACGGTCACGATGAATGCGCCGAAGAACCAGTTGCCCACGTAAATGTGCTTGGTCTTGCGTTTCATGATCGTGCCGAAGAACACGATGGCGTATGCGACCCAGACGATGGTGATCAAAATGTCGATCGGCCATTCCAGCTCGGCGTATTCCTTGGAACTGGTGTAGCCCAGCGGCAGGCTGATGGCCGCGAGCACAATCACCAGTTGCCAGCCCCAGAAGGTAAACGCCGCAATCTTGGGCGAGAACAGCGTGGCCTGGCAGGTGCGTTGCACCGAGTAGAACGAGGCGGCGAACAAGGCGCAGCCGCCGAAGGCAAAAATGACGGCGTTCGTGTGCAAAGGGCGCAGACGCCCGAAACTGGTCCAAGGCAAATTGAAGTTGAGTTCTGGCCAGACCAACTGCGCGGCGAGAAAAACGCCGAGCCCCATACCGACGATGCCCCAAACCACCGTCATAATGGCAAATTGGCGGACCACCTTGTAGTTGTAGGCGGTACTTGTAGAAGTGTTCATGGTTCCCCATCCACGGTTCAGGCGAATACAAAGGCACGCCTGGAGTTATAGGCAGACTAAAAGCGAGGCAAGCATGGGTGTAGCAGGCAAGGTCGGTATTGACGGGGATCAATGGCTGCAGTGCGTGGAACAGCGGGGCTGGTTGTGGAATGGCGCCTGTGGAGCCTCATCCGCGACACTGATCCTGGCTCACGGTGCGGGTGCGCCGATGGACAGCATCTGGATGGACGGAATGGCTGAACGCCTTGCTGCACGCGGGGTGAGCGTGTTGCGCTTCGAGTTCCCATACATGGCACAACGACGTCTCGATGGTGGCAAAAGGCCTCCAAATCAGCAGGCCAAATTGCTCGAATGCTGGCGTGAAGTGTTTAGCGAGGTGCGACGGCATGTCGCTGGGCCATTGGTCATTGGCGGCAAGTCAATGGGCGGGCGTATGGCCAGTATGCTGGCGGATGAATTGCACGCGGATGGGCTGGTGTGCCTGGGTTATCCGTTCTACGCGAGCGGCAAACCGGAAAAACCCCGTGTGGCACATCTGGCTGAGCTCAAGACGCCCACCTTGATCGTGCAAGGTGAGCGTGATGCCTTGGGCAATCGAGAGGCGGTGGAGGCCTACACGCTGGCGCCTGGCATTGAAGTGTTGTGGCTGGTGTCAGGAGATCACGACCTCAAGCCGTTAAAGGCCTCGGGGTTTACCCATGAGCAGCATCTGGATGATGCGGCGGACAGGATTGCGCAGTGGTTGCAACACGCCGTGTAGCAGCTGGGAAGGAACGCAGCCTCAGTTGCTACAGAAACCCTTCCGTCATTGAGCAATGACGCGCCTGTCGCCAATCAGGCGCGTGCTGCTTCAGTGCGTTGCCAGTGTGTCCAGCGACTTGTCGACATACCCCTTGGCCAGCTCCACCAGGTGCATGACCGACAACACCAAATCGCGCGCATGCCCGCTCAGGCCATTCCCCGCCTCATTCGCGCAGGCACCCGCACAGCGCAACAAGTCTGACGCCTGGGCCAAAGCCGCTTCTGAATTGACACTGTTCGGGATGGCCAGCATGGCCGTGCCCATGGGGCGTTGAGGCTTATGGTTTTGCAGGTAGTAATTGAGCGCACGTTCGACGGCGATACGATCCAGCAACGGGTCGTGACTGTCAGCAGCATCGAGGGGGACAACAGGGGGATCGGGGGTGATTTTTTTCATGGTTAAAACTCCTGACCAACTTAAAGGAGCTGTCACCTGTCGCTACTAAACGAATGGGTGGCAGCCGTACGCAGGTTAGTAGACCGGTGATCAGGAAACCCGGCGCGCTCGAAGGCGCCCTGCGCACGACCACCATAAAGCGGGGCCGAAAAAAAGCGCCTCACTAAGGTGGCGCCTTGCGCCTGATCACATCGTCGGGCTACTAAACCCAACCGCTGATTGACAGCGATTGGCCGAGACTATTCCTCGAAATGGACAGGCGCAAGCGAGCGGAATCTTCTCGGATGTTTCACGAGAATGAAAGCGAAACGTCGTACGAAATGACTGATTCCCAGGGCCTGAACACCACGTGTAGTCGCTGCCGCAGGCTGCGATAAGGGCCGTAGGACCTTCAAGCAGGGTCGCTGCGCAACCCCTCGCAGCCTCGCTTCGCTCCTCAGCGACTACAGGTTTCGTCGTCAACTACGCGTCGTAGCAGTTGACGAGTAGAACGAGGCTACGTTCGATCGCGAAGCGGTCGCAAAGCCAGTACACGCGGTATGCCTGATAAACCGTGAAAGCTGATTTTACGACGGCTACGTCGGGGTGCCGCATCACGCCGGACGCAGCCTCGTTCTACTCGACAGCTGCTACGGATCGCGAGTACCACTCACCTCGCCCTAGGGGCGAAACCCATAGTTCAGTTGGACACAAATACTGGAGATGTACTCGAAATACCTGTCTTGCGCGCAGCCACTAGAGGAGCGCGTTTGACCGGCAACAGAGTATCTACGCGGTAGGTGTATTCAATACCCTCAGCGGTTAAACCGTTCCACCAGCGAGTACTGGCTGTTTACGGTCTGGCTCAGCTCTTCGCTCAACAGCGCTGAATGCTGCGCCTGTTCCGAAGTCTGGTCTGCCAGGTCGGCAATGGTGCTGATGTTACGGCTGACTTCTTCAGCTACCGCACTTTGCTCCTCGGTAGCCGCTGCGATCTGGGCAGTCATGTCGGTGATATTGGCCACCGCTTCGCTGATGCCCACCAGCGCCTTGTCGGCTTCCAGCACCCGAGCCACGCCCTCTTCAGCCTGACGGTGACCGGCGTCCATGGTTTGGACGGCAGTGGCTGCGGTCTGTTGCAGCTTTGCAATCAGGCTGTGAATTTGCCCGGTGGAAGCGCTGGTGCGTTGCGCCAGTTGGCGCACTTCGTCCGCCACCACGGCAAAGCCACGGCCCATTTCACCGGCTCGCGCCGCTTCGATGGCTGCGTTCAGGGCCAGCAGGTTGGTCTGGTCGGCAATGCCTTTGATCACGTCAACCACGCCGCCGATTTCGTCACTGTCCTTGGCCAGTTGCGTGACGGTGGCACCGGTTTCGCCTACCACCACTGACAGGCGCTGAATGGCTTCGCGGGTTTCACCGGCAATATCGCGGCCGCGACTGGTCAGGCGGTTGGCTTCTTGCGTGGCGTCAGCCGTGCGTTGTACGTGGCTGGCCACTTCTTGTGTGGTCGCGGCCATCTGATTGACGGCCGTTGCCACTTGCTCAGTTTCGACCCGCTGGCGCTCCAGCCCGACAGAGCTCTTGTGGGCCAGGATGTCGGATTGACGGGCTTGCCCGCTCAGATGCTCGGCAGTGTCCTGCAGGCGTGTCAGGCAGGTTTTCAGGCGTGCTTCCTGGCTCAGGATGGACATCTCCAGGCGTGCTTGCGGGCCGCGGCTGTCGGTGTACATCTGTGCGATCAGCGGGTCAGACGTGGTTTGTTCTGCCAGGCGAAGCAGTCGCTTGATCCCGCGCTGTTGCCAGGTCAGGCCCAGCAGTCCCAGCGGAATCGACAGCAGGGCTGCCAGGGCAAAACCCCAGCTGGAGTTGAGCAGGGCACCAATCGTGAAGCTCAATTGACTGACCAGAATAAAGGGCAACCAGTCCTGCAGCACCGGTAGCCACTTGTCACGCTGCGGCACTGCCGATTTGCCCCGGTTGAGGCGTGAGTACAGGCCTTCGGCACGGCGGATCTGTTCGGCGGTCGGTTTGATCCGTACCGACTCGTAGCCCACCACGCGTTCGTTCTCGAAGATCGGGGTGACGTACGCATTGACCCAGTAGTGGTCGCCATTTTTGCAGCGGTTCTTGACGATACCCATCCACGGCGCGCCCTTTTTCAGGGTGCTCCACATATGCTCGAACACGGCAGTCGGCACGTCGGGATGGCGCACAAGATTGTGCGGTGCGCGTATCAGCTCCTCACGCGAAAACCCGCTGATTTCCATAAAGTCATCGTTGCAATAGGAAATCACGCCTTTGGCATCGGTCGTGGAGATCAACCGTTGTTGCGCGGGGAATGTGCGTTCGCGTTGAGTGATGGGCTGGTTGTTACGCATGTCGTTTCAATCCGCAAGACTTTGACAGGCTGTCGGCATGGGTAAGAAATTGTTTAATTTATATTTCAGGAGCCGGCCCGTCAGGGGGTCAGCATCGGGTAGGTGAAAAACACGAAATGCAGCACGTTGAGCCCAAAGTGGGTGGCAATTGCCGCGCCCAACCCGCCAAAGCGGTAAGCCAGGCCATAGCCGACTCCGGCCAGCCCCGCCAGCAACATCCATTGCCAGCCAGCGGCGGCATGCGCCAGGCCAAACAGCGTCGAGGCCGCGATCAGCGCTAAAGTCTGGCCATAAGGCAGCATTTTGAGTTTTCGGCTCAGCCCGCCCTGGATGTAGCCGCGAAACAGCGCCTCCTCCACCAGTGTTACCAGCAGCAGGTTGTTCAGCAGCCAGAGAGTGCCCTGGGGCGGCCATTTCGGTGCCCATGCGATCATGCCCAGCAGCATCGCGCCGCCCAGCGCCATGCTCGCCGCCAGCGCCAGGCCCATTAAAGTGGCGCCCAGAGACACGCGCCAGGCAAAGCGTGGCGCGATCCACGGGCACACCAGCAGCAGCCAGAAACCAATCAGTGGTTTGTCCAGATTGAAGTACATCGAAAACGGCACTGCATCAGGCGTCAGTCGCATGGGGCCGATGGCTTTTCCGTTGTGGAAACCGGGTAGCCAGTGCAGGGCCAGCGCGATAGCCAGCAGAACAAACAGTGCGTGCCCGGCATAGCGCAGGTAATGGTTTTTGGTTTGTAGAACGGCGAGCCCGCTGAGGGTCAGCAGGCCAAGTGCGATTAGGGTTTGAACACCCAATTGCCCAAAGCTCAGGGCAAGGCCGTAGCCGAGGGTCAGAAGTGCCAGATAAGGCCATGGCAGAACAATCATGAAAATCCTTGGAATCGTTAAAAAAGCACCCCGGATCCAGTCCGGGGCGCGCCAGTATAACGACTCAAAAGGCTGAGCATGCGGGCAAGCCCGCTTCTACAGTGTTCAGGTGTGGCTAAGAGGCAATCAGCTGACGCAACACATAGTGCAAAATCCCTCCCGCTTTGAAGTATTCCACCTCGTTAAGCGTATCGATCCTGCACAGCACTTCGACTTTATCCTGGCTGCCATCCTCGCGGGTGATCACCAGCGTCAGGTTCATCCGTGGTTGTAGTTGCGCGCCGGTAAGCCCCAGGATATCCAGCGTCTCCTTGCCTGTGAGGTTCAGGCTCTTGCGGTTCTGGTCGAGCTTGAACTGCAATGGCAGAACGCCCATGCCCACCAGGTTCGAGCGGTGGATACGCTCAAAGCTCTCGGCAATGACCGCTTTGACCCCCAGCAGGTTAGTGCCTTTGGCTGCCCAGTCACGGCTGGAACCGGTGCCGTATTCCTGACCGGCAATCACCACCAGCGGTGTACCGGATGCCTGATAGGCCATGGCTGCATCGTAGATCGGCAGTTTCTCGCCGGTGGGAATGTAGATCGTATTGCCGCCTTCTTCGCCCCCGAGCATTTCGTTGCGAATGCGGATATTGGCAAAGGTGCCGCGCATCATGACTTCGTGGTTGCCGCGTCGTGAGCCATAGGAGTTGAAATCCCGTGGCTCGACGCCTTTCTCACGCAGATAGCGTCCGGCGGGGCTGTCCGCCTTGATGTTGCCCGCAGGGGAGATGTGGTCGGTGGTGACCGAATCGCCCAGCAGTGCCAGGATATTCGCCGCCTTGACGTCAGCAATCACCGGCAACGGCCCGCTGATGTTGTCGAAAAACGGCGGGTGCTGGATGTAGGTCGAGTCGGCCTGCCAGACATAAGTCGCGGCTTGGGGGACTTCAATGGCCTGCCACTGGGCATCACCGGCAAACACTTCAGCGTATTCCTTGTGGAACATACCGGTGGTGACCTGGGCCACGGCGTCGGCGATTTCTTTCTGGCTGGGCCAGATATCGCGCAGGTACACCGGTTGGCCGTCTTTGCCGGTTCCCAGCGGGTCACGGCTGATATCAATCCGCACGGTGCCCGCCAGGGCATAGGCCACCACCAGCGGCGGTGAGGCCAGCCAGTTGGTTTTCACCAGCGGGTGGACGCGCCCTTCAAAGTTGCGGTTGCCCGACAGTACCGAGGCCACGGTCAGATCGGACTGGGTAATTGCCTTTTCAATCGGCTCAGGCAGTGGCCCGGAGTTGCCGATGCAGGTCGTGCAGCCGTAGCCCACCAGGGCGAAACCCAGTTGATCGAGGTAGTGGGTCAGGCCGGCGGCCTTGTAGTAATCGGTCACGACCTTGGAGCCTGGTGCCAGGGACGTCTTGACCCAGGGCTGGCTCTTCAGGCCTTTTTCGACGGCTTTTTTGGCCACCAGCCCGGCAGCCATCATCACACTCGGGTTCGAAGTGTTGGTGCATGAGGTGATGGCTGCAATCACCACGGCGCCGTTTTTCAGGCGATAGGTATGGCCATCAACGCTGTAATCCGCTTCGCCGATCAAGTCTGCATTGCCCACAGCCACACCGCCGCCGCCTTCGCTTTCCAGACGGCCTACTTCTTTAGGGGTGGGTTTGAATTGCAGGCTGAGAAACTCATCGAAGGCCTGGCCGACATTGGGCAGCGACACCCGGTCTTGCGGGCGTTTTGGCCCGGCCAGACTGGCTTCGACGGTGCCCATGTCCAGTGCCAGGGTTTGCGTGAAAACCGGTTCCTGGCCCGCTATCCGCCACAAACCCTGGGCCTTGCAATAAGCCTCGACCAGTTTGACCGTGGCGGCAGGGCGTCCGGACAAACGCAAGTAGTCCAGAGTGATTTCATCCACCGGGAAAAAGCCGCAGGTTGCGCCATATTCCGGGGCCATGTTGGCAATGGTGGCACGGTCGGCCAGAGGCAGATCGGCAAGGCCATCGCCATAAAATTCGACGAACTTGCCGACAACGCCCTTGCTGCGCAGCATTTGCGTAACTGTCAGCACCAGATCCGTCGCGGTGATGCCTTCTTTGAGTTTGCCGCTGAGCTTGAACCCCACCACTTCCGGGATCAGCATCGACACGGGCTGGCCGAGCATGGCGGCTTCGGCTTCGATCCCGCCCACACCCCAGCCCAGTACGCCGAGGCCATTGATCATGGTTGTGTGGGAATCGGTGCCCACCAGCGTATCCGGGAAGGCATACGTGCGACCGTCTTCGTCTTTGGTCCAGACCGTACGACCCAGATACTCCAGGTTGACCTGATGGCAAATTCCGGTGCCGGGCGGGACAACGCTGAAGTTATCGAAGGCATTCTGCCCCCAGCGCAAAAACGCATACCGCTCGCCGTTGCGTTCCATCTCGATGTCGACGTTTTGCTCAAAGGCGCTGGCGCTGGCGAACCGGTCAACCATCACCGAGTGGTCGATCACCAGGTCAACGGGAGACAGCGGGTTGATTCGCTGCGGATCGCCACCCGCCTTGGCCATTGCGGCGCGCATGGCGGCCAGATCGACCACTGCCGGTACACCGGTAAAGTCTTGCATCAGCACACGGGCAGGGCGGTACTGGATTTCCCGGTCGCTGCGCCGCTCCTTGAGCCAGGCAGCCAGCGCCTTGAGGTCAGGCTCGGTAACGGTTTTGCCGTCCTCCCAGCGCAGCAGATTTTCCAGCAACACTTTGAGCGACATGGGCAGCTTGTTCAGATCGCCCAGTGATTGGGCGGCGAGTTCAAGGCTGAAGTAGTGATAAGTCTTATCGTCGACTTTTAGTGTGGCTAGGGTGTTCAGGCTATCGAGGGAGGACATGAAATGACTCCTTTAGACGGATCACGTGGCACAAACAGAGCTTCTAACCTAGCTCTGATTCCGGGCTCTGGCTAATAACTGGACTGTCTATGGGGGTTCAAGGTTCCGAACTCGGCTATCATGCCGACCTTTTCGTGACAGTCCTTGCGCCAAATCAAGGATGCGCAGCTGGCCAATTCCTGCCAGCTGCCCAGGAGTAATTCAATGAACACCGTTTTTATGCACTGCCGGCCCGGGTTTGAAGGCGAAGTCTGCTCGGAAATCGCCGAACACGCCGCCCGCCTCAATGTGTCTGGCTATGCCAAGGCCAAGCCGAGCACTGCCTGCGCCGAATTTGTGTGTACCGAAGAAGGCGGCGCTGAACGCCTGATGAAAGGCCTGCGTTTTGCCGAGCTGATTTTCCCGCGGCAATGGGCCCGTGGCGGCTTTGTCGATCTCCCGGAAACCGACCGGATCAGCGTTATTCTTGAGCACATGGCGGACTTTCCGGTGTGCGGCAGCCTGTGGCTGGAAATAGTCGACACCAATGACGGTAAAGAGCTGTCCAACTTCTGCAAAAAGTTTGACGCCCATCTGCGCAAGGCGTTGATCAAGGCCGGCAAACTGGTAGAAGACGATGCCCACAAGCCGCGTCTGCTGCTGACCTTTAAAAGCGGGCGCGAAGTGTTTCTCGGGTTGGCTGAAGCCGATAACTCGGCCATGTGGCCCATGGGCATTCCGCGTCTCAAGTTCCCCCGTGAAGCGCCGAGCCGCTCCACACTCAAGCTGGAAGAAGCCTGGCATCACTTTATCCCCCGTGATCAATGGGATGAGCGCTTGCACAGTGACATGACCGGCGTGGACCTCGGCGCGGCGCCAGGTGGCTGGACCTGGCAGTTGGTCAATCGCGGCATGATCGTGACCGCCATCGACAACGGCCCAATGGCTGAAAGCCTGATGGACACCGGCCTGGTTCAGCACTTGATGGCCGATGGCTTTACCTTCAAGCCCAAGCAACCGGTGGACTGGATGGTCTGTGACATCGTAGAGAAGCCGGCGCGCAATGCCGCGATGCTTGAAGAGTGGATCGGCGAAGGTCATTGCCGTGAAGCGGTGGTCAACCTGAAACTGCCGATGAAGCAGCGTTATGCCGAAGTGCGCCGCTTGCTCGACCGTATTGCAGATGGCTTCAAGGCGCGGGGTATTCAGGTCGAAATCGGCTGCAAGCAGCTGTATCACGACCGTGAAGAAGTGACCTGTCATTTGCGTCGACTGGACGTTAAAAAACCTAAATCTCGCTGATTCGGGAGTAACTGATGAGTTTTACTGACCTGCCGGTTGACGGCACCCTGGACGCCACCGGCCTTAACTGCCCTGAGCCGGTGATGATGCTGCACCAACACATTCGCGACCTGGCGCCGGGTGGCTTGTTGAAAGTCATTGCCACCGATCCCTCGACCCGGCGCGACATTCCCAAGTTCTGCGTGTTTCTTGACCATGAACTGGTGGGGCAACAGGAAGAGGCGGGCAAGTACCTGTACTGGATCCGCAAGAAGCAGGATTGAGCTGGACCCGTAGTCGCTGCCGAAGGCTGCGAAGGGTTGCGGAGCAACCCGTTATATTGAAGGCCCCGCAGTCCTTCCCGCAGCCTTCGGCAGCGACCACGTGTTATGCGGCGCGGCGAATGTGTTTCTTCGCACTGCGCGCCAGCCGCACGCCGAGCATCAGCGCGGCGCAGGTCAGGCCGACGATCAAACCTTGCCATAGCCCGCTCGGGCCATTGGCCTCGCCAAACCAGTCGGTCAGCCCCAGCGCGTAGCCCACCGGCAAACCGATGCCCCAATACGCGAACAGCGTCAGAACCATCGTCACCCGCGTGTCTTGATAGCCCCGCAGGGCGCCGGCTGCGGTGACCTGGATCACGTCCGAAAACTGATACAGCGCAGCAAACATCAGCAGCATGGTTGCCACCTCGATCACCAGCGGGTCGGCGGTGTAGACGGTCGCAATCTGCTCACGCAGCAGCAGGATCAGGCTGGCGGAAATCGCCGCCCATACCAGCGCTGTGCCCATGCCCACGCCAGCGACAAATCGCGCTTCGCGAGGCTGTTGACGGCCCAGGGCCTGGCCAACACGCACGGTGATGGCCATGCCCAGCGAATACGGAATCATGAACACCAGCGAGCTGAAGTTCAGGGCGATCTGATGGCCCGCCACCACGGTTGCACCGAGACTGCCGATCAGCAGCGCAATCACCGCAAAAATACTCGACTCGGCAAATACCGCGATACCAATTGGCAGGCCCACGCTGAGCAAGCGTTTGAGGATCGCCCACTGTGGCCATTCAAAATGGCTGTACACCTTGCTCGACTGGTAGACAGCCCCTCGCCAGGTGCAGACCACCATGCCGATGGCCATGAACCACATCACAATGGCCGTGGCCCAACCACAGCCCACACCGCCCATGGCGGGTACGCCAAAGTGACCATAAATAAAGATGTAGTTGATCGGGATATTGAGTGCCAGGGCACTCAGCCCCAGCACCATGCTTGGTCGGGTTTTACCCAGGCCATCGCTGAAATTGCGTAATACGCAATACAGCCCGACTGCGGGCATGCCACTGGCGATCCCGTACAAATAACCCATGCTCGGCTCGATCAAGTCAGGGTCGACCTTCATCCCATGCAGCAGGGGTTCGGCACCGATCAGAATGAGGGCCGCACACAGGCCGGTAATCAATGCCAGCCACAGCGCCTGGCGCACGATCGGGCCGATGTCGCTGTGGGCATCCGCGCCAAAACGTTGGGCCACTTTGGGTGTGGTGGCTAACAAAATGCCCGACATCAGCAGAAACACCGGGACCCAGATGGAGTTGCCCAGCGCCACGGCCGCCAGATCCCGCGGGCCGACGCGCCCGGCCATCACCGCATCGACAAACCCCATTGCGGTGGTGGCGATTTGCGAAATGATGATCGGAAACGCCAGTGCCAGGAGTGCGCGCACTTCTGTACGAACCCGGGCCGGGCGGCTGACAGCGGTAGAAGGGGGAGTATGAGTGACAGAGTTCACAAGCGTGCATCCACAGTGTTTAACGCGCAAAGCTGGCGATTGTACCCTTGACCAAATGGTCAGAAAACATTGAGTTGTAGGAGCTTTGTAAGCGTGACTGTGAGTACCTTCCACACCCGGCTGGCCCATTCATCGCAACAACGCCTACACTGCCACTCCGCGAAAGGAGCCTGCCATGTTGATTGTTGCTGACGAAAATATTCCGCTGATCGAAGAATTTTTTGCTGACTTCGGTGAAATACGCCGTTTTCCGGGGCGCCAGATCAGCCGTGCCGACGTGCATGACGCCGATATCCTGCTGGTGCGCTCCGTGACGAAAGTCGATCGCGACCTGCTCGAAGGCAGCGCGGTACGGTTTGTCGGAACATGCACCATCGGCACCGATCACCTGGCCCTCGACTACTTTCAGCAAGCCGGAATTCAGTGGTCCAGCGCCCCCGGTTGCAATGCCCGGGGCGTGGTCGACTACGTGCTCGGCAGTTTGTTGACCCTGGCCGAGATCGAAGGTGTCGATCTGACGCAACGCACCTACGGCGTGATTGGCGCCGGTGAAGTGGGCGGGCGCCTGGTCAATGTGCTGCGTGCCCTGGGCCTCAACGTGCTGGTGTGTGATCCGGTGCGACAGGCAGTCGAGGGGGGCGATTACGTCAGCCTCGAACACATCATTGAGCATTGCGATGTGCTCAGCCTGCACACTCCGCTGGATAAAACGGGCGACTACCCGACCTGGCACTTGTTCGACCAGCAGCGTCTGGAGCAACTGAAGCCGGGCACCTGGTTGATCAACGCCAGCCGGGGCCCGGTGATTGATAATGCCGCATTGCGCACAGTGCTCACCCGGCGCGAAGACCTCCAGGCGGTACTGGATGTGTGGGAGGACGAGCCGCAAGTTGACGTCGAACTGGCTGACTTGTGCGTACTGGCGACCCCGCACATCGCCGGGCACAGCCTGGATGGCAAGCAGCGGGGCACCGCACAGATTTATCAGGCGTTGTGCGATTTCCTGGGCCATACCCCGCAGGTAAAACTTGCCGATCTGTTGCCTGCCCCTTGGCTGGCGAAGGTCGAGCTGAGTGCCAACACCGATCCTGGCTGGGCAATGGCCATGATCTGTCGCGGCGTTTACGACCCGCGCCGTGACGATGCGGATTTTCGCCGCAGCCTGATCGGCAGTGTCCAGGAGCAGAAGCTGGCGTTTGATGCTTTGCGCAAGCACTACCCGATTCGCCGCGAGATCGAAGGTTTGCCCGTGCATATCGAGGGCGAATCAGTCGCCTTGACCCAACTGGTCAAAGCGTTGGGTGCGGTGCCGGTCTAAAAGTCCAGGGCACAAAAAAACCGGCCCTACGCAGTAGGGCCGGTCAGTGTCGCGAATGCAGTGTGATCATGAACAAGGTCTTGCAGGCAAGGATCAGTCCTTGCGAGACGGCTTGACCAGGCGTTGCTCCAGTTCGTGGCAAGCGTCCTGGATCATGGCTTCAGTGATCAGGATCTCCTGTCCATTCTCGTCGATAAACGCGCACCCCAGGGATTGCTGTGGTTGGGTGCGAATCACCGGTACGGCTTGAGCGTTCTGTTGCAAATCCATGGCCTGTCTCCTCATCAGGGTGTAGCGCTACTGTAGATCCGATTGATGACCAAGCGGTTACAAACTTGGCCACCAGCCCAGTCCAACAGAAATATCCTGAAACTTCCAGCCCGACTTTAGAACATTACTGCCTAGGACCTGTTGAGGCAGGTCATAATCAAAACGAGTGAGAAAGGTTTACCAGCGTAAGCCGAACTTCGTTGTAGGCTGTGTAAGGCTTTTTACGCTGATCCTCATTCTGGATACCCTCCCATGCTTTCGTCCCGTCATCGTCGTGCCATCCGCCTGGCCACCCATTTCATTGCGCCCTATCGTTGGCATGCCGGTGGCGCCCTGTTGGCCCTGATTGTGACAGCGGGCATTACCTTGTCGATGGGGCAGGGCATTCGCTTGCTGGTGGACAAGGGTTTTATGACCCAGTCCCCGCACCTGCTTAACCAGTCCATCGGTTTTTTTCTGATGCTGGTGCTGGGATTGTCCGTGGGCACCTTTGTGCGTTTTTATCTGGTGTCGTGGATCGGTGAGCGGGTGGTCGCGGACATTCGGCGCCAGGTGTTCAATCACCTGATCGATTTGCACCCGGGGTTCTACGAGAACAACCGCAGTTCGGAAATCCAGTCACGACTGACCACCGACACCACCTTGTTGCAATCAGTGATCGGTTCTTCGCTGTCCCTGTTCTTGCGCAACAGCCTCATGGTGATCGGCGGCGTGGTGCTGTTGTTTGTCACCAACCCCAAACTCACCAGTATCGTGGTGGTCGCCTTGCCACTGGTGCTGGTGCCCATTCTGTTTTTTGGTCGCCGGGTGCGCAGCCTGTCGCGCCAGAGTCAGGACCGGATTGCCGATGTCGGCAGCTATGTCGCCGAGGCCCTGGGCCAGATCAAGACGGTCCAGGCCTATAACCATCAACAGCAAGACCAGCAGCGCTTTGCCAGCACCGTTGAGCATGCGTTTGCCACCGCACGCAAACGTATCCTGCAACGGGCATGGTTGATCACGTTGGTGATTTTGCTGGTACTGGGCGCCGTCGGGGTGATGCTGTGGGTCGGTGGCATGGACGTGATCGCGGGGCGCATCACCGGTGGCGAGCTGGCAGCCTTTGTGTTCTACAGCCTGGTGGTGGGCAGCGCGTTTGGCACCCTGAGTGAAGTCATTGGCGAACTGCAACAGGCGGCGGGTGCGGCCGAGCGAATTGCCGAGCTGCTGCAGGCAAAAAGCCTGATCTTGCCACCGAGCACCGACCTGCGCGTTTTACCCGAGCGGGTGGACGGTAATCTGCAACTCGAAAACCTGCGGTTTTCCTACCCTTCACGGCCTGAAAGCTACGCGATTGACGGGCTAAGCCTGTCGGTTAACGCGGGGGAAACCCTGGCGTTGGTGGGGCCTTCGGGGGCAGGCAAGTCGACGTTGTTTGACCTGCTGCTGCGCTTTTACGATCCCCAGCAAGGCCAGATCCTGCTTGAGGGGCAGCCGATCACCCAACTTGACCCGCAAGACCTGCGCCGTTGCTTTGCCCTGGTGTCGCAAACCCCGGCACTGTTTTTCGGCACCATTGAAGACAACATCCGCTACGGCAATGCGAGTGCCAGCGATGGGCAAGTTGAAGCCGCCGCACGGATTGCCCATGCCCATGACTTCATCCTGCAAATGCCCGAGGGCTACAAAACCCACTTGGGTGATGGCGGTCTGGGGTTATCGGGCGGTCAACGCCAGCGTCTGGCTATCGCCCGGGCGCTGCTGGTGGATGCCCCGATCCTGTTGCTGGACGAAGCCACCAGTGCCCTGGATGCCCAGAGCGAACACTTGATCCAGCAGGCATTGCCCAGCCTGATGCAAGGCCGCACGACGCTGGTGATTGCTCATCGCCTGGCCACTGTGCAGAACGCCGACCGCATTGCGGTCATGGATCAGGGCAAGCTGGTTGCCATCGGCACCCACGCACAGTTGATCGCCAGCAACCCGCTGTATGCGCGGTTGGCGGCGTTGCAGTTCAACGTAGGGGTGTAGCGGTGGGAGCGGGCTCGCTCGCGATGGCATCAACGCGATTCAACAGACAGACCGGGTCGTCTGTATCGCGAGCAAGCCCGCTCCCACATGGCAGCATCAAGACAGTTGCTGCCAGAGGGGGATTTAGCGGTACTCACACAGGTAAGCGGTGTCCACTGCAACCTTGAGCTGGAACTTGCTGTTGGCCGGCACGTTGAACTGGCTGCCGCTCTTGAAGGTTTCATACTCGCTGCTGCCCGGCAGCTTGACGCTCAGTTCACCTGAGACCACGTGCATGATTTCACGCTCGGCTGTGCCGAACTCGTATTCGCCCGCAGCCATGACGCCAATGGTGGCCTTGCCTTCGGTTTGTGCGAAGGCAATCGACTTGACGGTGCCGTCGAAGTATTCGTTGACTTTAAACATGGCGATTCCTCGGAATGGGCTAAAAAAGGCTGGCCAGTATGCAGAAGCCGTTTTATCCCGTCACGCCCTTTTGTGGCCGTCACCCCTTGAGTACCAGTGGCAATAAACGTGCAGTATTTCGCGCATCTTCCAGGGCGCGATGCTGCTGGCCATTGAACTGCATTCCGGCCAGTTGCAGGGCGCTGTTAAGTCCAAGTGCACGCTTGAGCTGGCGGGCCTGGGCAAATTGCTGCTTGAGGTTCATGTGCGGCAATTGCAGCAGGGCACTGTCCAGTTGCTTCTGGCGCCATTCCTGCTCCAGCTGTTTGCGATCGTAGTCGCCCCAACTGGCCCACCCTTCAAGCTTGGGCAGATGCTGGCCGAGCCAGCGCTCGAACTGCTCCCACACCACCGTCATCGGAGCCCCGGAGTCAATGTTGGCCTGGGTGATGCGAGTCAGTTGACGGCAAAAGGGCGTCAAGAGGGGACGACGTTGGGGGCGAATAAAACGCTGAAAATGATCCACCTCCCGGCCGGCGCGAGTGACCACGCTGGCACCGATTTCAATCACTTCCATTTCTTCCAGGGGCCAGCCGCCATCATCGGTTGTGGCTTCCAGGTCAATTACCAGCCAGTGAGGCATGTGCAGCTTCCTTTAACAGCATCGGCGTTGAAGTGGGAGCGTAGCTAAAACACTGACCCGGGGACGTATTTTGTAGTGGGCCAGTCGACCGCTTGCTTGCTAGTCTATAGGCGGTTTAATGGTGTGCGTGCTCGATCTCAGGTCGTGTGTCGATCAATAAGTTCCAGCCATGGGCGGCGCGGGATGTATATGGTTTTAAAGTGTTCGCCGATACAGTTGGCTCATTGTGTGTTGCTGGCCCTCGGCATGATCTGGCTAACGCCGGTTTGGGCCGCCCAGGAAATCAGGGTTGGAGCTGCGCATTTCCCGCCGTATACCGTACGCCCCGAGCGCGGTGCCGACACCGGTCTGTTGTCACAATTGCTCAACGCCCTCAACCAGTTACAGAGCGACTACCGCTTTGTCCTGGTGCCCAGTTCGATCCCAAGGCGCGTGCGTGATTTTGAGCGGGGGCGGGTGGACATGATGATGTTCGAAAATCCTGCCTGGGGTTGGCAGGCGTTCTCGTACACGGCCGTCGACATGGGCCTCGAAGACGCCGAAGTATTTGTCGCCAGGTACCAACCTGATCGGGCCCAACGATATTTTGATGAGTTGAGCGGCAAGCGGCTTGCGCTCTTTAGCGGCTATCACTACGCCTTTGCCGGGTTCAATTCGACCCCGAAATTCCTTGCCGATACCTTCAGCGCAACCCTGACCTATTCCCACGAAAGCAACCTGTTGATGGTCCTGCGCGGGCGGGCAGACATTGCATTGATGACACGCTCCAACCTGATCGACATTCAGCGCTACGACCCTAAGGTCAAGTCACAGATCATGATGTCCGAGCGTGTCGATCAGATCTATCGGCACTACGCGTTGCTGCGGCTCGATGCACCGATCAAGAGTCAGCAATTCGCGCAAATGATGAGCAGTCTTCGAGACAATGGGCAGTTGAGAGCCATTTTTGCTCCCTACCAGATTGACGTGGTCGAGATGTAGGGGAAGGTCAGTCAAGCGGCACTCTTTGCAGCAGCTGCCGAAGCAACGAGGCCGCTGCTTCGGCGTTAGCGGCGGGCGTAGGTATCGGGGTGCGTTCCCGAGACCTCGCGGCAGTGAATCAGGGCATCGCGAATCATGAAATTGACCAGCGTTGGCGACACGCCCAGCTCCTTGGCGATGTCTTTTTGCTGCACGCCGTGCAGGCGGTACATCTCGAACGCATAGCGCGTGCGGCTCGGCAGTTCGGTCAGTGCAAGCGCGATGTGTTCCAGGGTCGAGAAATTGATCAGTGAGGTTTCGGGGGAGGCGCCGTGGATGACCACGTTCAGGCCTTCCTCTTCGGTGCCCGAGTATTTTTGCTCCAGCGCCTGCTTGCGGTAGTGATCAATCGCAAGGTTGCGCACGATCTGGAACAGGTAGCTGAGCTGTGCCTTGAATGAAGAGGTGATCTGCGGCGCGGACTGCAAACGGAAGAAAGCATCCTGCACGACATCCTCGGCCCTGTATCGACAACCGGTGATGCGTGCTGCGATTTTGACCAGGACCAGTCGGTTATCAACAAAGGCTTGAAGTAAGGGTGAGTCGCACTTGCCTGTGGACATTTGTTCCGTCATGGAGATCACCTGTTGCGAAAGTTTGAGTGAGGCGCTCTTCGTGGGAAGCGTCCTACACAGCTGTTCACAAACTAGGCTTAATGATAATGATTGTCAATTGAGAAATAGAACTAATAGCGCCTGAAGAGGCGGACTGAGACATGCTTCACGACGGTGTCGGCAACTGGCTGCGATCTTGTGTGGGCAAGAACGCAGCCTGCGGTTTTTACTTGGGACCGAGAATCTGCACCAGTTTTTCCGGCGACGGTGCGCCTTGCTGCTGTTGCAGGTTGCCTTGTTCATCCAGATAGAAAATCGCCGGGGTTGCAGCCACATCCAGCTCCTCCATCAGTTGGGCGTTGGCATCCAGCTTGGCCTGAACGTCAGCCGGGATTTTGGCCAAAGGCTTGAGCGTGCTGGCCTTGCCGGCTTTCTCGTGGTCGTGCAGGGCCTGCTGGGGATTTTTGGCGGCCAGCAAGGCGGCAGATTTGGCAGGGCTGTCTTCGCGGATGATACCCACCATGATGTGGCGCAATTGCACCTTGCCCGAGTCAACCCACGGACGGGCCTGTTCCCAGAACATGTTGCAGTACGGGCAGTTCGGGTCGCTGAACAGGTAAACAACCCGCGGTGCATCCTTTTTGCCGTCGGCGATCCAGTTGCTCTTTTCCATCTCGGCCCAGACTTGCTTGGCCATAGGTTCGTAAACCAGTTTTTGCAGCGGTGCCAGGCTCAAGTCATTGCCTTGGGCATCATACAAATTGCCCACCAGCACGTTGCCGTCCTGGGTCAGGTACAGCGCCATGCCACGGTTCTGGTACTGGGCGGCATAGCCACGCAAACCGCCGGGCGCATCGAAACTGCCAATGATTTTTGCGCCTTTGGCTTCAATCTTCTTGATCGCTGGCGGCAGTTCCTCGGCCTGCAGTGCAGGGGATTGCAAAAGTGCAGTGCCCAGCAGGGCGGTCATGCTCAGGGTCAGCAGTTTGCGGTTAAACATTTTTGCTCATTCCTTGCAGGGTCGGCCTGTTGGGCCGACATTGAATTGTTCAGATTTAAGGGCTCCATGGCCCGGGCCAGGCTGGCTTGGGACAGTTCGCCCAGATGACTGCCCAGCAGCCTGCCTTCAGCGCTATAGAACAGCGTAGTCGGCAGGGCCATTGAACCGACTTTTTGTGCCAGTTGGCCGCCACTGTCGAACAGCACGTTACTGAGATTCAGGCCCTGGGTTTCAAGGAAGGTACTGACGCTCTGCATGCTCTCGCCCTGGTTGACGAACAGGAACGTCACGTTCTGATGCTGATGCTGGGCGTTCTGCAGGACCGGCATTTCCCGTCGGCACGGCGGGCACCAGGTGGCCCACAGGTTGATCACCAGAGGCCCGCCCTGATAGCTGCTCAATTCCACGGACTCGCCGTTGGCGTTGCGCAACACCATCTCCGGCAGCCGCGTGCCTTGTTCGTAAAGGCTGGACGAGAGACTGGCAAGTAGCCAGAACGCCAGGCCACTGCCCAGCCCCCAGCCCAGTGGCCGCCGCAGGCCGGCCCTGCGCCAGCCCCAGATGACTGCACCGGCCACCACTGCGATCAGCCCCGGCCACAGCAAGAAGCCGCCATCGCGCAAGTCCAGGACTTGCAGCGGGTCGTCCTTGAAGTAGCGCCAATAGCTGATGACAAAACCGATGCGCGCCACCAGCAAGCCCAGTAAAAAAAGGCTGAACAGCACTGACTCGGGATTTTCGCCACCGCGCTTGGCCACCCGCCACCCCACCAGTGTCGCCAGGGCAAGGGCCAGAATCAGCAGCAAATGGTTGATGGCCAGCGCAAACGAACCGATGGTCAGGGTGAGCATTTAGAGGAGTTCCCGAGTGGCGTTCCAGTTATTCAAGAAGGTCTGGGCGTTGACTTCGCCAGTGATGCGTTGCCCGCGACGCTCGATTCCGTTGGGGCCGATCCAGACAAAGCTGGGCGGGCCCGGTACCTGATAGCGGCTGAGCAGCTCGCGGCTGGCGACATTATCGGCGGTCACGTCAAGACGCAACAGGCGCACCCCTTGCAGTGCATCCATGACCTGGGGTTTGCCGAACACCTGCTTCTCCATGACCTTGCACGACACACACCAGTCGGCGTAGTAATCGAGCATGACCCACTGGCCATCGGCCTTGGCGCTGGCCAGTTCCCGGTCCAGGCCTGCGGGGTCCTTGATGGTGATGAAAGCGTCGTGGGCCGTGCTTGCAGAGCTGGCGCCCGCCACTGTCCCGGCGGTGTAGACCTGCAAGGGTTGCCACAGATCGGTACCGCCACCGGCAGCACCCACCAGCAACAGGCTGCCCCACAGGCCTGCCAGCAGACTTAACGGTGTGAACAGCGTTTTGGCCCGCAGGAATGTCTGCGCCTGCTGCCACAGGCTGCACGCCACAATGACCAGCAGGACGCCCCACAGGCCGACCCACAGGGACTCATCAAGTACCGGGCGCACCAGCAACAGCGCCGTACCCAGGAACAGGAAGCCAAACAGGCCTTTCATCAGGTTCATCCAGGCGCCGGGTTTGGGCAGGAAGCGGCTGCCTACGGTCACCAGCAGCAACAGCGGTACGCCGATTCCCAGGCCCATCACAAAGAGCACCAGGCCACCTTCGACGGCATTGCCACTTTGCGCGATATACAGCAAGGCACCGGCCAGGGGGGCGGTCATGCAGGGGCCAACGAGCAAGCCGGACAGGGCGCCGAGAATACCTGCGCCGATCAGGCTGCCGCCCTTGCGCCCACGCCCGGCAGTTTCGAGGCGGTCCCGCAGGGCGGCAGGCAATTGCAGTTCAAAAAAGCCGAACATGGGCAGCGCCAGCACCACGAACAGCGCGGCAAAGCTGCCCAGCAGCCACGGCTGTTGCAGCAGGGCCTGCAAGTTGGCGCCCAGCAGGGCCGCCAGCACGCCCAGTCCGGCATACACCAGCGCCATGCTGATCACATAACTGCCGGCCACGGCAAAACCGCGTCCGGCTGTGGCACCACTGCCCACGACCAGACCGGCCAGAATCGGCAGCATCGGCAGTGAGCACGGAGTGAAGGCCAGCAGCAGGCCCAGGCCGAAGAACAGCAGTAAACTCCAGCCCAGCGAGCGCTGCTGCAAGCTTGCCGCCAGTGACTGGTCTTGCGCCTGGCCTTGGGCTGTCACAGGCTGCGCGCCGCCCAGATCGACCGTCTGGCTTTGTGGCGGATAACACAGGCCTGCATCGGCGCAGCCTTGCCAGCTGACCTTGACCTGACCGCTGGCGCCTGCCGGGATCAGTATCGAAACACTGTCGCGATACACCTGGGTGGCGCCGAAGAATTCATCGCTGTGTTCCAGCCCCTGAGGCAATACCGGGGTTTTTGCCGGGTCCAGCCCGTCGAACTTGAAGCGTTTTTGATACAAATAGTAGGTATCGGCTATTTTCCACTGCAGGCGGGTTTCGCCTGAGGGCAATGGCTCGGCACTGAAGGTAAAGGCCTTGTTGACCGGCAGAAAGTCAGGCTGTGCAAACGGATTGTTCGCGGTCTGGGCCTGGGCCACACCGACCAAACACATCAATAGAAAGGACAGCAGCAAACGCATGGGTAAAGCCTTGGGCAAGTTCAAGTCCAGCTACAGTGTGTTCCTGCGATTAACCGATCATTAACCGATGCACACTGCGGTGTACACGGCATAATCGGCCCTTAATCCCATGACCTTTTAATCGGCTCATTTAAGCGGGTATCAGCATGCATGTACTGGTTTGCGAAGACGACGAACTGATCGCCAGCGGCATCAAGGCCGGGCTGACTGCCCAGGGCCTGACGGTTGAGCACGTCGGCACGGCCAGTGCCGCGCGGGCCATGTTGAAGGCTGCCGAGTTCGATGTGATGGTGCTCGACCTGGGCCTGCCCGACGAAGACGGCCTCAAGCTGCTGCAACAGTTGCGCCAGCAGGGGCTGGAGTTGCCCGTGCTGATTCTGACGGCCCGCGACTCAGTGACCGATCGTGTCGACGGTCTGCAGGCCGGTGCCGATGATTACCTGCTCAAACCCTTCGATCTGCGTGAACTCGCAGCGCGACTGCATACGTTGCTGCGCCGGGTGGCCGGACGCAGCGTCAACCTGATCGAGCACGGCAGCCTCACATACGATCCCAGCAGCCGGGTGACCTTGCTGGCGGGTCAGCCGGTGGACTTGTCCCGTCGTGAACAGGCGTTGTTGCAAGCCTTGCTGCACAACCGGGGGCGTGTGCTGTCCAGTGAGCAACTCAAGGACAGCATCTACGGCTTTGGTGACGAACTGGAGAGCAACGCCCTGAACGTTCATATCCATCACCTGCGGCGTAAATTGGGCAACGGTATCGTTGAAACCGTACGCGGCCTGGGCTATCGCCTGGGGCCTGCCGATGGCGCAGAGTCACAGGCATGATGAGCCTGCGCCTGCGCTTGAGCCTGACGATCGGTTCGGCGTTTGTTCTGGTCTGGGCCCTGGCAGCGGCCTGGATGCTCAGCGATCTGCGTCAGCAAATGATGTTTTCTCTCGATCAGCGGCTGGTGGCCTCGGCGCGTATGGTCGCGGGGTTGCTGGAGCAGTTGCCGCAATTGCCGGTAAAAGGCGAGGGCACCCATTTCAGTGCCGAGCAACTGACTGTTCCAGGCGGTATGGCCTGTCAGGTCAGCTCGTTGCGCGGCGAGATCCTGGCCCGCAGCCACAACAATCCGGACCAGCCGATGCAGTCGCAAGCGGCAGGTTTTCATGACCAGGTCATCGACGGCGCCGCCTGGCGCACCTTTACCCTGGATCGCGGAGATCTGCGCATTACCACGGCTGATCGCCAGGTCGAGCGCGAGGCACTGAACCTGTCGGTGCTGCTGGCTGCATCGGTGCCGGTGGGCATGGCACTGATGGTCTGCTTATTGCTGCTATGGCTGGGGATCGGCCAGGGGCTGGCACCGCTCAACCGGATGCGCGATGCCTTGATGCGCCGCGATGCCGATTCATTGCAACCGCTGCAGATCACGCCATTGCCCAGCGAGCTGAAACCGCTGCTCGACTCCCAGAACCAGCTCTTTGCGCGCATTGCCAAGACCATCGAACGGGAGCGGCGCCTGACCGGTGATGCTGCCCACGAACTGCGCAGCCCGCTGACCGCGATCAAAACCCACCTGCAAGTGGCGCGCATGACCGATGGCGAGGCCCGTGAACAGTCACTGGCCCATGCCGAAGCGGGTGCCGACCGCTTGCACCGCACCCTTGAGCAATTGTTGCTGCTGGCGCGGGTTGAAGGCAGCCTGTCGTTTGATGACGGGGTCAATTGTTCGGCCGAGCAAGTGGCGCGCCTGGCGATCCATGATGCCGCCAGTGCCGGTGGTGAGCACATACGTTTGCATTTGCCGCCAGACCTCCCGGCCACGGCACTTGAAGTCCCTTCGGTATTGGCCATCGCGGCGTTGCGCAACTTGCTGGATAACGCCTTGCGCCACACCCCGCCAGACACTCAGGTGGAGTTGACGGTTGCCGTGGATGGCTCGCACGTCAGCTTCGTGGTCCGTGACCACGGCCCCGGCATAGCCCCCGAAACACTGCAACACATGACCCAGCGCTTCTGGCGCAACGGCAACAGCAACGGTTGCGGGCTGGGCCTGGCGATCGTGCAGGCGATTGTCGAGCGTTGCCGCTGCGAACTGACTTTCGACAGCCAGTCCGATGGCTTGCGGGTTGAATTGCGGATGCCATTGAAAAGCACTGTTTAAGGGGGTGGGAGCGGGCTGGCTCGCGATGCAGGCGACGCGGTCTGGCAGGTCGGCCGCAGTGATGCCATCGCGAGCAACTCCGTTCCCACAATGGTCATGTCGGTTCGAATGCGCTCCAATGTACTGATTTCGTTACAACTTCAGTTGGACCATGGTTTACAGTACCCGCGCTCTACTGAACCACCCACAGACGGCATTTTTGTGGAGTGATTCCATTCCGGATAAACAGACCCCCACGGCGCATAAACGGCCCGCTTGACCGCTTCTACGGGGATGGCACAGAACGTGCTCATGTCCTTTCGTCCACACCGGGTGAACATGATGTTTGTCTGGTGAGAGGACCCCGTACAAGAACAATAAGAGGATGATTCATGCAAAATCACCGACCTGCCACAGAAGAACCAGAACTGCAGCGCAGCCTGTCCAATCGCCATATCCAGCTGATCGCCATCGGCGGTGCCATCGGTACCGGCCTGTTCATGGGCTCCGGCAAGACCATCAGCCTCGCAGGCCCCTCGATCATCTTCGTCTACATGATCATCGGCTTCATGCTGTTTTTCGTGATGCGCGCCATGGGCGAGTTGCTGTTATCCAACCTCAAGTACAAGTCGTTCATCGATTTTGCATCGGACCTGCTGGGCCCTATGGCGGGTTACTTCACCGGTTGGACCTACTGGTTCTGCTGGATCGTGACCGGCATCGCCGACGTGATCGCGATCTCTGGCTATACGCACTTCTGGTTCCCGGACATCCCCCTGTGGCTGCCTGCAATCGGCTGCGTCGCGCTGCTGCTGTCGCTGAATCTGATCACGGTGAAAATGTTCGGTGAGCTGGAGTTCTGGTTTGCCATGATCAAGATTGTGGCCATTTGCGCGCTGGTCTGCACCGGGCTCTATATGGTGACCACTGCGTTCCAGTCGCCGACGGGCAACTCCGCATCCCTGACCAATCTGTGGAATGACGGCGGAATGTTCCCCCACGGCGTGATGGGCTTCTTTGCCGGTTTCCAGATTGCCGTGTTTGCCTTTGTCGGTATCGAGCTGGTGGGCACCACCGCCGCAGAAACCAAAAATCCGGAGCGCAATCTCCCCCGTGCGATCAATTCGATTCCGCTGCGCATCATCATGTTCTACGTGTTTGCGCTGATCGCGATCCTGGCCGTTACCCCGTGGCGTGATGTCGTGGCCAACAAGAGTCCCTTCGTTGAACTCTTCATGCTCGCCGGTCTGCCTGCTGCGGCTGGCATCATCAACTTCGTGGTTCTGACCTCTGCGGCCTCTTCGGCCAACAGCGGTGTGTTCTCAACCAGTCGCATGCTGTTTGGCCTGGCAATGGATGGCGATGCCCCGAGCAAGTTCAAGAACCTGTCCCGGCGATCGGTGCCTTCCAACGGCCTGATCTTCTCCTGTATCTGCCTGCTGGCGGGGGCGCTGGTGATCTATGTGGTGCCCAACCTGATGGAGGCGTTCACCCTGATCACCACGGTATCGGCCACCCTGTTCATGTTTGTCTGGACCATGATCCTGCTGTCCTACCTGGCCTATCGCAAAAAACGTGATCACCTGCACCGCGCATCGAAATACAAGATGCCCGGTGGCAAGGTCATGGTTTGGGTCTGCCTGACGTTCTTCGTGTTTATCCTGGTACTGCTGGCTCTGGAAACCGACACCCGCCAGGCGCTCTACATGGTGCCCGTCTGGTTTGTGCTGCTGGCTTTGGGTTATCGCTCGGTTCGGCGCAATAAACAGGAGATCGAGAACCTGGCCTGCCAGGCAGAGTAATCGCGGTTTTCACGACACAGGTTTTGCCCGGGGGGCGGCACATGAGGTGCCGCCCCTTCGTTGTTTGCTGTCAGGGAGCGGTTGGTCATGCGAATTCACGTCACGTTCAAAGACCGCGTCGGCATCACCCAGGAAATCCTGATGCTGCTGGGCGCGCGTAACCTCAATCTCGACGCGGTGGAAATGAGCCCGCCGAATGTCTATATCGATGCACCCACCCTGTCCCGAAGCGTGCTTGAAGAGCTCGACCATGCGCTGATGCGGGTAGCAGGCGTGCAGGCCGTGAAGCTGGTTGACATCCTGCCGGGCGAGCGTCGGAGCCTGCAGCTGGAAGCCTTGCTCGCCGCCATGAGCGATCCGGTGATGGCCGTAGACCCCGACGGTTGCGTGCTGCTGGCCAATCCCAGGCTGACTGACCTTTACGGTCGCGATCCCACGGGTGAGCCGCTGTCGAATCTGTTCGCTGCACCGGATCTGGCCCGTACCCTGATCAATAAAGGCTTTCGCCTGCCCATGTGTGAAGTGAGTTTCAAGGGCTGCGACCTGCTCCTCGATGCCACGCCCATCAGCGGCGGTACGGAGGTGCTGGTGGGCGGTCTGCTGACGCTTTACCCGCCCAGCCGCATTGGTGAGCGATTGGCGTCGTTGCTGCGCGACCCGGCTGAAGGGCTGGAGGCCTTGCTGGGCAAGTCTGCGGTGCTTGAAGACCTCAAGTCGCGCTTGCACAAAGTGGCGAGCCTGGATGCGCCGCTGCTGATCCAGGGCGAAACCGGCACCGGCAAGGAACTGGTGGCTCACGCCTGTCATGCCATGAGTGCCCGGCGTGATGCATCGTTTTTGGCCCTCAACTGCGCAGCGCTGCCCGAGAGCCTGGCCGAGAGCGAGCTGTTCGGCTACTCCGCCGGAGCCTTCACCGGCGCCCAGCGTGGCGGCAAGCCGGGCCTGCTGGAGTTGGCGGACCGTGGCACGGTGTTTCTCGATGAGGTAGGAGAGATGTCACCGTACCTGCAGGCCAAGCTGCTGCGGTTCCTCAGCGACGGCTGCTTTCGGCGCATCGGTGGCGAGCGCGAGGTGCGGGTCAACGTGCGGGTGCTCTGTGCAACCCACCGCGACCTGGAACGCATGGTGAGGGAGGGCACCTTTCGCGAGGATCTCTACTATCGGCTCAACGTCCTTAACTTGCTGGTGCCGCCGTTGCGTGAGCGTGGCATGGACATCCTCCTGCTGGCCGAGCACTTCCTGCGACAGGCGTGCGAGCAGATCCACCGGCCGCCCTGCCGGCTGGCGGCGGCGACCCATCCGCTGTTGCTGGGTAATCGCTGGGCGGGCAACGTGCGCCAATTGCAAAACGTCATCTTCCGCGCTGCAGCGACCAGCGAGGGCGATGTGATTGATTGCGACAGCCTGGAGCTGGCCGGGACTGAGCTGACCAGCCAGAAGGCGGATGCCGAAGAAGTCGTCAGCCTGGAAGCGGCAATGCAGGGTTTCGAAAAAACCTTGCTGGAGCGTTTTTACGTGGCCTACCCATCCACCCGTCAGTTGGCTTCGCGCCTGCAAACCTCGCACACGGCCATTGGGCAAAGGCTGCGTAAATACGGGATAACCTCGCGCAATTGACACGGCGCGGATCCCGTTGCAGCTGCCTCGTTCCCTTGGCAGCTGCAACGGCAATGGCAGGCAATATCCCAGTGGTTTGAAAATGCTCCACCGGAGTGATTTCACTCCGCTCCCGCCTGAACCCCGCCTGTGCAGGACTAACCCCTCATCACCCTGTCACGGCTGGAGCGGTATCGCTCCAAAGACCCGTTCGCAAGACGCTTAAACTAATGTAAGTAACTGTTTTTAAAGTACTTTATTGAGTTGGCATCACACTTGCTCTTGTTCAGTCAGTAGCACCGTACCTGCGGTGGCCTGTCCGTCCTGCACCAGGACACATTGATAACAAGAGAAAAGTCCATGAGCACTCTGCGTTTTACTCCTGAACATGAATGGCTGCGTCTGGAAGCGTCGGGCGAGTTGACCGTCGGCATTACCGATTTTGCCCAGCAAGCGCTGGGTGATGTGGTGTTTGTGCAGTTGCCCGATCTGGGGGTGTTCAGTGCAGGTCATGAGGTTGCAGTGCTGGAGTCGGTGAAAGCAGCCAGCAATATCACCATGCCGCTGACGGGGGAGATCGTGGAGGTGAACCAGGCGTTGGCGGATGACCCTGAGCAGGTCAACGCGTCGCCCATGGGCGACGGCTGGTTCTTCCGGATTCGCATCGACAACATGGCGGCTTTCAACGACCTGCTGGACCAGCAGGCCTACGACGCCTTTGTGGCCGAAAACGCCTGAGCCGGAGCATCCCCATGACCCAAGCACATTTGCTTCTGAGCACTGACAACGAGTTTATTGCCCGCCATATCGGCCCCGATGAGGATGACCTGCGCGCGATGCTTGCGCGGGTTGGCCACGACTCTCTTGAAGCGCTGATTGAAAGCGTGGTGCCGCACAGCATCAAAGACACCAGCGTGCTCGAACTGACTGCCGGTGAGGGCGAAGCCCGGGCGCTGGCTGCAATCAAGACGATTGCTGGCAAAAACCTGTTGTTTCGCAACCACATCGGCCAGGGCTATTACCCGTGCCATACACCGCCTCCCATCTTGCGCAACCTGCTGGAAAATCCGGCCTGGTACACCGCCTATACCCCTTACCAGCCAGAGATCTCCCAGGGGCGGCTTGAAGCCTTGCTCAACTTCCAGACGATGGTCAGTGACCTGACCGGCATGGAAATCGCCAATGCCTCATTGCTGGACGAGGCGACAGCGGCGGCCGAGGCAATGACCTTCTGCAAACGCCTGGCAAAAAACCGGGCCCCGGCCTTTTTTGCCTCCCATCACTGCCACCCGCAAACCCTCGACGTGCTGCGCACTCGTGCCCAGCCGCTGGGCATTGAAGTGGTGGTGGGTGATGAGCGCGAGTTGGTGCAGGAAGATTTCGAGGGTTATTTCGGCCTGCTGCTGCAATATCCCGCCAGCACCGGGGCTATCGTGGATCACCGGGCACTGGTCCAGGGCGCCCACGGGGCCGGTGCCCTGGTGGCTGTGGCGGCGGACCTGCTGGCACTGACCCTGCTGACGCCGCCCGGTGAATTCGGTGCCGACGTGGTACTGGGCAGTGCCCAGCGCTTTGGTGTGCCGTTGGGTTTTGGCGGACCCCATGCGGCTTATTTTGCAACCCGCGACGGATTCAAGCGCGACATGCCGGGGCGTCTGGTAGGCATTTCAATCGACCGCCACGGCAAACCGGCCATGCGCCTGGCCATGCAGACCCGCGAGCAACATATCCGCCGCGAAAAGGCCACGAGCAACATCTGCACGGCACAGGTGCTGCTGGCCAATATCGCCAGCATGTTCGCCGTCTACCACGGCCCTCAAGGCCTTGCGGACATTGCCCGACGGGTCCATCGGCTGACCTCGATTGTGGTTCAAGGGCTGCAACAGCTCGGGCACAAGGTCGAGCAGCAGCACTTCTTCGACACGGTCAGCGTGGTGCCTGCCACATCGGTTCAAGCCGTGATTGACGCTGCAACCGCAGCGCAGATCAACCTGCGCCGGATCGACCCGTTGCGTGTCGGCCTGTCGCTGGACGAAACCTGCGAGCAGGCCAGCGTCGAAGCCCTGTGGTCGGTGTTTGCAACACAGGACCAGGCATTGCCGGACTTCGCCGCACTGGCGGCAGCGACGGGTGATTGCCTGCCGCTGGCGCTGTTGCGTGAGACGCCGATTCTGCAACACCCGGTGTTTAACCGATACCACAGTGAAACCGAGTTGATGCGTTACCTGCGCAAGCTGGCCGACAAGGATCTGGCGCTGGACCGCACCATGATTCCATTGGGCTCCTGCACCATGAAGCTCAATGCCGCCAGCGAGATGATCCCGATCACCTGGCCTGAGTTCGGCGCCTTGCATCCCTTTGCCCCGAGCGAGCAGACCCTGGGTTATCAGCAACTGACCCGGGAGCTGGAAGCCATGCTCTGCGCGGCCACAGGCTACGACGCCATGTCGTTGCAGCCCAATGCCGGTTCCCAGGGTGAATACGCCGGTCTGCTGGCGATCCGCGCTTACCACGCCAGCCGTGGCGAGGCCGGTCGCGATGTGTGCCTGATTCCATCTTCAGCCCACGGCACCAACCCCGCCACCGCACACATGGTCGGAATGCGCGTGGTAGTCACGGCCTGCGATGCGCGGGGCAACGTCGACATTGAAGACCTGCGTGCCAAGGCCATCGAGCACCGTGATCGCCTGGCTGCACTGATGATCACCTATCCCTCGACCCATGGCGTGTTCGAAGAAGGCATCCGCGAAATCTGCTCGATCATCCATGAGCACGGCGGGCAGGTGTATCTGGACGGCGCGAACATGAATGCAATGGTGGGCCTGTGTGCGCCGGGCAAGTTTGGTGGCGACGTGTCCCACCTCAACCTGCACAAAACCTTCTGCATTCCCCACGGCGGTGGTGGCCCCGGTGTTGGCCCGATCGGGGTGAAGGCGCATCTGGCACCGTTCCTGCCGGGGCATCAGATCCTGGCCCGCAAGCAGGGCGCAGTGAGTGCGGCGCCCTATGGCAGCGCGAGCATTTTGCCGATCACCTGGATGTACATGCGCATGATGGGCGGGCAGGGCCTCAAGCGCGCCTCGCAGCTTGCAATTTTGAATGCCAACTACATCGCCCGTCGTCTGGAGGAGCACTACCCGGTGCTTTATACCGGCGACAACGGCCTGGTGGCCCACGAATGCATCCTCGACCTGCGCCCGCTCAAGGAAACCAGCGGGATCAGTGTCGATGACGTTGCCAAGCGCCTGATCGACTACGGCTTCCACGCGCCAACCATGTCCTTTCCGGTGGCCGGCACATTGATGGTAGAGCCCACGGAGAGTGAGTCCCTGGCCGAGCTGGACCGCTTTTGCGACGCGATGATCAGCATTCGTGAAGAGATCCACGCCGTGCACAACGGCACGCTGGACAAGGATGACAATCCGCTTAAAAACGCGCCGCACACGGCTGCAGAGCTGGTTGGCGAGTGGACGCACCCCTACAGCCGCGAGCTGGCTGTATTCCCGCTGGAGTCATTGCGTGACGGTAAATACTGGCCGCCGGTGGGACGTGTCGACAACGTCTACGGCGATCGCAACCTGGCCTGCGCCTGCCCACCGATAGCCCTGTATCAGGACGCCTGATCGCTCTGCCCGGATTACGATCCGGGCAGAGCCTGAAACGTGAATCTCTAATAAAAAGGAAAACCTCATGTTCCATAAAAGCCTGACCCTGTCTGATTTCGACCCTGCTCTGTTCGACGCCATCACCCGCGAGGCGCAACGTCAGGAAGACCATATCGAGCTCATTGCTTCCGAGAACTACACCAGCCCGCAAGTGATGCAGGCCCAGGGCACCGAGCTGACCAACAAGTACGCCGAGGGCTACCCGGGCAAGCGCTATTACGGTGGCTGCGAATATGTCGATGTGGTGGAGCAGTTGGCAATCGATCGCGCCAAGGAGCTGTTTGGTGCCGGGTATGCCAACGTGCAGCCGCACTCGGGCTCCCAGGCCAACTCGGCGGTGTACCTGGCGTTGCTGCAGGCGGGCGATACCATTCTGGGCATGAGCCTGGCCCACGGCGGCCACCTGACCCACGGGGCAAAGGTCAGTTCCTCGGGCAAGTTGTATAACGCCGTGCAATACGGTATCGACGGCAATGGCCTGATCGACTATGACGAAGTCGAGCGTCTGGCCCTGGAACATCGGCCAAAAATGATCGTTGCCGGTTTTTCGGCTTACTCCAAGACCCTGGACTTCCCGCGTTTTCGTGCCATTGCCGACAAGGTCGGGGCTTATCTGTTTGTGGACATGGCCCATGTTGCCGGGCTGGTTGCCGTTGGCCTGTACCCCAACCCGCTGCCGTATGCCGATGTGGTTACCACCACAACCCACAAGACCCTGCGCGGCCCACGCGGCGGACTGATTCTGGCCAAGGCCGATGCGGACCTGGAGAAAAAACTCAACTCGGCAGTGTTCCCGGGTGGCCAGGGCGGGCCCCTGATGCATGTGATCGCGGCCAAGGCCGTGTGCTTCAAGGAGGCGCTGGAGCCGGGCTTCAAGGATTACCAGTTCCAGGTCATCAAGAACGCTCAGGCCATGGCAGAAGTCTTCAAGCAGCGCGGGTATGACGTGGTCTCCGACGGCACCGATAACCACTTGTTTCTGGTCAGCCTGATCCGCCAGGGCATCACCGGCAAGGACGCCGATGCCGCATTGGGCCGGGCCCATATCACCGTCAACAAAAACGCCGTGCCCAATGACCCGCAGTCGCCGTTCGTGACATCGGGTTTGCGCATCGGTACACCCGCGGTGACCACCCGTGGTTTGCAGATCCCCGAGTGCCGTGCGCTGGCGACCTGGATCTGCGACATCCTCGACCATCCGGGTGATGCCGCCATCGAGGCCCGGGTCGCGCGGCAGGTCAGCGAAATGTGCGCTTTGTTTCCGGTGTATTCGAAGTAGAGGCGAGCATGTCGCTAAGTGTGTTTGATCTGTTCAAAGTGGGGATCGGTCCTTCCAGTTCGCATACGGTAGGGCCGATGAAAGCTGCCGTGGCGTTTGCCCAGGGGCTCAAGGCGCAAGGGCTGCTGGAGCAAACTGAAAGTGTGCGTGCCGAGTTGTATGGCTCGCTCGGTGCTACCGGCAAGGGTCATGGCAGCGACAAGGCCGTCATGCTGGGGCTGGAAGGGGATTACCCGGATACCCTGGACACCACCACGGCGGATGCCCGGGTTAGCGCGATTCGCAGTTCGACCAGTCTGTCGTTGCTCGGTGAAAAAGCGATCCGCTTCGTCGAGAAAGAGCACCTGGCGATGATTCGCAAGCCCCTGCCTTACCACCCCAACGGCATGATCCTGCGAGCGTTCGATCGGGCCGGATTGCAAATGTGCAGCCGTGAATATTATTCGGTGGGTGGCGGCTTTGTGGTCGATGAGCAAGCCATCGGGGTCAATCGCATCGTTGCTGATCGAACCCCGTTGCGCTATCCGTTTTTGTCGGGCCGTGAACTGCTGGAGCAATGCACCCGCAGCGGTCTTTCGATCAGTGCGTTGATGGCCCGGAACGAGGCGGCCTGGCACACCCCGCAGCAGCTTCGCGAGGGGTTGCTGCATATCTGGCAAGTGATGCAGGACTGCGTGCTCGCCGGGTGCCGCAATGAGGGAATCATGCCTGGCGGACTCAAGGTCAGGCGCCGTGCGGCGCAGCTCTACCGCCAGTTGAGCAGCAATCCGGAAGCGGCACTCAAGGACAGCCTCTCGGTGCTCGACTGGGTCAACCTGTACGCGCTGGCCGTCAATGAAGAAAACGCCAGCGGTGGCAGGGTCGTGACGGCACCCACCAATGGCGCGGCGGGGATCGTGCCTGCGGTATTGCACTACTACGTACGATTTGTGCCGGGAGCGGATGAAAACGGGGTGCAACGCTTTCTGTTGACGGCGGCGGCCATCGGCATTCTGTACAAGGAAAACGCCTCGATTTCCGGTGCCGAAGTCGGCTGCCAGGGCGAGGTGGGTGTTGCCTGCTCGATGGCTGCCGGGGCGCTCTGCGAGGTGCTGGGCGGCACGGTGGAGCAAGTGGAAAACGCTGCCGAAATCGGCATGGAACACAATCTGGGCCTGACCTGCGACCCGATTGGCGGTCTGGTGCAAGTGCCCTGCATCGAGCGCAACGCGATGGGCTCGGTCAAGGCGATCAATGCTGCGCGCATGGCCTTGAGGGGCGACGGCAAGCACTTTGTCTCCCTCGACAAAGTCATCCGCACCATGCGTCAGACAGGCGCCGACATGAAGAGCAAGTACAAGGAAACCGCACGCGGTGGCCTGGCCGTGAACATCATCGAATGCTGACATCTTTTCAACTCATTCAAGGATTCACCCATGTCTGACGAACAACTGCTGAAAACCCCGTTGCACGTTTTGCACCTGGAGCTTGGCGCCCGCCTGGTGCCTTTTGCCGGCTACGAAATGCCGGTGCAATATCCGTTGGGCGTGATGAAAGAGCATCAGCACACCCGCGAACAGGCGGGCCTGTTCGACGTATCGCACATGGGCCAGATCCGCCTGCACGGTGCGGGTGCGGCCAGGGCCCTGGAAGCACTGGTGCCGGTGGACATCATCGACCTGCCCGTGGGTATGCAGCGCTATGCCATGTTCACCGATGAAAACGGTGGCATCCTCGACGACCTGATGGTGGCCAATGCCGGGGAGTACTTGTTTCTGGTGGTCAACGCCGGTTGCAAGCAACAGGACCTGGCGCATTTGATCCGGCACTTGGGCGCTGCCTGCGAAGTGGAGTCGCTGTTCGACAGCCGCGCCTTGCTTGCCCTGCAGGGGCCGAAGGCTGCTCAAGTGCTGGGGCGCCTGGCTCCGGAGGTGCAGGCCATGACCTTTATGCAATTTGCCAGCGTGCGTTTGCTCGGTGTCGATTGTTACGTCAGTCGCTCCGGTTACACCGGCGAAGATGGCTACGAAATTTCCGTTCCGGTCGAACAGGCTATACGGCTGGCCCGTGCGCTTCTGGCCGAGCCCGAGGTCAAGCCTGTCGGTCTGGGTGCCCGGGATTCGCTGCGCCTGGAAGCGGGCCTGTGCCTGTACGGCCATGACATGGACGTCACCACGACACCGGTTGAGGCCAGCCTGGGCTGGGCTATTTCAAAGGTGCGGCGCACCGACGGCGAGCGTGCCGGTGGCTTCCCCGGAGCCGGGCGCATCCTCGGGCAGCAGCGCGAAGGCGTGGCTAGCAAACGCGTTGGCTTGTTGCCTCTGGAGCGTGTGCCGGTGCGTGAAGGCACACCCATCGTCAATGCCCAGGAAGAGGTGATCGGCCATGTCACCAGCGGTGGTTTTGGTCCCAGCCTCGGTGGTCCGCTTGCGATCGGCTATGTGCAAAACGCCCATGCTGCACTCGATAGCGAAGTCTTCGCCGTGGTGCGGGGCAAGTGGGTGCCGATGCGGGTGGTTAAAACACCTTTCGTCCCTCAGCGTTACTACCGGGGCTGAGGCCGCGATGCGAGGAGCACTAGCATGAGTGAACACCTGTCTGTCGCCACCCGCCCGCAACCGTTGCAGGCGGGGATCAAATTGCGTGGAGCCGACAAGGTTGCCCGTATCCCGGTGAAGATCCTGCCGACCGAAGATATACCGCGTAAGCCTGACTGGATCCGCGTGCCGATATCCACCTCGCCGGAGGTGGCGCGGGTCAAGGCGCTGCTGCGCAAACACAAACTGCACAGCGTGTGTGAAGAGGCTTCTTGCCCGAATCTGGGCGAGTGTTTCTCGGGCGGTACCGCGACGTTCATGATCATGGGTGATATCTGTACCCGTCGCTGCCCGTTCTGTGATGTGGGGCACGGCCGCCCGAGGCCGCTGGATGCAGATGAACCGAAGAACCTGGCGATTGCCATCGCCGACCTTCGACTCAAATACGTGGTCATCACCTCGGTGGACCGTGACGACTTGCGAGACGGCGGTGCCGGACACTTTGTCGACTGCCTGCGCGAAATTCGCAAGCTGTCACCGGGCGTACAGCTGGAAACCCTGGTGCCCGACTATCGCGGGCGCATGGACGTGGCACTGGCGATCACAGCGCAAGAGCCGCCTGATGTGTTCAACCACAATCTGGAAACAGTGCCGCGGCTGTACAAGGCGGCGCGCCCCGGATCGGATTTCGAGTGGTCACTGGACCTGCTGCAGAACTTCAAGCACAAGGTGCCCCATGTGCCCACCAAGTCCGGCTTGATGCTGGGTTTGGGGGAGACGGACGAGGAAGTGATCCAGGTGATGCAGCGCATGCGCGAGCATGATGTCGACATGCTGACGCTGGGGCAGTACCTGCAGCCCTCGCGCAGCCACCTGCCGGTGCAGCGTTTCGTGCACCCGGACACCTTCACCTGGTTTGCAGAGGAGGGGCAGCGCATGGGTTTCAAGAACGTCGCGTCGGGGCCGCTGGTGCGCTCCTCTTACCACGCTGATGAGCAGATGAAGGGGGTTTGATACAAGACCCGTAGCCGCTGGCGAAGGAATGAGGCTGCGTCCACGGGCGCAGCCTTCGGCCGTTGCCACGAACGGGCGGGCCCCATTGAAAGCGTCGTAATGGGTCAGGTGACGAAGCTTAATCGGTGCTCAGTACCTTGACGATGGCGTCAATATTGCCCTGCAACTCGGCTACAGGATCGGCGCCGTCTGCCGTCACCACCACCAGTTCACTGCCACCCTCGGCAATTGCAGCGATGACTGCAGCCGAAGGCTGGCGGTGATCCAGCACCAGCGCCACATCATTGTCTTTCAGGGTGTGGGTCAGCGCTTGCAGCGACTCGGGCGTCCAGGTTTCATCCCCTTTGTGATCGACTTCGACCCGTTCCAGATTCAACCCGCCAATCAGGTAGTCCAGCCGATCCGACAGGCTCACCACGGCCAAGTTGTCGGCCTTGGCCAACTGTGCCTCGCTGTCGGCGCTGAGCTTGAGCAAACGCTGTTTCAGACTCGCCAGGTTGGCCTCGATCTTCGGCTTGGCAGCAGGTGCCAACCGCACCAGGTCGGCCGCGATCACATCCGCCATGCGTCCCATGTTGTTGCTGGTCAGCCACGGCTGGCTGTTCAGGCCATCGCTGTGAGCACCCGGCTGCACGGCTATGCCCGGCAGGCTGCCGTCCACTGGCCGCGCCGCGTCAACTTCAACAATGCGGATATTGCTGCGTCGTGCCATCGGATACAGCGGGTCATCGCTCCACAATGAGCGCAGGCCGATCACGGCATCGGCCTGTGTGGCCAGCGTGTGCAGGGCAGGGGCGCCGCGCCCGCTGAAGTAGGCGCTCTGTCGGCTCCCGGGCAGGTTGGCCGCTGCGGCCCGTTCCAGGGTCACGTTACTGTCCTTGAGCAGCAACTCGCCCAGCCCGTAAGTGATCGGCAGGCTGGCGAGGACGCGCACCGGTTGCGTCGCTGTGTCGGCTGCCAGCAGAGGCGTGCTGAGCAGGCCAGTAATGGCCAGGGCCAGTGAGAGTTTGCGCAGAGTGAACATTTATCCAATATTCCCTTTCAGGCTGGGCACCACGCCCCGGGCGATGGCGGCGAGGGCGAAGGCGATACCGGCCATCAAAATAATTGCGGCGCCGGACGGGATCGGCAGGTCAAACACGATGGGCAGCAGGATGCCGCACAGGGTGCTGACGGTGGCGATCAGTACTGAAATCCAGAAAAACCCCTTCAGCGACTGGCTGAGCAAACGCGCCGCCGCTGCCGGAATCACCAGCAGTGCGCCCACCAGAATCGCGCCAATGACTTTAACGGCCGCGACGGTAATCAGCGTCACCAGGATCACAAACAGATAGTCCAGGGACTTCACTGCCACCCCGCGTACAGCGGCCAGTTGCGGGTTGAAACTGGCGAGCATGATGCGGTTGTACAGCGGCAGGCTGAGGCCCAGCACCAGCGCGCCGACAATCGCCAGTACCAGCAGATCATTGCCGTTGACCGTCAACACTGAACCGAACAGCACGTTTTCCAGGATATGCACGTTGATCTTGCCCGCCAGAATCAGCAGCAGGCTGGCGCCCAGTGCCAATGACACCGACAGGAACACGCCGATCAGGGTATCCGGTGCCAGCCCGGTGCGATTGCGCAGGTAATTGAGCGAGATGCCGAACAACAGGCAGTAGCCGAACAGGCTGCCATAAGGTCCGGTGTAGGGCTCACCCAGCAGGATGCCGATGGCCACGCCGGTCAGCGCGGCATGGCCCACGGCTTCGGAAAAAAACGCGAAACGCTTGACCACCACCAGCGTGCCCAGGCCGCCGAGTACCGGGCCAATCAGCAAACCGGCAAGCAATGCATTGACCACAAAACCGTAAGCCAGCACTTCGGGCAAATAGCCTGCAGATGCCCAGCCCTGAACCATCAGACGGAACGCTTCGTAACTCATGACAGGGCGCTCCCGTGAGCCTTGGGATGGGTTGAAAACAGGTTGAGCAAGCGTTCGGGGCTCAGGGTCTGTTCAGGCGGGCCGTCGAACAGGACCTGGCGGTTGAGCCCGGTCACCCGCTCTGCCAGTCGTTTCACGGCGGCCAGATCGTGCTCGATCCACACCACGGTAACTCCGGCCTGACGCCAGTCAGTCAGCAAGCGCTCAAACACTCGGGCACCGGCCTCGTCCAGCGCCGACATGGGTTCATCCAGCACCAGCAGTTGCGGTGCGGGGATCAGGCCCTGTGCCAGCAACACGCGCTGGCGTTCACCGCCGGACAGCGCACCCATGCGCCGCTTGCGTTTGTCCTGCATGCCCACACGCTCCAGCGCGTCGCCGATGGCCGGAGCCACCTTGCGCGACAACCCCATAAACGCCGGGCGGCGCTGGCACATGGCGGCCATGAAATCATCCACGGTCATGGGCAGTCCGCGATCGAACTCCAGCGCCTGGGGAACATAGCCGATCAGCCCCGGTTCACCGGGCCAGTCAAGGCACAGGCGACCCTGATGGGGCATTTGCCCCAGCAGCGTCTTGATCAGCGAGCTTTTGCCCCCGCCGTTTGGCCCCACCAGCGCATGGACGCTGCCGGGGCGGATGCTGAAACTGACGTGATCCAGAATGGGCGTCCGACCCAGGGTCAGTGACACCTGATCAAACGTCACCCCCGGCCCGCAAGCCGCTACCGGCAAGTGTTCAACGGCAGTCATGCTCCGGCCTCCTGAATGGCCCTGACCACGGTATTGAGGTTGCCGGTCATTTCTTTTTCGTACTTGTCAGCGCTGTAGTCGCCATAGGAAATATGGGAGAGCGGGTACAGTTTGACCCCGGACTCGCGCTGAATGGTCTCGACATAAGTGGACGGGAAGTCCATCTCGGAGAAGATCACCTTCACATCCAGCTCGCGTAGTTGATCGATGGTTTTCTTCAACTGGCTGGGGCTTGGCTCAATGCCGTGGGCCGGCTCGACCACGGCGGTGACCTCCAGGCCGAACTCGCGCAGCAGGTAGTCGTAAGCCGCGTGCACCGTGGCCACGCGCAGGTCGGCGTTCGGTGCCTGGGTCAACTTGGCCAGGGCATCGGCCCGCATTTGACGCAGGCGCTTGCCATAGGCGCGGGCATTGGCGGTGTAGGTTCTGGCGTTGGCCGGATCGAGTTTGCCCAGTTCACGGGCAATGTTGTTGACCTGAGCAATCGAGGCGCTGATCGACAGAAAGGTGTGGGGGTTGACCACCTTGCCCGCACCACGCGCCGCGTTGCCGGTGGCGGCCAGCAAGGGGACATTCTGGTTGGCCTCGATCACCGGGATGTCAGGTTTTTCGCTGGCCTCGATCATGCGGTCGGCGAAGTCATCATGGCCCACGCCATTGAGCACGATTACATCCAGTGTACCGATGCGCTTGATGTCTTCAGCGCGGGGCTCATAGGCGTGGGGGTTAAAGCCTGCGGGAATCAACGGCACCACTTCGGCCTTGTCGCCGACGATATTGGCCACGTAGCTGTAGTAAGGGTGCAGGGTGATACCGATGCGCAGCGGCTTGGCCAGCGGGGCCGGGGCATCGGCAAATGCCTGGGGTGACAGACAAAAGGCAAACAGGGCGGCCAGCAGCACGGTGCGGCGACGCACAACAGATGAAATCGACATGGCGAGCAGTCTTCTCTCAGGTCAAGCGGTGGGTTCAGTGCCGATGCTGGCGTGTGACCCCGGCATCGAATTGCGCGATCACTTGCTGCCAGCCACTTTGGTTAAGGGCGGCATCGCTGAAGTCGGCGGGGGCTTTTGCGTCGGGATTGCGGTTGAGCCATATATCCGGCTGGGTGCTGATTCGCATCAAGAACGAACCCGCCACCTCAGGGTTGGGGCTCAGGCCCAGATAGGCCTGTTCACCGAGCAGCTGCCAGGCATGGTTGCCACGGCTGACGGAGCTGGCATCGCTGGCAAAGGGGGCAAAGCCTTCTTCGGCCAGTTGGGCGGGTTGGGGCAGGGCGCTGGACGCTTCGCGCAGTAACTGGATTTCGTCCAGCGTGACCCGCAGGTCGGCGTAGATGCCTTGTTCGGCAGCGCTCAGGTCCCGTCGTGCATCCAGTTGATGGGCGGCCACGGAAGTCACTTCCTGGGATTCGTGACGCCAGGCCACCACGGAGCCGGCCACGGTCAGAATCAACAGGCACAGCAGCAACACATACAGGGTTTCATGACCGGCACCGGCCGGGCGCACCACGTGAGTACTCATGGGGCCTCGATATCGGCTTGGTCGATTTCGACGATGTGACCCGGACCTGCGTCAAACAGCACATAAAATTCGGAATCGGGGCGCTTGAACGTCAGGGTTGAATCCGCGCCCAGCTTGCCGGGCACCAGGATGGTTTCGTCGTAGCCGATGACATCCAGGGTCACTCCCGGTGCGCCGCTGCCGTCGGAAAACCCGCCGGTACAACGGATCTGTCCGTCTTCCACGGCCTTGCACTCACACATCGGGTTGTGGGCCAGTGCCTGGCTGCAAACACCGAGCAACGCGATCAATCCTGCCGCCAGGGCAGGTTTTTTAAACAGGCGCGAATGCATTATTTGGCTCCTCGTTGGGCCAGCCAGGCGACCGTTGCCGGTGAGGCCTGGCTCAGGGGAATGGAGGCCTGATGCATGGAGCCGTCCCACCCCTCAAGGGTGATCCATAGCTCGGCGTCAGGCTTGGTGCGATCCGGGATCGGCATGGTGGCGCCCATGCGATATGGCGTGCCGAAGAAAATCACCCCGGCGGCCCGCAGGCTGCGAGGTTTGCCGATTCGCAGATAGGCAGCCTTGACCTGATCGATGCAGGTGTCGCACAGGGCAGCGTTAAAGCTCTTCATGTAGCCCGCCGGGCCGTCCGGGCGCGGGGCTTCGTTGCGCAATTCGGCCAGTTTCAGGCTCCAGGGACCGACCTGCACGGTGCCGATTTCACGCTCGCCCAGGCCGCTGTCCCCGCGAAACAGCGAGGCATCGGCGAAGTACTTGGGCATAAAGCCCAGCGGCACCAACAGCAGCAGAATGTTTATGTGAAAGCGCCATTTGTGCCACAACCGGCCAAGGGTGGACGAGGGCTGTGCAGCCACTGCCTTGCTCATACATTGGCCTCTTCGGGCTGTTGGCTGTGCGCCGTGACGGTCTGGGTTGCGGCAGGTTTACGCTGGGATTTCTCGCTGCGCTTGAGGGCGTTGGCGGTGGCCAGCGCCGTGCGTTTGGTCCAGATCAGCAGGCCGCTCAGAATCATCATGCTGAGGATCAGGCCGAAGAAGAACCAGATCAGCTTGACCCACAGTCCGCCAAAATCGCCGGTGTGCAGCGGGCGCATGGATTCGGTTACCAGCTCCAGTCCGGACCGGTCGGCAATCATTCGCGAGCCTTCGATCGCGCCGTTGTACGGGTTGATGTCGGCGGTCTGGAACAGCAGCGGGTACCAGCCCGGGCCGCCGACCTCGATATGTCCGTAGGCATTGCTCGGCAGGCTGACAAAACTCGCGTCCAGCCCGGGGATTTTTTCGGCGGCAATTTTTACTGCCTGGTCGAGGTTGATCTGCGGTGCGGGCTGGCCGTCCGGCATGATCGGTACATCCTGGCGCGCCACAACGGGCGGGTTGCCAGTGGTTGAAATCGAAATCTGGTTATCGAACATAAAGGCTTCGATCAAGAACCACAGGCCGGTGATGGAAATCACGGCAATAAACCAGATCGACCAGATGCCGCACAGGCGGTGGAAATCGCCCCAGAAAATGCGCGCTCCGTGATTAAAACGCAGGTTGGGTTTGAAAAAGCCTTTCCAGAATTTTTTGTAGACCACCAGCCCGGTAATCAGCGACCCCAGCAGCGGAAGGCCGAGGAACGACACCAGGTACCAGCCCCAGCTATAGCCATTGGTAAATGGCACCAGCCACCAGCCGTGCAAGGCGCGGGTAAAGGCCTGGAAGTTGAAGCTGGGGCTCTCACCCTGAATCGCTCCGGAATACGGGTCGATGTACAGCGATGGCGAGCGGCCGTCGGGATAGACCACGCGGGCCACCAGGGCAAAATGCGACTCGTCCGGGCGGCTGATCGACTGTACGGCCAGGTTCGGTTCAGCCTTTTTAATAGCGGTCAGCACCTGTTCGTAAGTCAGCAGCGGTGCATCATCATCCGGCTGGGTGGCGCGGGCCTCGGGGGTGGCAAGCCATACGATCTCCTGGCTGACCACGGCCAGTGTGCCGGTCACGCAGACGATCAGGACGAAGAACCAGATAGGCAGCGTCAACCAGCTGTGAACCAGAAACCAGAGTTTGGAACGGGACTTTTTGGACATGGGAAACGGCAAACTCGCAGCAGGGCGGGTGTGTAATCGCCATTGAGAAGCGATTGCTTATCCATGTAGGACGAATGAGGTGAGCAAAACCCGAAGCTGGACTTGTAAGAAAATGTTTCCGGCGTGGCCAGGTCTGGGTGCATCCGCTGTGGGAGCGGGCTTGCTCGCGATTAAGGCGGCGCGGTCCAGCCGGTAAAACGTGTCGATGCCATCGCGAGCAAGCCCGCTCCCACATTCTGTACCCTGGCGGTGCGGTCGCTATTGCTAGCCCAATGACCGCCCCAGCTTCCAGTACCCCATCAAGGTCAGTGCCTTGCGGTCCATACCACATTCATGGACGAAAAACTTTCTGATCGCCATCACCGCCATCGATTCCCCGGCTACCCAGGCATAAAACTCGTTGTGCCTGGCGCTGGCCCGCTCCCAGAGCCGCTGGTTGTCCAGATCAAGTTCTTGCAGGACAGCACAGGCCTTGGCTTGCAGGCGCCGGGGCGGCAGGCTGGCCAGTTCGCGGGCCGCGACGATCATGCCGTCACCGTGCTGTTTGCCCAGGCTGGCGCGGGGCAGCCAGTGGACTTTGGTATTCGGGCCACAGACTAGGGCATGGCAGTCGGACTCTTCGGGCACTTCGATAAAGGCTTGTACCTGGGGGGTGTCGGGGTGATGTGCCAGCTCTTCCAGGATACCGGCGATGGCCGGGAGCGCAGTTTCGTCGCCGATTAACAGTACTTTTCGCATGCCCTGTGGGGGTTGCCACTCATAGCCCCCCGGGTCGTCCGGGTAGGCGCCATTGGGGGCCGCAATTTGCAGGAGATCACCCGCTTTGGCCTGGGTTGCCCAGCGCGTGGCGGGGCCGGTGACGCCATGCAGGACAAAGTCTATATCCAGTTCGCCCGACTCCACGCGCAGGTTGCGAAGGGTGTAAGAGCGCATGGGCGGCACTTGCTCGGGGCTCAAGTTGCTCAGGGTCGCTCGCCAGTCTCCCCGTTTAGGCAGGTTGGAGGCCTCGCCGTTGGCGGTGGGGAACAGCAATTTGACCCGCTGATCCGGTGCCAGGGTACGCATCAGCGCCACATCGTTGCCGCCGAACACAAAGCGCGTCAGTGACGGGCTCAAGGTGATGCGGCGCTTGAGCTGGATATCGAACAGTCGGTAGGCAGCGGGTTTACTGAGTCGATTGCGCAGGTTCTGCACCAGGGCGGCAGCGGGGGACATAACAGCACCTCAATAAGCAGGAGTCGTTTTGTATAACGATCCATTGAGTGAGGAATTTAAGGTGCTGTCGCAGTCCTGGGTCAGGCGGGGTGGGGCATTGGCACCGGAGTGAGGACGGGCTTGCCGGCGAAAAAAGCCTGCAGGTTATCGACCACCAATTGCACCGTGGCTTCGACCGCATCGGGTGACTGGCCAGCCACATGGGGAGTCATGACCACGTTGCCGAGGGTTTTGAGCGGGTCCGGCACCAGGGGTTCGTCTTCAAACACGTCAAGCCCGGCCCCGGCGATTTTGCCTGTGGTCAGGGCGCTGATCAGGGCATCGGTGTCGACTACGCTGCCGCGGGCAATATTGATCAGGTAGCCGTCTGCGCCCAGAGCATCGAGCACGGGAGCGTCGATCAGGTGGTGTGTGGCGCTGCCGCCGGGCGTGGCGATCATCAGGAAGTCCACTGCTGCGGCCAGTTCAAGCACGCTGGCGCAGTAGGTGTAGGGCGAGTCGGGGCGCGGCTGGCGGCTGTGGTAGCTGATGCTCATGTCAAAGCCGCAGTCCGCACGCTTGGCGATGGCCTGGCCGATCGCGCCCAGGCCGATGATGCCCATGCGTTTGCCCGACAGTGAGGGCTGGCGCACCTTGACCCACTCGTTGCGGCGGATGCTGGCGTCGGCCTGGGGGATGCCGCGCACCGCGCTCAGCAACAGCGCCATCGCGTGGTCGGCCACTGACGAGGCGTTGGCCCCGGCGCCGAAGGTCACGGTAATGCCAAGGTTGCTGGCGGCTTGCAGGTCGACCTGCTCGAAGCCGGCGCCGATCACGCAGATGATCTTGAGCAAGGGCAGGGCAGCCATTTCTTCGGCATGCAGGCCCAGCGGGCCGCGGGTCAGTACGGCGTCGATGCGGGCGCCGTGCTGGGCTATGGCCTGGGCGCGGCTGGCGGGGGTGGGCGCCAGGATCAGTTCGTAGCCTTGGGTTTCAAGCATGTGCAGATAATCGTTAACGCTCTCTACCAGCACCAGCACAACTCGGGACATGGGTATCTCCAGCCAAGGGATGTCAAGAATGGACCGAGATTAACACCGGTCTGTGCTGTTTTTCGCTGCACCCATTCGATCCGGGCGCTCTATTCAGGCTTTTTTCAGCCGTGTGGCGGATGGGCCGAGTCCTGCGCTGGAGCCAAGCCGGGTCGGCCTGTTACCATTCGCCCTTTGTTTTATCTCCACTTCGAGACCGCCCATGACCACCGTTCGCACGCGCATTGCGCCATCGCCTACCGGCGACCCCCACGTCGGCACCGCTTACATCGCTTTGTTCAACTACTGCTTTGCCAAGCAGCATGGCGGCGAATTTATCCTGCGGATCGAAGATACCGACCAATTGCGTTCGACCCGCGAGTCCGAGCAGCAGATCTACGACGCCTTGCGCTGGTTGGGTATTACCTGGAGCGAAGGCCCGGACGTTGGCGGCCCGCACGGTCCGTACCGTCAAAGCGAACGCAGCGAGATCTACAAGAAATACACCCAGCAACTGGTCGATATGGGGCATGCCTTCCCGTGCTTCTGCACGAGCGAGGAGCTGGACCAGATGCGCGCCGAGCAAATGGCCAAGGGCGAAACCCCGCGCTACGACGGTCGTGCGCTGCTGTTGTCCAAAGAAGAAGTAGCGGCCCGTCTGGCAGCTGGCGAACCCCACGTGATCCGCATGAAAGTGCCGACCGAAGGCGTGTGCGTTGTGCCGGACCTGCTGCGCGGCGATGTCGAGATCCCGTGGGATCGCATGGACATGCAAGTGTTGATGAAGACCGATGGCCTGCCGACCTACTTCCTGGCCAACGTGGTCGACGATCACCTGATGGGTATCACCCACGTGCTGCGTGGCGAAGAGTGGCTGCCATCAGCGCCCAAGCTGATCCTGCTGTACGAGTATTTCGGCTGGGAACAACCGCAGCTGTGCTACATGCCGCTGCTGCGTAACCCGGACAAGAGCAAGCTGTCCAAGCGCAAGAACCCGACGTCGGTGACGTTCTACGAGCGCATGGGCTTCATGCCTGAAGCGATGCTCAACTATCTGGGCCGCATGGGCTGGTCGATGCCGGACGAGCGCGAGAAGTTCTCGCTGCAGGAAATGGTCGATAACTTTGACCTGTCCCGCGTCTCGCTGGGCGGCCCGATTTTCGACGTAGAGAAGCTGTCGTGGCTCAACGGTCAATGGTTGCGTGACCTGCCGCTGGAAGAGTTCGCCAGCCGCGTGCAGCAATGGGCGTTGAACCCTGAGTACATGATGAAAATCGCGCCGCTGGTTCAGGGTCGGGTTGAAACCTTCAGCCAGATCGCGCCATTGGCCGGGTTCTTCTTCTCGGGCGGCTTGCAGCTCGATGCCAAGCTGTTCGAGCACAAGAAACTGTCCAACGAACAAGTGCGTCAGTTGATGCAGCTGATTCTGTGGAAGCTGGAGAGCCTGCGTCAGTGGGAAAAGGACGCGATCACCGGCTGCATCCAGACCGTGGTCGAGTCCATGGAGCTGAAGCTGCGTGATGCCATGCCGCTGATGTTCGCTTCGATCACCGGCCAGGCAAGTTCGGTGTCGGTGCTGGACGCGATGGAGATTCTGGGGCCGGACCTGACCCGTTTCCGTCTGCGCCAGGCACTCGACCTGCTGGGCGGTGTGTCGAAGAAAGAAAACAAAGAGTGGGAAAAGCTGTTTAACGCGCTGAATTAATCATCGCAGGCGGTTTTTTTCTGTGGGAGCGGGCTTGCTCGCGATGGTATCGACACGTATTGCCTGGCACTGCGCTTCGTTCCCATCGCGAGCAAGCCCGCCCCCACAAAAGCCTCAAGGTGGGTTTGGGCCAGTATTTACGGGGCAGGGAAGGTAAGTGGTTGTTCTCACGGCAAATTTTTTTTAAAAAGTTTAAAAATAAGTTTGACAGCCTATCCATCCAGTCTTAATATGCGCCCCGTCCACACAGCAACACGAAACAAGCAGCAACAAAACGCTGCAGTGACTGTCTGGGGCTATAGCTCAGCTGGGAGAGCGCTTGCATGGCATGCAAGAGGTCAACGGTTCGATCCCGTTTAGCTCCACCAAATTTACAGTTCAATGTCTGGCCACACCGGCATTGAATCGATCAGCACTCAGCGCTGATCAGTTAGAAGGTTTGTGTCCCCTTCGTCTAGTGGCCTAGGACACCGCCCTTTCACGGCGGTAACAGGGGTTCGAGTCCCCTAGGGGACGCCAGTTTTACAGAAGCAGCACTTCGGTGATGCTCCGCCGCCAGGCGATAAATCGGGGCTATAGCTCAGCTGGGAGAGCGCTTGCATGGCATGCAAGAGGTCAACGGTTCGATCCCGTTTAGCTCCACCAATTTACAGTTCAATGTCGGGCCACACTGGCATTGAATCGATCAGCACTTGGTGCTGATCACTGTTAGAAGGGTTTGTGTCCCCTTCGTCTAGTGGCCTAGGACACCGCCCTTTCACGGCGGTAACAGGGGTTCGAGTCCCCTAGGGGACGCCACGATTACCCGCTATGCGGGATTTATAAGGGTCATTCGATTATTGAATGGCCCTTTTGTTTGTCTGCAGTTTTTATATTCCTCGCCTCGAAGCTTGCAGCCGCCCCCTCTGCGTTACACTGCGCTCCTTATTTTTTAGGGGGAGACAAGGCATGAGTTGGGATTTGGCAGCACCGTTCATCATTGACCTGACCGTTCAGGCCGAAGACATCGACGGGTTCGGTCATGCCAATAACGCGGCCTATGTAGTCTGGCTGGAACGTTGTGCCTGGCGCCATTCGCAGCGTCTGGGGCTGGATCTCACCGAGTACCGTCGCCTTGATCGCGCCATGGCGGTGTCCCGCCATGAAATCGATTATCTGGCCAGTGCCTATGAAGACGATGAGCTGCAATTGGCAACCTGGATTGTCGATTGTGACCAGCGCTTGCGCATGACCCGCCACTTTCAGCTTGTACGCCCCAGCGATGGCGTGACCCTGTTGCGTGCGCAAACCACGTTTGTCTGCATCGAGCTGTCCACGGGCAAGGCCAAGCGCCTGCCGCCCGAGTTCCTTGAAGGTTATGGTCCGGCTGTCGTCACGGCCTGATCAGCAGCGCCTGCTCATACCGATTGCCCACATAACGGCGTAAACTGCCGCACGTTTTTCATGAGAGTCACCCATGCAAATTGCTTTGGCGCCGATGGAGGGGTTGGTCGACAACATCCTGCGTGATGTCCTGACCCGCACCGGCGGTATTGATTGGTGTGTGACCGAATTTATTCGGGTCACCGAGCGGTTGTTACCGGAAGCCTACTTCCATAAATTCGCCCCCGAATTGCAGCACGGTGCGCAGACACGTTCCGGCGTGCCGTTGCGCGTACAGTTGCTGGGTTCTGATCCGGCCTGTCTGGCCGACAACGCGGCGCTGGCCGTTGAGTTGGGTTCCGGGGTGATTGACCTCAATTTTGGCTGCCCGGCCAAGACCGTGAACAAGTCCCGTGGTGGTGCGGTGCTGCTCAAGGAGCCCGAACTGCTGCATGCGATCCTGCTGCAGGTGCGACGCACTGTGCCTGCGCATATCCCGGTGACCGCCAAGATGCGCCTGGGCTTTGATACGCCGGACAGCGCCAATGAGTGCGCGATTGCCCTGGCCGAAGGGGGCGCAAGCCAGATCGTGGTGCACGCGCGGACCAAGATGGATGGCTACAAGCCGCCTGCCCATTGGGAGTACATCGCCCAGGTACAGGAAGCGGTGAAGGTGCCGGTGTTTGCCAATGGCGATATCTGGTCGGTTGAAGATTGGCGCCGTTGCCGCGAAATCAGCGGTGCTGAAGACATCATGCTGGGTCGCGGCCTGGTGTCGCGGCCCGATCTGGCCCGGCAAATTGCCGCAGCCCGTGCCGGTGTTGAAGTGGTGCCGATGACCTGGGCTGATTTGCAGCCCATGATCCGCGATTTCTGGGCGCAGGCCGAAGCCCAGCTGACGCCACGTTCAGCCCCCGGGCGCCTGAAGCAGTGGTTGGCCATGCTGACCCGCAACTACCCTGAAGCCGTGGTGCTGTTCAATGCCATGCGCCGTGAGACCGACTGTGAGAAGGTCCGGCATATGGTCAACAACCCGCCTGCTGACGCTGCCTGAAACGACTGAAAAAATTTTTCAGAAAAACCCTTGAAACGGTTTTGACGGTCCCTATCTAAGGGGTACGCGATGCCGAAACCGGGTCGCGTAACAAAATCTCGCTGAAATCAGGAGGATGAAATTATGAGCAACGCATTTTCAATGGCGCCACTGTTCCGTAATTCTGTCGGCTTTGACCGTTTTAGTGATTTGTTTGAAACCGCTTTACGCAACGATTCGAGCGGCGGCTACCCACCTTACAACGTTGAAAAACGGGGTGAAGACAGCTATCGCATCGTGGTTGCGGCTGCAGGCTTCCAGCAAGATGATCTGGACCTGCAAGTTGAGAAAGGCGTGCTGACCGTAAGCGGCAGCAAACGTGAAAGCACCAGCGAAGAAGGCGTGACCTTCTTGCATCAAGGCATTGCACAGCGGGCATTTAAATTGTCCTTCCGTCTCGACGACCATATCGAGATCAAAGGCGCAAACCTGAGCAATGGTTTGCTGAGCATCGACCTGCAGCGGGTGGTGCCGGAAGAGGCAAAAGCCAAACGCATCCCGATCAATGGGGATTCGCAGCCTGCTCTGCAAAACTGACCTGAGCACGTGCTGAAAAAGAACCCCGTCTTCAGGCGGGGTTCTTTTTATCCGGAAGATTATCAAGAGCAACACGCAGGCATTTGTCCCCGACCTCTCCCCGGGGCAAGTGCCTGCTTTTCATATCCAGAACGTCACTTTCCAGCCTGACCTGCGGTCAACTGGTGTTTTTGCAGGTTCTTGTCGGCTTTGTAGCGCAAGGCTACGTCGGGCACGCTGCCGCTTTTACCGGTTTCAACCCAGTTGCGAATCCGCCCTGCATCGGCGAAGTGGGTGTATTTGCCAAAGGCATCCAGAATCACCAGCGAAACCGGGCGATTGCCCATCTCGGTTACCAGCACCAGGCAGTGGCCAGCCTGATTGGTAAATCCGGTCTTGGTGATCTTGATATTCCACTTGTCCTTTTTGACCAGATGATCGGTGTTATGAAAGCCCAGTGTGTAGTTGGGCTTGCGGAACGCCACGGTTTTTTCTTTGGTGGTGCTCAACTGGCTGAGCATCGGGTAGTGCCGTGCCGTTGCCAGCAGCTTGCTCAAATCCCGCGCGGTGGACACGTTGTGAATCGACAGGCCGGTCGGCTCAACGTAGTGGGTGCTCATCATGCCCAGGCTTTTGGCCTTGGCGTTCATGGCTGCGATAAACGCCACATAACCGCCCGGGAAGTGATGGGCAAGGCTGGCAGCCGCACGGTTTTCCGATGACATCAGGGTGATCAGCATCATTTCGCGACGCGAGAGTTCGCTGCCAATCTTGACCCGGGAAAACACGCCCTTCATTTCTGGCGTGTCGCTGATGTTGACCGAAATGTATTCATCCATCGACTGTTTGGCGTCCAGTACCACCATGGCGGTCATCAGTTTGGTCACGGAAGCGATGGGGACGATGGCGTCAGGGTTGCTGGCAAAAATGACCTTGTTGGTCTGCAGGTCGATCAGCATCGCGCTGCCTGAGGCGATATGCAGCTGTGAGGTATCCCTTGGGGCCGAAATGCTTTCAGCCGCTGCGGCGATTGAAGAGGCGCTGGTGCCTGCCAGAACTAAACACAGGCTCAAAATAGAAAGATGAATTTTCACGCAGAATGACTCAAGGATGGTTGGGAAGTACCGGGCTGCAACGGCTGTTACACACATAACGTTACATTTTGTCAGTATGGATCAATAGCGGCAGAAATGCCTGATTTCGCAGGGTTTATCAGAGAATATTCATGGCCGGGGCTTTGAGGTGCCAGTGCAGTTGAAAGGCGTCAACGGGAGGTGCTGGCGAATCAAGGATTCGTGCTCGGGCGAGCCTAACAGTGCAATGCTGTTGGCTGGCTGAACGACTTGAGCGTTCGACCCTGGCTCTGGAGGCCGCGAAAAGTCAGTAACGCTGGAGGCGGGGATTTATCAGGTTCAACGCCTGTGAGGCTGTGGCCCCACAGGCGTGAACGGGTGCTTCAGGATTCAGCTCGATAGTGCAGCAAGTCCCCCGGCTGGCAATCGAGTGCGGTGCAAATGGCTTCCAGGGTGGCGAGCCTTATACCTTTGACCTTCCCTTGTTTGAGCAGTGACAGGTTCTGCTCGGTAATGCCGACCATTTGCGCCAGGTCCTTGGATTTGACCTTGCGCATGGCCAGCATGACGTCCAGCTTAATTTCGATCGGCATCTTGGCCTCTTAAACAAACTGCTGATTTTCCCGTGCCATCGAACAGGCGTTGTATAGGCTGCGGGCGATGATCATAAGAGAAGCGGAGAGGAATAAGGCAACAAGATGCGACGGTTCAAAGCTGATGGTGAACAAACGCTCGCCGTCAGGGCGCAAAAATGTGATCCAGACGCTCATGACCGGTGTCAGCAAGAGGCAAGCCAGCACCCATAAAGCGACACTCTTGCCTACTTTTCCCAGCAGTTCAGCCGACTCCGCCGAGAAGTATTCCCCGTTGCTGTAGGCCAGAAACAGGCTGCGCAGCGCCAGCAACCCCTTGGCCAGTATCAGCAGGGGGATGCTGGACAGCACAATGGCCCCTGCGACTTGCCACCAGGGCATCTGCAGAATGTCTGCGTTCAGTGTTTTGGTCATGGCGCTCAGGCTGAAACCGCCGACGTAGGTGCCAATGACGTTGGGGAATATCCAGTAAGCGATATTGGCCAGGAGCATGCCCACCACAAGCGCCAGGGTGGCGGTTGCCAGGGTTCTGCTGCGATCGGCCAGGTGATCGGTTTTCATCTGAAAGTCCTTCTGTAGTACTGATGATTAAGTGCCCGGATTCTGCGCAGAAACGGTAGGCGATGTTTTAAGGCCTGGGTATCGTAATTCGATAATAAATGATTGTAAAACGATAATTTCAAGGGTGTGGAAATGGCGTTGGCTGATGCAGATGCGCGCGGTGTTGATTAGGCAGGGCTGTGCAATTGTGTAAAATGCCGGCCCTTGAAATTGACCGGCCGGCCTGATGACTCCTGAAGCGTTAACCACTCTGCATTTGCACCTATTGACTGCTCTGGACGCTGCGCCCGAAGAAACCCGGCGTTTGTTTCATGGGCGCGGACGGTGCTGGCCGGGGCTTGAGCAGTTGACAGTCGACTGGCTGCAAGGCGTGGTACTGGTCTCGCTGTTCAAGGAGCCCGATGCCGGGCATCTTGAGGCCTTGAAGCAGCTGTTGATGACGCTCGTGCAGTCCCCTTCATGGCGAGCCAGCGGGGCCCACACGCTGGTGCTGCAACATCGCTATACGTTGCAGAGCGACACTGAATGGCTGGTGGGTGAGGCGGTTGATGAGTGGACGCTGACCGAAGGCGGGTTGCGCTATCGAGTGGACCTGGGCCGCAAGCAGAACAACGGCCTGTTTCTGGACATGCGTTACGGTCGGGACTGGGTGCGGGCCAACGCCGAGGGCAAGTGGGTCTTGAATCTGTTTGCCTATACCTGCGGCTTTTCAGTGGCCGCGATCGAAGGCGGTGCGCAGCATGTGGTCAACCTCGACATGTCCCGTGCGGCGCTGAGCCGTGGGCGCGACAACCATCGGTTGAACGGACATGACATGAGCAAGGTGACGTTTCTGGGGCATGACCTGTTCAAGTCCTGGGGCAAGGTGAAAAGCACCGGCCCTTATGATCTGGTGATCATCGACCCGCCGTCGTTTCAGAAGGGCAGCTTTCTGCTGACCAAGGATTACCAGCGGGTAGTGCGCCGGTTGCCTGAGTTGCTGAGCGAAAACGGCACGGTACTGGCCTGCATGAACGACCCGGCACTGGGTTCGGACTTCCTGATCGATGGCGTTACCCTTGATGCGCCGAGCCTGCGTTTTGTCCAGCGCCTGGATAACCCGCCGGAGTTTCCTGATGCCGACGCAGAATGCGGTTTGAAAGCGCTGGTGTTCAAACAGGGCGTTTGACGGGCAAAAAAAGGCCCGCTGGGGGAGTTGCGGGCCAAGGGGTTCATTGAATGAGCAATGAGCGCAGCGAATATACCGCCCGCTGCGCTCAAAGACTGTGAAACAAAATTCATCTTTCTTGTGGAAGCGGGCTTGCTCGCGATGGCATCGACCAGGTGCTCTGGCCGAACCGCTTCGCCCGTATCGCGAGCAGGCCGCTCCTACAACATTTGCCGGTTACTTGGTGCGCGACGACTCGAACAGGAACCACACGCGGCGCTCGGCTTCATCGATCCAGTTTTCCAGCAGGCTGGTGGTGGCCACGTCTCCGAGTTCGGAGCACATGTCGTGGGTTTCACGCATGTACGCGGCCAGCTGGATGTTGTCTTCGCGCAGCTCTGCCAGCATGTCTTCCGGGGTTACGAAGTCGGCATCGTTATCCAGCAGGCGCTGGAGCTTTTTGACATGGCCAATCGAGCGAATGGTCGTGCGCCCCAGCTTGCGTACGCGTTCGGCAATGGCGTCGGTGGTCGCATAGATCTGATCGGCCTGCTCGTCCAGCAGCAGATGAAAGTCACGGAAATGCGGGCCGGACATGTGCCAGTGGAAGTTCTTGGTTTTCATGTAAATGGCGAAGGTATCAGCCAGCAGCGCATTCACTTCGGCCGCAATGTTGATACAGGCTTTTTCGCTTAGTGCCGAAGGTGTCCGCAGATCGGCCTTTCTGCTTTCCTTCGCGGATTTCAGGTCTGTCATGGTGGTTCCTCGTGGCAGCGGTTGATCGGAATAACGTCACTTGAGTGCGGCTGACTAAAGACCAGGATCAGCCTCTCGTCAAACGCGTCGGGGCGTCTCAAACAGCCCGCGTAAAGTTTTGAGGGCCTGTGAGCAAGATCGTTCAAGACTTTCTTCTGTCAGGTTGCGACCCTTTGCCGCTGCTTACTGCCGGAATGTTTGTAATGTCTGATTCCCTTGCTCGATCCGCGTTTGTGCGCGGCACCATGGCCTGTCTTCCGCTCACGCTGGCGTGTGCCCCTTGGGGGTTGCTGGCGGGGTCCACTGCGATTGATGCCCAATTGACCCCGGCGCAAAGCCAGGGGCTCTCGCTTTTTGTGTTTGCCGGTGCGGCGCAATTGGTGGCGATCGGCATGATCAAAGGAGGGGCCAGTGCGATTTCGATCCTGGTGACCACCTTGCTGCTGACGTCACAACATTTGCTCTATGCCATGCATTTGCGACCGGTGGTGGCGCCACTCGAACCGAGATGGCGTCTGGGGCTGGGCTTTTTGCTGACCGATGAGTTCTTTGCCCTGGTCAGCCCGTTTGACCAGAAGACGTTCAATCGCTGGTACGCGCTGGGCGTGGGGCTGTGCATGTACGTGGGCTGGAATATTTTCACCCTTCTGGGCGTGGTGCTGGGCAAGAGCATCCCGGGGCTGGACCAACTCGGGCTTGAGTTCTCGATTGCCGCAACCTTCATAGCGTTGATTACGCCCATCGTGCGCAATGTTCCAACCATTGTGTGCGTGGCGGTCTCATTGTTGAGCGTGGTGCTGTTCAGTTACTGGCAGTGGGAGTCGGCCATTGTGCTGGCAGGGCTGGCGGGTATGGTCGCGGGTTATCTGTGCAAGCGGCTGGGAGGGTACTGGGCATGATTTGGATCATTATTGCCGGGATGACGCTGATTCTGTTTTTCAACCGCTACCTGTTTTTGGAACCGCGGCTGCCGATTCGCTTGAATCGTGGGGTGAGGGAGTTTTTGGGATTTGCGGTACCGGGGATGCTCACGGCGATTTGCGGGCCGATCATCTTCGTCAAGAATCACGAGGTTGACCTGAGCCTGGGCAACCCGTACCTGCTGGCCGGGCTGTGCGCCATAGGGCTCATGCTCTGGAGCCGCAACGTACTGCTCAGTGTCGCGTTGAGTGTGGGGCTGTTCTATCTGTTTCGCTGGTGGCTTTGATTTGCGCTGCGGCGCGGGAAGTAAAGGGGCCGCTCAGGGCGACGCCGTCACTGACCACATACCAGCACGCCAGCAGGCCGTCCGCGCGAAGCGGAGCGGGGACTGCACTGCCGATGACCGACATGACATGAATCTTGGGCATAAACACCTCCTTCAAACAATGTCGCTACCTTACGGGCTGGGCCGCTGCGCAAAAAATCATTGCGCGTGATAGTCGTCATTGATGCCGATGAGGTGTCAGTCAACCACTTGGTCGAGCATGTGCATGACTTCCTGATCGCTCAGCAATCCCTCGCGTACGAGGTGCTGGGCCAGCAGTGACACCAGCTTGGCGGTGCGATGGCCCTCGAGCTGCTTGAGCTCGGTCAGGGTGTTGTAAACCTTGCTTGAAGTGCAGAGCCCGACGATGTGGTGCGGGTTTTGTGTAGGCATAAAGGTCGTCCTTGTTTTTATGAGTGTGCCGATGATCGCGCCTGTGGCGCTCCATAATGCCGCAGTCCGGGCCACTAGGGTGTCTCATCCGCGACATTCACAGTGTCAATTGGGCCCTGCCGGCAGCTGCAAAAGCCTGCCGGTTTGCCTGCGCCGGTGTTACCAGCGCGGCGGGCCGTAATAGCCCCGTGGCGGGCCGTAGTACGCCGGGTGTGGCCGACCGTAGTAGCCCTGGTAATAAACGGGCTGAGGCGGCTGGACATACACCGGTTGTGGCTGGTAGTAGACCGGTGGGGCCTGAACGTAAACAGGTTGCGGCTGGACATAGACCGGTTGCTGAACGTAAACCGGGCGTGGCTCGGGGCCAGCAATGATTGAGCCTACAACTGCGGCGCCGACTACAGCGCCAAAAATGGCAGGTCCGGGCCCCCAACCACCATGAGCAGATGCCTGGCCTGCGACAGCCAGAGCGCCGATAAGCAAAGCGACTTTGGGGATGGTACGCATCATGACGATTCCTCGAATTTCAGCCCCGACTTTTGGCCTGCACCAGGCCACGGATAATCGCGGGGATAACGTTAAGACCGTGTTTTATTAAAAAACTGCGAAGCGCTTTGGTAAATTTTGTGTAAGGTCTGCGGGCGCTGAGACGTTTCAGCGCTTGCAGCTGCAATATGATCTAACAAAATTTCCGGTACGGCTTGTGCCGTCCATCTAAAAGCATTCAGCAAGGAGATGAGCATGCAAATGAATCCGAATAAAGACACCCAACTGTGCATATCGCTGTCGGGCCGACCGGGGAACTTCGGACTGCGTTTTCATAATCATCTATACGAACAGCTGGGCCTGAACTTTTACTACAAGGCTTTCAGCAGCAAAGACCTCAAGGGGGCCGTGACCGGTATTCGCGCACTGGGGATTCGTGGTTGCGGTGTGTCCATGCCTTTCAAGGAAGCGTGCATTGAGCTGGTGGACGAACTGGACGCATCGGCCCGTGCCATCGCGTCGATCAATACCATCGTCAACACTGACGGGCACCTCAAGGCCTACAACACGGATTACATCGCCATCGCGCAATTGCTCGACAGTCACAAGGTGCCCAAGGACACCACTTTTGCATTGCGTGGTAGTGGCGGCATGGCCAAGGCCGTGGCTTCGGCGCTGCGCGACGGTGGCTATCGCAAGGGTGTGATCGTGGCGCGAAACGAAGCGACAGGAGGGGCGCTGGCGGCAAGTTGTGGCTACGAGTGGCAGCCGGAGTTGGCCGCGCACAGGCCCCGGATGCTGATCAATGTCACGCCGGTGGGCATGGCGGGCGGGGCTGAAGCCGACGACCTGGCCTTTGAGGCAGATGCCATCGATCAGGCCGATATCGTTTTTGATGTGGTGGCGATCCCGGTTGAAACGCCATTGATCGTGCGTGGTCGTGCCCAGGGCAAGCAGGTGATTACGGGCCTTGAGGTCATTGCAATTCAGGCACTGGAGCAGTTTGTGCTGTACACCGGCGTTCGACCGTCCGCCGAGCAGTTCCAGGCTGCGGTGGCGTTTGCCCGCAGCTGATTGCAGGGTCGGGCGAGTGACCTCGCCCGACACCCGCGTTACTCCAGCTCTGCCAGGCGAGCCTCTAGCGCTGCGATGCGCGCTTCAAGTGCTTCGAAGCGCTCCAGCGATACCGTGGAGCCACTGCTGCGCTCTGCAGGTTGTTGACGGCTGGCCAGGATTGTTTCGATGTCAGCCGGGTCGCCCAGTGCATGCATGTAGCGGTCTTCGCGCTGGCCGCTCTGGCGAGGCACCAGCAGCGCAAGATCACGGGCAATCAGGCGCTCCAGTTGATGCTGAACCTGTTCGGTGTCTTCGAAATCGTGCATGCGCGAGCTGCGGGTCAAGAGCTCGTTCAGGGTTTGCGGGCCCCGCAGAAACAGCAAGCCCAGCAGCACCACCTGGGCAGGCACCAGTTCCAGCGCCTTGTCGACCTTGTGCTCCCAGCGGTCAGCACGGCTGCCCATCACCAGCCGGGTAAAGCCGCGACCTTCGAGTGCGCGCAAGCTTTGTCCGACTTGTCCTTGAGTGAGATTGAGCACGGGTTCACGGCTGGTTTTCTGGTTGCACGCCAGAACCAGCGCGTTGAGCGTCAGGGGGTAGGTTTCAGGGTTGGTGGCCTGTTTCTCGATCAGGGAGCCGAGAATCCGGATCTCGATGCTGTTGAGCAGAGGTCCGGAGTCAGATTCGATCTGTGTGTTTTCTGAAAGCTGACTAGCGGGAACTTCCATTTTCTTCTCCAAATTGAGTAACCGTTGCCAGCGGTCATTGTGGAGTCTTTTGCACGATAGGGCGACTGCCGCGTCAAACCTGCGGAGGCGGGCTTGCGCGCGACAGTCATAGTGCGGTGAGCCGGGCTCGTCGCGATGCAGGTATCGCGAGCCAGCCCGCTCCCGGGGCTGTCAGCGGTTGACCAGTTTGGCTGGCAATGCGATCACCAGCAGGCTGCTCAGGAGCAGGCAGCCTGCGAAGAACCACAGCGCCCCTGAGCCGCTGCCGGTCACGTCAATGGCGATACCCATCAGCGAGTTGCTCACCAGTCCGGCGATATTGGCCAGCGAGCATGCCAGGGCAAACCCCGTAGCCGCTGCCCGCCCTTTGAGAAAGGTTGCCGGCAAGCTGAAAAACACCGGCACGGCACCGATGATGGCGGCCGAGGCAATGGCGAACAGCAAAACGGTGGCAAAGACGTTATGGCTGTAGAAAGTTGTACCGGCCATGGCGGCCGCACCGATCAGGAAGGGCACGATGATGTGCCAGCGGCGTTCGCGATGACGGTCTGAACTGGCGCCAATCAACAGCATGCCAATCAGGGCGGCGGCGCTGGGCAGGGCGGTCAGTACACCGATATGGAAGTTGTCGGCCACGCCCGCATTGCGAATGAAGGTGGGCATCCAGAACGCCATGGCGTAGGCGCTGAGCAGGATGGAAAAGTCGATACCGCCGAGCATCCAGACCTTGAGGTTGAAAAAGCCGTCGCGAAAGCTGTGCTTGCTGTTTTTGCCTTCGACGTCGTCCTTGCGCAGCTCGATTTCAAGCAGTGCTTTTTCTTCGTTGTTAAGCCATTTGGCGGTGTGATGGCTGTTGGGCAGGGCCCAGAACGTCAGAATGCCCAGCAAGACGCTGGGAATCGCCTCGATGATAAACAGCCACTGCCACCCCTTGAGCCCTGCCGTGTTGTCGAACGCGCCCATGATCCAGCCCGAAAGTGGTCCGCCGATCACGCTTGAAAGCGGCATGCCGATCATGAACAGGGCGATGATGCGTCCCCTGCGGTGGGTTGGAAACCAGGTGGTCAGGTAGTACAGCACCCCCGGCAGAAAGCCGGCCTCGGCCGCGCCCAGCAAGAAGCGCACAACATAGAACTGGGTGGGGGTGGTGACCAGCATGGTGCAGGCCGAGAGCAGGCCCCAAGTGATCATGATCCGGGCAATCCAGATCTTGGCACCGACTTTCTCCAGGGCCAGGTTGCTCGGCACCTCGAAAATGATATAGCCGACGAAAAACAGCCCGGCGCCAAGGCCGAACGCTGTTTCGCTGAACTGCAGGTCGCCCAGCATTTGCAGCTTGGCGAAGCCAATATTGATCCGGTCCAGGTAGGACGCCAGATAACAGAAGCAGAGGAAGGGGATGAGTTTCCAGGTGATCTTGCGATAGAGCACCTGGACCGGGTCCGCGATAACGGTCGCGGTGGTAGTACCAGCATTTGCAGAGGGCATGTGTGTCTTCCTGGCGGTGACTTTATGGTTGTTGTGTAGCCGCGATCAGTGCTTTGGCAGGCTCGTGAAGCGGCTTCCAAAGGCAGTGTCAGAAGACTGGGCAGGCCTGGTGAGGGCCCTTGCTCAGTAATGGTGACCAGTGCTCTACGGCCTGGTTCTATGGCAGATATCCCTGTCTGCCAGTTGTTGCCTAAACAGTTTTTGTGAAGTGATTCATGGCCTCCTGCTTGCTGACGACGTCGCCATACTTACTGTCGATATCAAACAGGTTGGCCTCGTGGGGGGCGCTGTGACGATCACCGACACATTCGCGCACCACGATGGTTCGAAAGCCGTGCTGCACTGCATCCACCGCCGTTGCCCGGATACACCCGCTGGTCGAACAACCTGCCAGAACCACAGTGTCGATGCCCTGGGCACGCAACAGTGATGCAAGGCTGGTGCCGAAAAACGAGCTGGCGTACTGCTTGCTGATGACGACTTCATCCGGGGTTGGCAGTACCTCTTCGCAGAAGGCGGCCAGCGGGTTGCCCTCCACCATGTCCCGCATGACCGGGGCCTTTTTTACCCAGATGCCGCCGTCAATAAAGTGACCGGGGTGGTAGCGAATATTGGTATGCACCACCAGCACTGCATTTTTGCGCGCGCAGGTTAGCAGTTCGACGCTTTCGGCCACAGCGCTGACGACGCCGGGTGCGAACAGCGGCGCATCTTTTTGTGTGTAGCCTTGCATGAAGTCGATCATCAGCAGCGCAGGCTTTTTACCAAAGCCTATGCGATGGCCCCATACACCTTGATAGTTGGCGTCTGCGCTTTGCTGTTCATTGTGGTGCTCGGTCATGACCCGCTCCTATTTGTATGCGCCGGACAGCAGAGCCCCGGCACCCGGCACGATGGGCTCCAGGTTGAGGGCCTTGAGCATGGCGTAGGTGGTGGCAATGGCGGCGGTGAGCACCGGCTTGCCGGTTTGCGCTTCAACCTGGGCAACCACGGGCAGTGATTGCATCTGCACGCAGGCCGACAGCACGATCACGTCCACGCCTTCAAGATTCATGCTGCTGACAATGGCGGGCAAGTTGGCCGGGTCGTGGCGGGCCACTTCCAGGTTGTCGGGGATTTCCAGGGCGCGCCAGTCCACCACCTCAAAGCCTTCTGCGCGGATGTAATCCACCACGAGTTCGGTCAGTGGTTTCATGTAAGGCGCGACGATGGCGATTTTTTTCGCACCCATTACCTCGAGGCCGTCGATCAAGGCACCGGCGCTGGTAATGACCGGGGCGTTGCCGTCATTCTCGGCAGTAGCCAGGGTCAGGCGTTGCTCGGATTTTCGGTGGTAGCCCAGTCCCATGGCCATGATTGCCACCAGGCAGGCGTAACCCAGAACGTCGACCCTGGCGTCGGACAGTTCGATCGCGCAGCGGTCGGATTCGCCGTCCATGGCTGCCAGTTCTTCTTTGCGCACCTGTTTCATGCGCATGCGGCTGGAGTGAAAGGTAAAGCGTTCCGGGCGGATCAACTGGCGTGCGGTCAGCATCGCCGGGATCTCGGTTTCCATGGTGGTGTTGGAGCTCGGCACAATCTGGCCGATACGGTAAGGCTTGATCACGGGATGTCTCCTTAAACGGTGCGCTGAGTGCGGGTCGGGGGGTGGTCATAAAACTCGCCAAAGGTGGCGAGGAAACCCTCAAGATCGTCCCACGGGATCATGTGGCCAGCGTTCTCGACACGAGCAATGTTGATGGCAGGGTTAAGGTCGAGGATTTCTGCTTCGTCCTCATCCAGGATCACGCCACCACGTCCGGCGACCATCAGCAGGGTGGGCACCGCCAGTTTCGGCAGGTCCTGATGGAAATCCACGTCATGGAAGTCGTTAAAAGCGCGAACGATGGCGGGTTCATGACAGGTGTGCAGCCACTCGGCGCGCAGTTGCAGTTGCTCCAGGGTCCAGGTCGGGCAAAAGGCACGCATGGCCTGTGCATCCATCCCGGTCACGGCCTGGCGGATTGAGTCCACGTACCACGCCAGCTTGCTTGGGTATTCGCGTCGACCGGGGCCGGAGACAGGCGGGTCGATCAGTACCAGGCTTTGCAGCCCGGTCGGGTTGCGTGCCGCGCTGCGTACGGCAAAGCGCGCACCCATGGAGTGGCCGGCGAGGTGGTAGTGGGTAAAGCCCATTGCCCGGGCAAAGGCGGCGATGTCATCAGCGCAGGCGTCGGTGCCGTAGTCCAGGCCGGTGCCGCTGGAAGAAAGGCCGCGCCCCCGGGCATCGAGTACGTACGTGTCAAAATGCTCACCCAGCCTTTCGGCCACGAAGCCCCAGGTAATGGCCGGGCTGGTGATGCCGGGAATCAGCAAGAGAACCGGTTTTGTACCGTTTTCCTGCCCGCCATAGCGCAGGTAATGCTGGCGTATGCCGTTGGCCTGGACATTGGCGCCGTGGATAAAGGTGCTCATGCCAGGGCTTCCGATTCAAGTGAGTGGCTGTAGATGTCGTAGCCATAAACCCAGGCCGGATCTTCCTGGGTACGCAGCCAGGTATTGGCATTGGACACCGCCTGTACCCGTGAGGCGCGATCCTTGCGATTGGCTTCGTACAGTTCGAAAGCGGTGCGGTAATCGCTCAGACCGGTTTCTTGCAGGCAGCGGGTCAGCATGGCAGCGTCTTCAATTGCCATGCCGGCGCCTTGGGCCATGTGCGGTTTCATGGGGTGGCAGGCGTCGCCGAGCAATACCAGACGGCCACGGCTCCAGAGAGGGAGCGGGTTGCGATTGAGCAGGGGCCATTTACTGACGCTTTCACTGGACTCGATCAGTGCCTGGACAGTCGGGTTGTAGTCGGCGAACGCTTCACGCATTTCCTCGCGGCTGCTGTCGACAAAACTGCCCTGAAAATCCCAGGCCGCATGCGGCACGCCTGTGACGTAGTAGTACTCATCGCGCTTGGCAGTGGTGTGGTAGACCATCATGTGGCGATCTTCGCTCCACCACTTCACGCAGTTCTCGAAGTTCAGGTTGTATTTGGCCAGTGTTTCGCTGCGGATCAGCGCGCGGTGGGCCACCCAGCCGCTGTATAGCGGCTTTTCTGCGCCAAGCAATTCTTCACGGATTTTTGAGTTGATGCCATCGGCGCCAATGACGATATCGGCCTCGGTGCTGGTGCCGTCGCTGAAGTGCAGGCGCACCAGGTTGTCGGTTTCTTCAAGGCGAGTCAGGCATTTGTTGAAGTGGGTGGTGCCCGGCGCGATGGTCGACATTTGCAGTGCATGCAAGTCGCCACGGTGAACCGTGATGTAGGCGGCGCCGTATTCCTTGCGGGCAAAATCACCGAGGGGGATGCGAGAAAGATAGTCACCGCTGGCGCCATCACGGCTGAACCAGAAGTCAGGGTGCGAGCCCATGTCGCTTAACTTCTGTTCGATGCCCATGCGGCGGAAGATTTTCATGATGTTCGGCCCCATGTGGATGCCCGCACCAATGCGGGAAAACGCGGGGGCCTGCTCATAAATATCGACCTGGAATCCGGCTTTTTGCAGCAGTGTTGCTGCCGCAGCTCCTCCCAGACCTGCACCGACAATGGCGATTTTTTGTTTTATGGGCATGCAAGGCTTCCTTTTTTTAGGGTGTTGCTGGCAAGAGTCGGGTTTGTGATTGCCAGTCATTTACAGTGTATACGCTATTTATTTTTGATTTGCATAGAGCCCTTTGAAAATAAAAACAGCCTGAATGGAGTTGGTGTAACGGCTGGTAACTACTGTTTGCTTGGGTTGTGTGAGTATGTAACGGCGATTTATTTTTTCGAATCAAGTGTGAAAATAATGAGCTATCAGCGCTAAATAGTGTGTACGCTTTAAATTGAGCCGTGGGATGCAACGCTGACTGCAAGGGCAGGGGGTGATGCACTCAACACATTCAGCGAGTCAATTGAGAGGAACCCCAAATGCCGGTAAGCGACTGCGAACTGACTCAGATGTTTGAGCACGTGTTGAAACTGTCAAAAGTGGATGCGACCCAAAGCGTCGCAGTGTTGAAAAGTCACTACTCCAACCCGCGCACGGTGAGGGCGGCGATGGAAGCGGCTCAGCGCCTGGGTGCGAAGGTGTATGCAGTGGAGTTGCCCTCGTTCAACCATCCGATGGCGATGGGCAATGACATGACGGCTTACTGCGGGGACACCGCGCTCACGGGCAATATCGCGGCGCAACGGGCGCTGGAGGCGGCAGATCTGGTGGTCGACACCATGATGTTGCTGCATTCCCCCGAGCAGGAGCAGATCCTCAAGACCGGCACGCGCATTCTGCTGGCGGTTGAGCCGCCTGAGGTGCTGGCGCGCATGCTGCCCACTCTGGCGGACAAAGAGCGGGTGATGGCGGCAGAAAAACTGCTCAAACAGGCGCGCTCCATTCATGTCAAATCCAGAGCCGGCAGTGATTTCAAGGCGCAGCTGGGGCAGTATCCGGCGGTAACCGAGTATGGGTTTGCCGATGAGCCGGGGCGTTGGGATCATTGGCCAAGCGGTTTTCTATTCTCGTGGCCCAATGAAGAGACGGCGCAGGGTGTATTGGTGATCGATGTGGGTGATATCGTCCTGCCGTTCAAGAACTACTCGCGCGAACAGATCACCCTGGAAATCGATCAGGGCTTCATTACCTCGATTCATGGCGGCTTTGAGGCCGAATACCTGCGCGATTACCTGAAGTACTTCAACGATCCTGAGGTGTACGGCATTTCCCATATCGGTTGGGGGCTGCAGCCGCGTGCCCAATGGACTGCCATGGGCCTGCACGATAAAAACGACGGAATGTGCATGGATGCCCGGGCGTTTGAGGGTAACTTCCTGTTTTCCACCGGACCCAACACCGAGGTCGGGGGCACGCGCAAGACGCCATGCCACCTGGATATCCCGCTGCGCCATTGTGATATTTATCTGGATGACCTGGCGGTGGTCACGGGCGGGGTGGTGGTTGCACCCCAGTAGAAGCCGCACAAGCGCGCCGCGATTATCCAAACCACGGGTGATCGCTAATGCCCTTCGCTAGCAGGCCAGCCCCCACAGGGGTTGGCGACAGAGTGGCTCGCGCAGGTTAAGGTCATCTCACCACTCACCCTTCACTTGATAGAGGCCGCTGTGCCGGATACGACAGACAAGCAATCAGGCAATCCTGTGACTTATGACTTTTCCCAGCAGGTAGGTCATTTGTTGCGCAAGGCTTACCAGCGCAACATGGCTATTTTTCAGCAGAACATCGGCAACTCGCAATTGACCGCCGTGCAGTTCATTACCCTGTGCGCGGTGCATGATCATGGGCCCAGCTCCTTGAGCGAGCTGATCAAGGCCACGGCAGTGGATCAGGCGACCATTCGCGGGATTGTCGAGCGCCTTCAGGCCCGTGACCTGATTGCCCTCAAGCCTGCGCAACAGGATAAGCGCAAGGTCATCGTCAGCCTCACCGAGGCGGGTGAGCAACTGGTGCGCGAAACCCAGCCCCATGCCGCTCAAGTGAGCGAGTTGACCATGAGCAGGCTCAATCCGGCCGAACGGGTAGCGATGCTGTATCTACTTCACAAAATGGTCGATGAGAGCGCCGATTAAACCATTTATGTCCTTTGGCATTGTTCTTGCCTTTATTTGGTGAAGTAGTTACTTCATCAAATTCGCGGTAACAGAGGCTCTGGATATGCAGGCCTTTGGGACGCACTTTTCATGAAGTAAACACTTAATAAGATCCGCTCAAACAGTGCGGACGTTGCTACCTGGGGAAGCCTTGCATGAGCGATCAAACCCTCACGCCTGTCAAAACGGTAACACTTGAAGTCAACGGGCAGCGGGTTGAGGTCACTGCAATGGCCGATACGCCCTTGCTGCTGGTACTGCGCAACGATTTGCAGTTGAACGGCCCGAAGTACGGCTGTGGCCTGGGCGAGTGCGGGGCGTGCACGGTGATCATTGACGGGGTAGCTGCCCGCTCCTGTGTTTTCCCACTGGCTGGCGCGCAGGGGCGAAGCATCACCACCCTTGAGGGTATCGGCACCCTTGAGCATCCGCACCGGGTCCAGCAGGCGTTCATTGATGAGCAGGCGGCGCAATGCGGTTACTGCATGAACGGCATGATCATGACTGCCAAGGCATTGCTTGATCGCAACCCGCACCCCAGCGAAGAGCAGATTCGAAACGAACTGTCAGCCAACCTCTGTCGCTGCGGCACCCATATCGAAATTATGCGTGCGGTCATGCTTGCCGCCCGTCCAAAGCCCTGAACGGATTGATGACTATGACCCTTACCACGCTCACCCGTGATCAGTTGTTGGCCAAGTCTGGCGTTTTGCTGATCGTCGATCAGATCCAGCCCCCCTCGGGTCCGGTGGCCAAGGGCGGTGTACCGGTGGTCAAGCCCAAGGAACTGGGTCTGTTTATTGCGGTAAACGATGACGGCCAGGTCTATGGGTTTAACGGCCATGTGGACTTGGGCACGGGGATTCGTACCTCATTGGCGCAGATCGTGGCCGAAGAGCTGGATCTGGCGCTGGAGCAGGTGTGCATGGTGCTGGGGGATACCGACAGTGCACCGAATCAGGGCGCAACCATTGCCAGTGCCACCATTCAGATCACGGCAATCCCTTTGCGCAACGCAGCCGCTGAAGCACGGCGTTTTTTACTGGCTCGGGCCGCACAGCAACTGGGTGTTGAGGCGGCGGCTTTGCAAACCGAACGTGGCATGGTCAAAAGTGCCGACGGACGCCAGCTCTCATTTGCCAGCCTGGTCGGGAGCGAGCGTCATGTGCTGAGTATTTCCGGCGATGCGCCTCTTAAGGCGGTGCAAGACTATCGATTGGTGGGCAAGGCCTCGGCCCGGGTGGATATCCCCGCCAAAGCCACGGGCGAGCTGATCTATGTGCATGACATGCGCCTGCCGGACATGCTGCATGGCCGGGTGATCCGCCCACCCTATGCCGGGCTGGACAGTGGCGAGTTTGTCGGCAACAGCCTGCTGGAGGTGGACGAGTCGTCCATCGCGCATATCCCGGGCATCGTCAAAGTGGTGGTGATCCGCGACTTCGTGGGTGTGGTCGCCCTGCGTGAAGAGCAGGCCGTGAAGGCTGCCCAGATGCTGAAAGTCACCTGGAAAGCCTGGAATCAAAAACTCCCCGACATGGATGATGTAGAGCAGGCGATCCGCGACAATCCTCGGGTGCAGCGTGTGGTGCTGGACAAGGGCGATGTCGAACAGGCATTGGCGCAGGCCAGTGAACGCATGCCTCGCACCTATTCGTGGCCTTATCAGATCCACGGCTCCATTGGTCCCTCCTGTGGTCTGGCGGACTATCAGCCAGAGCAGATACGGGTGTGGTCTGGCACGCAAAACCCTCATTTGCTGCGCGCGGACCTTGCCTGGTTGCTGGAGTATCCCGAAGAGCGCATTGAGATTATTCGCATGGAGGCGGCGGGGTGTTATGGGCGCAATTGCGCGGATGACGTGTGCGCCGATGCGTTGCTGTTGTCCCGGGCCGTGGGCCTGCCGGTACGCGTGCAACTGACCCGCGAGCAGGAGCACGTGTGGGAGCCCAAGGGCTCGGCACAGTTGATGGAAGTGGACGGCGGGATCAATGCCGACGGCGGTGTGGCCGGTTATGACTTTCAAACCAGTTACCCCTCGAACGGTGCGCCGACCCTTGCCTTGCTCCTGACGGGGCGTGTTGAACCTGTGGCGGCGATGTTCGAGATGGGGGATCGGACTTCGATCCCGCCTTATGATTTCGAGCACATGCGCGTCACGATCAACGACATGTCGCCGATCGTGCGAGCGTCGTGGATGCGCGGTGTGTCGGCGTTGCCCAATACCTTTGCCCACGAGTCGTATATCGATGAGTTGGCTTTCGCCGCAAAGGTGGATCCTGTCGAATACCGCTTGCGCTATTTGCACGATGATCGGGCTTCGGAGCTGGTCAGGGCTACGGCCGCACGTGCCGATTGGGTGGCGCGTACCGAGCCCATGCAAACCCCGGAACAGGACAATGTCCTGCGCGGCCGCGGTTTTGCCTACGCCCGCTACATCCATAGCAAGTTCCCCGGCTTTGGGGCGGCATGGGCGGCGTGGGTCGCGGATGTGGCGGTAGATCGGCTCAGTGGTGAAGTCTCGGTAACACGGGTGGTGATCGGCCATGATGCAGGGATGATGGTCAACCCGGCCGGGGTGCAGCATCAGATCCACGGCAATGTGATTCAGGCCACCAGCCGCGTACTCAAGGAGCGCGTCACGTTCGAAGAGTCCACCGTGAGCAGCAAGGAGTGGGGCGCGTATCCGATTCTGACGTTCAAGCAGGTGCCGAAAATTGATGTGCTGATGATGCCGCGTCAGCACGAGCCCCCCATGGGGGCCGGTGAGTCGGCGGGTGTGCCCAGTGCGGCTGCCATCGCCAATGCCATTTTTGATGCCACCGGCATTCGATTCCGGGAACTGCCGATTACCCCGGAGCGGGTGCTGGCGGCGCTCAAGCATTCACAGGAGGCGGCGGAGCCAGCCCCCGAAGAGATAAAACCCAAGCGTTCAAAGTGGTGGTTTGCGCCGTTGGTTGCCGGGTTCGGTGCATTGGTCGGCATGGCTGCTACGGCATTGCCATGGCGTGCCGAAATCGCCCCTATCGCACCTCCTGCATTGGGTACCTGGTCGGCGGCTACCCTGGAGCGAGGGCGGTTGCTGGCGGCGGTGGGTGATTGTGCGGTCTGCCATACAACTCCGGGCGGCGTGACCAATGCGGGCGGGCTCGAGATGCAGACGCCATTTGGCAAGCTGTACAGCACCAACATCACTCCCGATCCCGAGACCGGTATCGGCAAGTGGTCTTACACGGCGTTCGAGCGTGCCATGCGCGAAGGTATCAGCCGTGACGGCAAGCATCTGTACCCGGCCTTTCCTTACACCTCTTTTCGCAATATTGACGATGCCGACATGCAGGCGCTGTATGCCTATCTGATGTCGCAGGCGCCAGTCAGCCAGCCGGCCAAAGCCAACGACATGCAGTTCCCGTTCAATATGCGGCCGTTAATGGCGGGCTGGAATGCGATTTTTTTGCGCTCGGGTGAAGTCGAGGCGCAACCGCAGCGCAGCGCTCAATGGAATCGCGGCGCTTATCTGGTCAATGGCCTGGGACACTGTGCTGCCTGCCATTCGCCGCGCAACTTGATGGGCGCGCAGAAGGGCGGCGCGTCCTTTCTGGCTGGGGGCATGGTAGATGGCTGGGAGGCTCCGGCGCTCAATGGCTTGTCCAAGGCGCCGACGCCATGGACCGAAAATCAGCTGTTCACCTACCTGAGTACCGGTTACTCCGATGCTCATGGGATCGCGGCCGGGCCCATGGGGCCGGTGGTCAGTGAGTTGGCAAAGCTGCCTGATGCCGACCGCCGGGCAATGGCGGTGTACCTGGCCTCACTGAGTGCGGATGCGCAAGCCGCTCCCGAGCCGCAGCCAAAAGTCGAAGCTCGCATTGACGCGCAGGCGTTGAGCAATGGCCAGCGAGTCTTCGAGGGTGCTTGCCAGGCCTGCCATGCCGACGGCCTGGGACCAAAACTGTTTGGCGTCAGCCCGTCATTGGCCAGTAACAGCAACGTGCACAGCGCGCTGCCTGACAACCTGCTGAAAGTGATTTTGCAGGGCATCCCAACGCCCGCCACGGCAGACCTTGGCTACATGCCCGGCTTCAAGGACAGCCTGTCGAATCGTCAGATCAGCGAGTTGGCGGCGTACCTGCGCCACCGCTTTGCCCCGGCCGAACCTGCTTGGCAGGGGTTGCAGCAGAAGGTGGCGCACGTGCGGGCAAACCCGGGTACTCATTGATCGGTTGCAGCGCCCGGCAGGGTCATGACACCGCGTATGACCAGATCGCTGATAAACGTCAGCCAGTCTTGCTGCTGGCCTTTATCGGCGAGGTCCTGACCCAGGAAGGAAGTGAGCGTGTGTTGGTTCGAATTATAGAAATAGCACAGCGAGGCGATCATCAAATAAACGTGGTTGATGTCGACGTCCTTGCGAAAAAGCCCTTGGCGCTGGCCTTCCTCGATGATTGGCCGGATCACGCCGACAGTGGTGGCCGACAGGCGCCCCATCTCGTGGGATTGCCTGGCGTGTTTGCCTTTGTGCAGGTTTTCGATGGTCAGGATGGCTACGAATTCAGGGTGTGCAACGTAATAGTTCCAGAAAAACGCCACCTGTTGGCGCAAGGCCTCGACCGGCCTGGATGCGTCGGGGCGGTGCAGGCTTTCGGCCTGGTTGAAGGCCTCGTAGGTGTGCTCCAGCACCTGGACAAACAGATTTTCCTTGCTGGAAAAGTAGTAATAAATCATCCGGTCGTTGGACTCGGCTTCTTTGGATATCTGCTCAATGCGCCCACCGGCATAGCCGTCTCGGGCGAACACGGTAATGGCGGCCTTGAGAATGCGCGCTTTGGTCTGGTCGGCCTGGTGGGCCCGGACACCGGTTTTTTTGTTCACGCTGTTGTCCTCCACGATGACGTGTGGCGCTGTTTTTAACGAAGAAACTGCGGCGATGGTACGGCAATTAACTGAATAAGGCTGGGGGCGGCGGTGATGTCTGATTTGTATTGCTTGCTTGATGCGCTGGATGCGGCCGACAGAGGCAATGTCGATGTGGTGCTGGCCACGGTGGTCAAGGTAGAAGGTTCGGCTTATCGGCGGCCCGGTGCAAGGATGCTCATACCGCGTTTCGGCCAGGCCGTGGGTACGGTCAGCGGGGGGTGCCTTGAGCAGGAGCTGGTCAGGAAGGCCTGGTGGTTGACCGAGTCTGGAGAGCCGGTGATTCGCTGCTACAGCACGGCGGCGCAGGACGATGATGACCTCGATGAAGAGGGCGCGGAGCTGACATTTGGCCTGGGCTGCAACGGCACGGTGCATGTACTGCTTGAACGCTGTGAAGCGGGCAAGCCATCGTTGTTGCACCAACTGCTGCACGGTGTACGCACAAGCGGGCAGCCCGCGGCGCTGGCGACCGTGTTGTCGGCAGAAGACAGGCGTCGGGTAAAAATGGGTGCCCGGTTGGGGCTGAGCGCTCAGTCGCAACTTCGCGAGGGGTTTCATTGTGAGGTCCTCGCAAGCAAGGTTCAGGCGGATTTGATCGCGACCCTTGGGTGCAAGAAGTCGTCGCGGATGATCTATGACAGCGGTACGGGCGCCATTGAGGTGTTGCTTGAGTACATCGCGCCCCAGCGCCGGCTGGTGATTTTTGGCGCAGGCAACGACGCCCAGCCGTTGGTGCGCTTTGCCAGTGAGTTGAACTGGCAGGTGCATGTGGTGGACGGGCGGGCGAATTTCGCCCGCGCCGAGCGTTTCCCCGGTGCCAGGCACGTTCTGGTCGCGCCCATCGATCAGGCGTTCGATTTACAGGCAGTGGTGGACGGCGCGGCGGTGGTGATCATGACCCACAGCTATCGGCAGGACAGGCACTGGCTCAAAAACGTCCTGGCCTGTGCGCCGGCTTATGTCGGCCAGTTGGGGCCTAAAGATCGCACTGAGCGCCTGCTTCACGAGATGGGGGCCGGGTCCGCAGGGGCGAACGTTCATTACCCCATGGGGCTGGATCTGGGCGGCGATACACCAGAGAGTGTTGCCCTGGCCATTGTCAGTGAAATCAGCGCCTGCCTGAACCGGCGCCAGGGAGGGATGTTGAAACACCGCAAGACCACGATTCATGAGGCCACACAGGTTCATCTCACTGTGTTGCCTGAGTCGTTGCAGGTCGCAGGAGGCTACCGCAAATGATCGGGTTGACGAACACTCCGGTGGTGGCGGTGATACTGGCGGCAGGCATGAGTCGGAGGATGGGTGCCCAGAACAAATTGCTCCTGACAATCGAGGGTCAACCAATGGTCAGGCATGTTGTGCTGGCCGCACTGGCGTCCCGCTGCCACAAGGTGCTGGTGGTTGTGGGTCATGAAGCCGAATGCGTTCGGCAGGTGCTGTGCGACCTACCTGTGGAGTTTGTGCTCAATCCAGCCTTTGCTGAAGGGATTGGCGCATCGGTGCGTGCGGGCGCGCAGGCAGTCAGCCGCCAGCAGGCCGTGCTTTTTTGCCTGGCCGACATGCCAGGAGTCAGCGCCAGGGTGATCGATCGGTTGGTTGACGCCTTTGAGACAAACCGGGGGTTTATGGGTTTTGCCCCGGTTTTCAACGGAAAGCGCGGCAATCCCGTGCTCTGGGTACCGGGCTGTGTGTCGCGGCTCAGGGAAGCTGCAGGCGATGAAGGGGCGTGGGGGCTCTTGCGTCAGTATCGTGACAGGGTCATGGCGGTAGAAGTCACCAGTGAGTGGGTGATGGTTGATCTTGATACACCAGATGACTTCTGGCGTGTCTATAATCGCCGCACATCCAATCCCGCCCACAGACTGTCGAGACTTTCATGACTATCTCTCTGTACGCCGCTTCCGTTCCCGTGTTCAAACAAATGCTCAACGCCCTGAGCGGTGTTCTGACCAAGGCTGAAGCTCACGCAACGGCCAAGAACATCGACCCGAGCGTATTCTTGCAGGCGCGCCTTGCACCGGACATGTTCCCGCTGGTGCGTCAGGTTCAAATCGCCGTTGATTTCACCAAGGGTGTTTCGGGCCGTCTGGCTGAAATCGAATTGCCGAAGTACGACGACAGCGAAGTGACCTTTGCTGACCTGCAGGCGCTGATCAGCAAAGTGCTGGCCTTTGTTGACGGGATCAAGCCCGAGCAAATCGACGGCAAGGAAGGCATCGAAATCATCACCCGTCAGGGCACGCCGAAAGAAAAACGCTTCACCGGCCAGGCTTATCTGCTGACCTACGGCCTGCCGCAGTTCTTCTTCCATGTGACCACTGCTTACGCGATCCTGCGCCACAACGGCGTTGAAATCGGCAAGCGCGATTACATGGGCGCGTTCTAAGCAAATCTCCTGTGGAGGCGGGTCAAACCCGGCTCCCACAGGTTTTGCTGATTGACTCAGCCCTGCTGCAGGGTTGAGTCTTCCTTGGCCATGCAGGCCGCAGCCGTAAACAGTACGTCAGTGGACGAGTTGAGCGCGGTTTCTGCCGAATCCTGCAGGATGCCGATGATGAAGCCCACCGCCACGACTTGCATCGCAATCTCGCTCGGAATGCCGAACAGGCTGCACGCCAACGGAATCAACAGCAGCGAGCCTCCCGCCACACCCGACGCGCCGCAGGCGCAAATGGCGGCCACCACGCTCAGCAGGATGGCTGTCGGGATATCCACCGCAATCCCCAGCGTATGCACGGCTGCCAGACTCAACACGGTGATGGTGATCGCTGCGCCCGCCATATTGATGGTGGCACCCAGCGGGATCGATACCGAATAGGTGTCTTCGTGCAGGCCCAGGCGCTCACTCAATGCCATGTTCACTGGGATGTTGGCCGCCGAACTGCGGGTGAAAAACGCGGTAATCCCGCTTTCGCGCAGGCACAGGAACACCAGCGGATAGGGGTTGCGACGCAGCTTCCAGAATACGATCAGCGGGTTGACCACCAGCGCCACAAACAGCATGCAACCCATCAGTACCGTGAGCAGGTGCAGGTAGCCCAGCAATGCGCCGAAGCCTGAAGAGGCGAGGGTGGCAGACACCAGGCCGAAAATCCCCAGCGGTGCAAAACGGATAACCACGCGCACGATCAGGGTGACGCCGTTGGACAGGTCGTTAAGCACGGTGCGGGTAGTGTCGCCAGCATGACGAATGGCAATCCCCATGCCGATGGCCCACGCCAGGATGCCGATAAAGTTGGCATTGACCAAGGCGTTGACCGGGTTGTCGACCACGCTCAACAGCAGGCTTTGCAGCACTTCGCTGATACCGCCCGGGGCGGCAATGGCGATGTTTTCAGTGGCCAGAACCAGAGTCGACGGGAACATCATGCTGGCGATAACGGCCACGACTGCGGCAGCAAACGTGCCGAACAGGTACAAAACAAGGATCGGGCGAATATGGGTTTCCTGGCCGTGCTTGTGGTTGGCAATCGAGGCCATGACCAGCACAAATACCAGGATAGGCGCCACGGCTTTCAAGGCGCTGACGAACACCTTGCCGATGAAGGCCACCGAAAGGGCTGCGGAAGGCGCAAGCCAGGCCAGCAAAATACCGGCAATCAGCCCGATGACAATCTGAGTGACCAGGCTGGTGCTCTTGAGCTTTTGCAGCAGGGTGGGTGGAGCGGCAGTCATAAGGGGTTCTCTAGTCATTGAAAACTGTGGGGCGATCAGCGGTAAACGGGCAGGCTGATCGACGCAGTCGGCGGGGGGCGAACTTTATCATAGAGATGTAGGTGCTTTCCTACGTAGGGGCGATCTGCCACATCGGAGATAGAACGTGTCCGGAGTAGCATGGCTTCACGTTGAATCATTCTGTTAACATTGTGCACCCCCACACTTTTCTTCAAATCAGCGGGCCTTTCGGGCTTTCGCTGGTCTCGTTGTCTCTGGAGTTATTCATGCTGTTGCCCATCCTGCTGCTGTCTGCGGCCGGCTTTACTGTGCTTACTACCGAGTTTGTCATCGTCGGCCTGCTGCCTTCGATTGCCCGCGACCTTGAGGTCACCGTGCCCCAGGCCGGTTTGCTGGTGACCCTGTTTGCCTTTACGGTTGCGGCCCTTGGCCCGTTTTTGACTGCTTACTGCGCGCGCTTTGAGCGCAAACGCCTGTTTATCTCGATTTTGCTGATGTTCGCCTTCGCCAACACCGTGGCGGCACTGGCGCCGAATATTTGGGTGATGGCATTTGCGCGGCTTTTACCGGCACTGGGTTTGCCGGTGTTCTGGGCCCTGGCCAGCGAAACGGCAGTGGACATCGTAGGCCCGGATTACGCCGGGCGGGCGATTGCCAAAATCGGGTTCGGAATCGTCTGTGCGACAGTGTTTGGCATCCCGGTAGGCACCCTGATCTCGGATGCCTGGGGCTGGCGCAGTGCCTTCGGCATTCTGGCCGTTGTCGCACTGGCCAAGGCGCTGTTGCTGTGGATGTATTTGCCGGCCACCCGTGGCGTGAAAGAAAGCGTCACTCTGCGATCGCAATTTGCCCTGCTGCGCAGCCCGCTCATGATGGGTCACATCGTGCTCTCAGTGCTGGTGTTCAGTGGCATGTTCACGGCCTACACCTATCTGGCCGATATCCTTGAGCGTCTGGCAGGTTTCGACGGCACGCTGGTGGGCTGGTGCCTGATGGGCTTTGGCGCCGTTGGCCTGCTTGGCAACTCGTTGGGCGGACGGATGGTGGATCGCCACCCGCTGATTGCCTCGATGGTGTTTTGTGCCTTCATGATCGGCGGCCTGGTGGCGCTGGTGCCGAGCATTCACTCAACCCTGGGCCTTGCGGCGGCGATGGGTATCTGGGGTGTGACGCAGGCGGCCATATTCTTGGTCAGCCATGTGCGCCTGATGAAAGTTGCACCCCATGCGCCGGCATTTGCCGCGTCGCTGAATATTGCGGGGGCCAATCTGGGGATCGGCCTGGGCGCGATGGTAGGTGGGCGGGTCATTGATAACTATGGCCTGGGCAGCCTGGGGTATGCGGCTGCCGGGTTTATCTTGATCTCGATTCTGCTGGCCATGTTGCTGATGACCGCCAAGGTGCGCCCCGTGTGCGCTAGCGCGGGGTAAACAATTCGCGTCGGGCCCCCTCGGTGATTGCAACGATGCCGGGGTGGCGGATTTTTCGCTCGACGGTGATGGCGTAAAACGATTCGGTCACGGCTTCGGTGTGGCCGATCAACTCGACGTCAAACTGGCGTATCACTTCTTGGGCAATCACGCTCGGCGCAATAAATACGCCAATTCCGGACTGGCCAAAGGCCTGCATCAACGCGCTGTCATCGAATTCACCGACAATCCGCGGCTGTATCTGCTGCTCGGCCAGCCAGCGCAACAAGCGGCTTCGCAACACGGTTTCGGGTCCTGGAATCAGCAGCGGAGCGCCTTGCAGGCAATGGGGAAAGTTCTCGGAGTAATCTCTGGCAAGGGCCGGGGTGGCAAAGAAGCTGATACCGCATTCCCCCAGTTTCTGGCTAAAACCCTTGATGTCCAGGTGGGAGGGCATCGGGCTGTCTGAAATAACCAGATCGAGGCGTTGAATGGCCAGGTCTGCCAGCAGCCGATCAAGTTTGTCTTCGCGGCAGGTGATACGGATCGGCTCATCCAGTTCCATGGTCGGCGCGATCAGGCGATACACGATCGATTTGGGCACCACATCGGCCACGCCTACCCGAAACAGAATCTGCTGCTCCTTGGGCGCCATGCGCAGCATGCTTTCCAGTTCGCTGCCGAGCTGAAAGATCTGTTCTGCATAGGGCAATACCTGGCGCCCGGTCTCGGTCAGCTCCAGTTGGCGCCCAACCCGTCGAAACAAGGGCAGGCCATAGGTGTCCTCCAGCAGGCTGATTTGCCCGCTGATGGTCTGCGGGGTGAGGTTCAGTTGCTCGCAGGCGCGAACAATGCTGCCGGTTTTGGCGACGACCCAAAAGTAATGGAGTTGACGGTAATTTAGCATCTGCGCTGCAACACTTCGTAAAAATCGAAGTATAGCGCTTATAAATACGAATTTTCCTGAAGTGTTAGACCCTCTAGAATCCCGCGTCATGCGCAAGCCACCCAGGTGGCCGCCGATTTAGAGAGGAAAATGATCATGAACATTAAACAATCAGGTGTTGCACTACTGTTGTCGGCAGGCTTGTTGCTCATGACCGGTTGCGATCAGGCAGAAAAAGCGGCGCAACAGATGTTGAGCAAAACGGCTGAATCCGCCAAGCAGGCCATTGATGACACCCACAAGGCTGCTGAGCAAGCGCTCAGCGATGCCACGGGTGGACTGATTGAAAAAGAAAAGCCTGAGCAAGAAAACGAAAAATCGTCAAAAGCTATCTAACCAGTCTTACTGCAGAGTCCGAGCACACCTATGGAATATCTTTTACAACTGGCTGCCAGCCCCGCAGCCTGGGTCGCTTTAGCCACGTTGATCGTGATGGAAATCGTGCTGGGCATCGATAACCTGATCTTTATCTCGATTTTGACCAACAAACTGCCTGAGCAGTACCGCACCAAGGCCCGTCGTATCGGTATCGGCATGGCGTTGATTCTGCGTCTGGGCTTGCTGGGTACCATTGCCTACATCGTTCAACTGACTACGCCGGTGTTTGAAGTGTTGGGCAAGGCCTTCTCGTGGAAGGACATGATCCTGATTGCCGGTGGTCTGTTCCTGGTGTGGAAAGCCACCAGCGAAATCCATCACAGCATGACCCCGCAGGAGGAAGAAAAAACCGAGAGCGTGTCATCGAAAGTGACCTTGGGTTTTGCCGCGGCTATCGGTCAGATTTTGATGCTGGACCTGGTGTTCTCCATCGACAGCATCATTACCGCGGTCGGCATGACCGAGCACTTGCCGATCATGGTGATTGCAGTGGTGGTGGCGGTGTTGGTGATGTTGCTGGCTTCGGAGCCCCTGGCCAAGTTCATCAATGACAACCCGACTGTGGTAATGCTGGCGCTGGCCTTCCTTATCATGATCGGCATGACCCTGATCGCCGAAGGCTTCGGTGCTCATGTACCCAAGGGTTACGTGTATGCGGCGATGGCGTTCTCGGCCACTGTTGAGACACTTAACATTCTGGCGCGGCGGGTACGGGAAAAACGTCAGGCAGCCCTGGTGAAATAAACGCACATTGCTGTTAAAAAGCCGTCCACCCTGTATGGGGTGGACGGCTTTTTTGTGGAGTCAATGTGCGCTTGCTGCGCCAGTTACCGGTTTTTCAGGGGTGTCTTGCGGTTTGGCCTGCACCTGCGGATGGTGATGGCGGCTGATGCGCATCAGGCCCCATAGCATGGCGCCAGCAACGGCCAGCCAGCCTGTGATCAGCAGGAAAATAGTGATTATCGGGCTCATCAGTGCCTCCTTTGTCCCCTACGGGCTCAAACACACACTAAGCAAAGGACAGTCTAGTCTGTGCAGTGTTGCAGTCTATTGACCGAAGGTCGTGCTGGACTAACCGATTTGCTCTATCACGTCGATTGGGCTGTGGCTTAAGGCTATACCTTGCCTAATTGGCGCCCTATGATCGACGGCCATGGCAGGCCTTGCGGTCTGGCGTTCATTCAAGGCGAGGGAATATGCAGGCTGTGACTGGATTGAGATCAGCACGAATGTGGCTGGCAGCGTTGTTTGTGTTGGCGATGGCGGGGTGTGCCAGTGTCGAGTCGCCCGAGTTTCGGCGTTTGCCGGAACGCGTCGAGCTCAATGGCGTTCCCTTTTTTCGCGGTAACGCCAATCAAGGCGCTCCGCAGACACTGGCCGGGATGCTCGGTGAGCAACGAATCAGAATCACCCCGGGCCTTTTGGTCAAGCCGCTGAAACTGCCGGGCGGCGAGGCGTCGTTGCAAGGCAACATAGAACAACTGGCCGCTGGCTACGGGTTGATGGTGTACCCGCTGGATACATCCCTGTCGGCGTTATTGGACCAAGTAGCGGCCGGTTATCCGGTCATGGTGCGCTTCAGCGACGGAATGCTCTGGTCAGAGCCGCGCTATGCAATGCTGGTGGGTTACAACCGCGCCAAGGGTACGGTGTTGTTGCGGGCAGGCATGGAGCGTCGACGCGTGATGGACTTCAAGGCATTCGAGTCAGCCTGGAAGGATGCCGGGGGCTGGGCAGTGTTGATCCTGTCGCCGACACAATTGCCAGCCAATGTAGACAAGGCGCGCTGGTTGAAAGTGGCCAATGACCTGTCCCGCTCCGGTCAGGAGCAGGCAGGGGTCACGGCCATCAAGACTCTGGGGTCGCACAACTAGTTAGAAGCCGAACTTGTCCCGCAGGCTGTAGTACCACGCACCCAAGGCGGTCAGCGGCGTACGCAGCAGTTGCCCGCCAGGGAACGGGTAGTGAGGCAAGTCGGCAAAGGCGTCAAAGCGCTCGGCCTGGCCGCGCAGGGCTTCGGCCAGTACCTTGCCGGCCAGGTGGGTATACGTCACTCCGTGGCCACTGCAACCTTGCGAGTAATAAATGTTGTCACCGATGCGGCCGACCTGAGGCAGGCGCGACAGCGTCAGCAGGAAGTTACCCGTCCAGGCGTAATCAATCTTCACGTCCTTGAGTTGCGGGAAGGCCTTGAGCATTTTTGGCCGGATAATCGCCTCGATATTGGCGGGGTCCCGCGCGCCATACACCACGCCACCACCAAAGATCAGGCGCTTGTCACCGGACAGGCGATAGTAGTCGAGCAGGTAATTGCAGTCTTCGACGCAGTAGTCCTGGGGCAGCAGCGTTTTTGCCAGCTCTTCGCTCAGCGGCTCGGTCGTGATCACCTGCGTACCGCAGGGCATGGATTTGGACGCCAGTTCAGGCACCAGATTGCCCAGGTAGGCATTGCCCGCAACGATGATGAACTTGGCCCGTACCTTGCCCTGGGGCGTATGCACCACAGGATTGGCGCCGCGCTCTATGCGAATCGCTGGTGACTGCTCATAAATCTTGCCGCCCAGCGACTCGACCGCGGCCGCTTCACCCAGCGCCAGGTTGAGCGGGTGGATATGCCCGCCGCTCATGTCCAGCAGCCCGCCCTGATACTGGTCGCAGGCAACCACTTCACGAATCCGGCGCTGATCCAGCAGTTCCAGGGACGTATTGCCATAGCGTTCCCAGAGCTTCTTTTGAGCTTCCAGATGACCCATCTGCTTGCCAGTAATCGCAGCAAACACACCGCCGTCTTTCAAATCGCACTGGATCTGATACTTGGCCACGCGTTCACGAATAATCTTGCCGCCTTCGAAGGCCATATTCCCCAGCAGTTGTGCCTGCTTGGCTCCCACCGTGCGCTCGATCACATCGATATCGCGGCTGTAGCTGTTAACGATCTGGCCGCCATTGCGCCCCGAGGCACCGAACCCCACCTTCGCGGCCTCCAGCACGGCGACCGAGAAACCGGCCTCCAGCAAAAACAGCGCACTCGACAGCCCGGTGTAGCCGGCGCCGATTACACAGACGTCCACCTCAACCTCGCCCTGCAGGGCAGGGCGCTCAGGAGTCGGATTAGCTGAAGCCGCATAGTAGGACTGGGGATAGTGAGTGTTCGACATTCTGCAGCCTCTGTTTTATATTTTTTACGAGTGAAACCGATGCTACCTGAGTTGAAATCCCCCCGCCAGCCACTGGCGAATGAGCTTTTTTGCGGGAAAAATAAAAAATTCGACTATTCATAGGGTTAGCTGCAAAAAAGGTGTTGACACCCCTCCGCAAATCTATAGAATGCGACCCCACAGCAGGCACGTAGCTCAGTTGGTTAGAGCACCACCTTGACATGGTGGGGGTCGTTGGTTCGAGTCCAATCGCGCCTACCAAACAAAATCCGCTCTGCTGGGCGGTCTAGAAGGGCTCACCGAAAGGTGGGCCCTTTTTTGTTGTCTGCGATTTGCAAAACTTTTGCAAAACTTTTGCAAAACCCTCAACCAAAAGCCACAACCTAGTCGCTCTCCTGTGTGGACATCCAGTTCAGTCTTCTGCCTCGATCTGTCTATAATGTCACTTTGGTATCTCGTCTCATTAGGTGCTAAATTACGTTTGTCAATGCTGCATAAAAATTAAATAATTGCCAGCCATATCAGTGTCATAAGGAAGTGAATTGGGATGCATGTATCGAAAAATTTTGGCTTCTCATTCTCTACCGATAAGAGTGATATTCCGCTTTCAGATTTCTTTGATTCTTTAATTACAAAAGATATAAATTTTTCTCTTAAAACAGGGAATTCTCGTCGCATTATAATAGACAGCGATGATAAGTTCTTTTATGGTGTCGTTATTACGATAAAGAATCAGAAAAGTTATGCTTCTCTGATAAACGATAAAGGTCAGGTTAAAGTTAAGATTTCTGATTTGGCTGATCTTGAAAAAATTGCCGAATTCAATTTTCTAGTCATAAATAAACTTAATGGTTTTGGCTTGTATCAATACCATCACGGGGCTTGTACTCTTTCTAACTTTGCGTCAATGATTACTTCTCTTTATCGGCGAGATCTTGAGGTTAAGAGAAAAGCTGAGTTGGATTCATTGCCTGGGGATGCTCCTGAAAAACAAAAAAAAGCAATTAATAGCCGATTCTTCCGCGGCTTAGCTTTTGATGTGTTAGTACAGGCCAGAGATATTGAAAAGGTTCTAGAAAAATATAAAGAAATTCGCTCCTTCAAATATGAAGTTGCTTCGGTAGAGGCGCACCTAAGCGACGATTCTCCATTTTATGGAATGGTATCAAAAGCTCGTCATCACGTAAGTTTTGATAGCACCGTTGACTCGAATCTGATCATCAAAGGGATTCAGGGCATGATGTCCACAGTCAAGGATAGGAGCGCACGTGTCGAAGTTCTTGATGATGAGGACGAGCCGTTTTCTGTTAGGCTCATGGACGTTCCCATAAACTTTGGCGAGACCCAATACGACAGCTTCATGAAAGGGCTCGCCACCCTTGACTCTGCAGATATTAAGGGATGTGGTCTTATTAAGGCGCTAGTTGATAAATGCGAAACGGAGTACGCTCATGTTTTCTCTAAAAAAGTTGCGTATTAGACACAAGGAGCGGTGGGTTATACCTACTGCTGGTGTCATAACAGTAGCCTTGTATGTTGCTTTTGTGCTGATTGCCACTAAACCCACTAGTGTGTCGGATTTTATATGGCTTCCCCCAGGTACGACTCAAAAGGTTTATAATTTTTATGCTAGTAACTTGCGTGGGAGTTTTTTTACAGGCTTTTTAGCTCTTGGCGGTTTTTTGATGTCAGCTAAGACCTTCATAATTGTTAATATGAAAAAAGAGGTGTACGACTCAAAAAAGTATGAAGAGACATGGCTTAGTGGGCTTAAATTGAATGGTGCAAGTAAGTATTGGACTTTGTTTTATCCGCTTCGTCGGCTAAGTAATATTATTTTTTATACAATCGCATTTTGCTTCATTGCTTCCATAGCTCAACTTACCGTTGGGCTATTTAAAGCTATTCCTGCCATCTTGATCTGTTTTTTTCTAGTGGTTGTGGCAATATGTTTCCTGATGCTGTCATTGTTTTTGATCAAGAAAAATCTTACTACCATGTTCGATCACCTCGACGAGAAAAGTTTGAAGACAATGGAAGAAGACCGTAATGGAATCCTCCCCAAGTAACGGGGGTATCTAATCACAGTCTCAACTCAGCGCTTACTTCAGCGTACTCGATCGTTTTGTCGCCATGCCCCTCCTGATAATGTTTCGTCATCTTCGCGTCCGCGTGGCCCATCAGCCCTTGGATGTAATCCTGCGGGAAATTCTGCTGCTCGTATAGCCAAGCCCCTAATGCGCGAATCTCGTGAAAGGTGGGCCGCTCGGTTGCTGGGATATGGTCATACGCATGGGCAGCATCCCGGGCTTTGCTGAACTCGTTGCTCAAATAGTTCGGGGTAACTGAGGTCCAGTGATCCTTGGCGGCTATCTGCTCGCGCCTTCTCGCCTTGGGCCTGTAATGAATCAGGTAGGGCGAAGCCACAGGGGAGCGCAGACATTCGCTCACAACCTCTCGCAGGGCTTTGCCCATCTTGATCTGTAGGTGGACCGGTTTGTCATAACCCTGGGTCTTGCCGGGTGAAACCTTGATCGTGTTGTTCTCAAGGTCGACCGAAGACTTGAGCCACGAAACGATATCGTCACGCCGCTGCAGGCTGGCCAGCGCCAAGCGGATGGCGCGTTTCAACCAGAGTGGTGTGGTGTCCGCGTCCACAATAGTCATCAGGCTCGCCAGCGTGTGTCGCTGACGCTTCTTCTCAGCTTCCTTTTTGATCAGCGTCAGCTCGGCCACGTTGCGCTCAGCCAAGCCCTTAGCTACTGCGAAGGCAAAAATCTGGATCAGCAAACCGCGGTGCTTGGTGTACGCGTTGTTGCTGAAGCCGTCCAGGTACTCCGCTATAGCAAGCACATCGAGTTGGCCGACTAACTGATCCCCCAAGTCCTGCCGGTAGCGCTCGAGCTTGAACTTGATCTCTACCAAGGTGCGAGCGGCATACCCGCGATCTTTCAGCCATTCGGCCTCAAAGCGTTCTATCAGGTTGCGCATTGTGGGCAGGCGATCGCCTGTCAGAATCATAAGCAGCTCCCCGTCACCGGCCATCACAGGGGCCAGCTTTGCATTGGCGGCCCTGGCCAGCTTGATGGCGTCCTCCAGTGGGCGGTTAATGCTGGTCATCAGGCCGGTGATGGGATTGCGGTACCGCCAGTACTTGCCGTTGGGGTAGAGGTTGGGGGGGAGCTTGCGGTTCTTGATAGTGCGAGGCCGAGAAGCCATTACCCAAGCTCCAGCATCTGAGCCAGCAGTGGATCGTTCGAGCCCATAATTGCGGCCTGCAGGTCTACGAAATACATCCCGCCTTTTACCTCTCCCAACACTTCGCCTTCCTCTATCCATTTTTTGAGTTGTTGCAGGCTGGGCTTACCGCCTGCGTAGCGCAGTTTTCTGTATTCACTGGCCTCCATCAATCGAGGGAGGCGGGCAGTGATCTGAGCAATGACTTTTGCCATGTCTGATTCCTTTCCCCGGGCGGGGTGATGGTGGGCTAGGAAGCGAGTGGGTTCTTGCGGAACACCCAGTCGTGCCCGCATTGGCGGCAGCGGCCACAGAGGCGGCCCGTTGCTTTTAGGGTGTCAGCTGGTGTTACGGCGCTGATCTTTCCGGCTTGCACTTCATAATGTTCAGTGCCAACAAATTCTTCTTTGATTTGCATGTTGCGGCCGCCGCAACGGGTGCATCGGGCATCGATGTACTCGCCGATTTTTTTAACAGTCATCCCTTCTTCCTTGCGCGCCGCGCTAACGCTTCGGCTTGGCGTAACTTGCTGCAGTTGGTGTGGTTGCCGTGTGCGCGTGATCTGTCGCATTTATCGCAGATGGTTTGCAGGTCCAGCGGCCGCATGAGGGCGCCACGAATCTTTACTGTTCGTCGGAGGGCTTTCATGTTGCCTCCGTTATGGCCTGTCGGAAGACGGGTAGGGCTCCGGCTTGCTCGCGTACAGCGTGCATTCCCTCAATGTCGTATCCCCAGATGTTGCTGTCATCAAACCGCTCAGGCCCGAGATAGCCAGGGTGCATTGGTTCGCCGGTGCGGATGTAATCTCTGAACCCTTCAACGAGTGACCGAAGCGTGCCGCCATGGCTGAAGCCACGCCACCGTCCACCCCAGTTTGTTTTGTGAGTGAAGATCCGCTGGGAGCTGTGGTCATCGATAAACCAGACCTTGCCGCGCTGATCCACTTCCATACTGGCGTAGCGGTTTGCCGCTTGATTTAAAAAGAAACGCCGGCCGTGACTGCCAATGATTCGAATCACTTGGTTAATCTGCTCGGTGCGCTGTTGCTTTAAGGTGAGTTTGCTTTCTTTAGGCATGGGGAGTCCTTGCCGGGCCGTACCCGGGAGGTGGAGTGGGTAAATATCGGCTACAGTTGGTCGATCAATGTGGGGAGGCGTATATGCTTTGCTTCATTTGCGGAACCGAATCACTCGATCACGACACGGCATACGGCGGTAGGGACGTTGGTTGCCCAAAGTGCGGCCGGCACATCATTAGTGGGAACTTGATAGCGGCTATGGCGGGTGGCTATGCGCCCGATGTCGAGGAAGCACGTGCAGTGCTGAATCGCATGCGTGACCGTAGTGAGGTTCCGATCCTTTCGACTGCGGATATACAACTTCATCGGCTTCCCAATTGAGCCAGTAAACGCTGGCCAACCCAGCGAACCACGGTGACGGCTTTAGAGTTGCCAATCGCCTTGTAGCGGAGACCGTCGGGGCATTTGCTGGCAGGCTTACCGCGCCAAGAGATCTGCGTGTAGTTGTCTGGAAAGCCTTGGCATCGTTCCCACTCAATCACGCTGGTGCGGCGAACGCCTTCGGGCTCCAATACATAGGCCTCTCTGTCATCGAGAGCGCCTCCCCCTTTAGCCGTGAGAGTAGGATGAAGTGACAACTCCTCCGGCCGTCGCGGCGGGCTATCCCGGCGAGTGCCTTCTCGCTCAAAAAGTACCTCAAGGGGATCAAACCCGTTTCGAGCACTTGCGACAACGAACACACGACGGCGTCGTTGGGCCAGACCGAAATATTGGGCGTCCAGGACCCTCCATGCGATTGTTCTTTTGGGTCCATACACACAACCAGCGTCCTGCCACTTTTTCCCTGAAGGCTGCAGTTCGCAGTCTTCCCCAGCAAGCGCGCCAAGAAAACATCCGAAGGCGTTCCCTTTGTCGCTGAGGACGCCGGGGACGTTCTCCCAGAGAATAACGCTGGCGGGCTTTCGCTGGCCGGCGCGAACATAGTCAACTGCATCTGCAAGCTCCACGTATTTAATTGTAAGGGCGCCGCGCGGGTCTGCTAGGCCTGCGCGCATCCCTGCAACACTGAACGCTTGGCAAGGTGTGCCGCCGACTAACACGTCTGGCGCTAGAATTTTTCCGGACAGCACTAGGGCGCTAAGTTTGGTCATGTCGCCAAGATTTGGTGTGTTTGGATAGTGGTGGGCAAGTACTGCCGATGGGAACGGTTCTATCTCAGAATACCAAGCCGCCCTCATGCCCAGCGGGTGCCAGGCTTGGGTTGCGGCTTCGATGCCGCTGCAGACGCTTCCATAAATAAGCATGGGAACCTTCATGGGATTTTGTTAAATTCGTAAATATTTCGAGGGAGAGTTTCTGTGAGTTTTAGGAGAGATGATTTAGCGTATATCGGTGCGCTACTTGCTGCAGTTTCAATTGTGTTGGTGGTTTTCGGTGTTTATCTAGCTAAGTTCCCGTTAGGTTTTTCGCAAGAACAAGAAGTTTGGGGGCAGTTTGGTGATTACGTTGGGGGGTTGCTAAATCCGACATTGTCATTCTGTGCGTTTGTAGGGCTGCTTTTAACTTTGAGGGTGCAAAGAATTGACTCGGAAAAGGCGGAGTTACGTCATGATAAACAAGAGTTTGATAATCGGGTTTTTCAGATGCTCTCGCTTTTGCATTCATCAATTAGTTCTTTGAAAATACATGGCTCAAGTCCTATTTCAGCTACTGGAATAGCTTTTGAAAGTCATGCGGCTATAAGTTATGCATGGTGGGCTTTGAATAAAAAATTCCAGGGTATGAATAACTCTTCGCATCTAATATATCAACGAGCTACAAATGTATTTGTAGCTTGGAAGAAGGATTACTGGCAAGGTTTTGCCAATTATTATGAGCAAGTTTCGGTGATTATTGATTATGTTGATCAAAATGCAGACGGTGATAATAGGAAATTTGCATTTCACGCATTGAGGTCACAGATAACTCTTGAAGAGCGCTGTATTTTATTTTATCTAGTGGTGCTGTCTGGCTCGACGAAGCATTTTTTGGTGCTGGAAGAGTATGGTTTTTGGAAAGAAGAAGTTGAAGATTGTCTGGCGCCACTTCATGAGGATCTCATATTTTCAATGAAAAATAAGTTCTCTGGTGATGTTTAAGTTGGTGGGTTGAAATTTGCTATCTAATTGGCGTAGAAATTGTTTTTTTGGTGTTGGTAGAGTGCGGAAATTGTCGTGCGCTGAGCCAGAAATTTTCAGCCAAAATGACTAAAATTGGTTAGGTAGCGATAATAGTGTTTTGGATTTAGAGTTTTAATTTGGATTTTTATTTTAGGGAATAAAAGTGAGTTCGAAGAGTTTTTGGGATGTGGTGTTGGTGCTGTTTATTTTAATAGGGGTTTTTTTTGCAGGGGTAGTTTGGGCGCCTGCATTTGGGATGTTTGAGGGGGTCAAGACTTACCTTGAGTCGACTAGTTATATAGCAACATTTATTGCTTGTGCAGTAGCTGTGTCGTCATTGACAGCGTGGAAAAAAACTTTTGTAATGCAGTCTAAGTATGATGGCGTTAGGGGTATTAAAGTTGCCTACCAAAACTTGAAGGTTATAAGAGGCCTAATGGTTGATTATGCGAATTATCATGCTGCGCAAGTTTGTCTGTTGGAGGGAGAGGATGATAAGCAGAAGCGCTATGAAAATAGCTATTTATTGTGGATCGAAAATTTGGCAATTTATTCGGTGGCTTGGGCTAGCGGCTCGCACTGTCTAGATGACTCTATGCTTGTTACTGATTATGATCCTAAATTGCTAAAGAGGATCTTTTTTGAATATAAGTGTGAGTTTGAACATGTTTTTTTAGTTGGGGAGTTTGGTGGGGAAAACTATAATGATTATGTTGAGGGTAAGTGCCAGAGGGTCGATGATTTTTTGATGAGGGGGGATGTGTTGTTATCGAGTGCTTTAATGAGAGCTCTTAAGTAATCAAGTCCCCCCCCCTCTTAGGGACTTTTTAGCGTTAAGTGAGCTGCGTGCGGATGAGCTTTACACGGGACGACCAAAGGAACCTGTACCACGGTGAATCCCAGTGCCCAGTTTTGTAGGGGCCTTCCGAATGGTTTAACGTCGAACTGCTCGGTTCTGACACTCAAGTGCTCGAGCCTGACAAGTTTCGTTACGCGGTAATGACTATGCTAGTCGGATGTGTGCCCTCGATCGCAGCAAAGGTATTGCTGGCGTCTAGCTTGCCGATATAACGCGGGGCAAACGGCAAGGGAATCAAGTTCTGTTTTTTGCGGATCTCGTCAGTGGCCGGATGTGTATGTGCGAGTATCCTTTCTTGAGAGGTGATGCACTGGGCGATTGATGGATGCATGGTCGATCCTCGACTTGGGTTGCGGGTATTCGTCAGCGCTCAGGCCTTGCGAGAAGGGAGGGCTGACGAATAACTGCAAGCATGAAAAAGCCCAGTCGAAACCGGGCTGTGTTGCTCTCTTAAAACGCCACCGTATGTAAGAGCCTGGCTGTGCGGGCGTGCCCGTCACGGTTTATGAATGCATGGCAGAATCCTCCGATTTGTTCGTCATGGGAGTAGGGGTGTGATGCAGGTGTCCAGCGTCTGCTGGGTTGGCGTCCGCATCGGTCTGTACTCTGGCCGGAATATGCCGAAGATCAGACCGATGCGTCTTGGTGCTGGGGAGTACCAGGGGCTCGGGCAGTTAGCGACAGGCTGTCGTGGCGCTGGTTGATTCGTTGCTTGTTAAGCCGCGCTGTCTATCTCGCGTTGTGCCTGGATTCGTTCGTAGACTTCTTCGCGGTGAACCCCCACATCGGCTGGTGCGGTGATGCCGAGTCTTACTTGCTGCCCGCAAATGCCCAGCACCTGAATGCTGATGTCGTCGTTTATGCGGATGGTTTCGCCTACTCGTCGGGTAAGTATCAACATGATGATGCTCCTTGGTTTGTTGTTCCTGTGCGCCGGGCTGGCGCTAAAAGGGAGTTAGCCGGTCAGTTCTGGCACTTCGGCGCGGCGCACCAGGCGCATTTCGGCGAAGCGCCGTTCTGTGGGGCGACGGTCGCGGGGGACCATTTCACTGCCGGTGGACGTGTGGAGGGCACCAAACGGGTGATTACCCTCGACCTTGCCGCGCAGATCCAGCCCGAAGACCGCCTGATCCTCAACCTGCCCAGCGGCAAGACCGAAGGCCGTATCGTCAAATCAGTGGCCGGGCACGAAGTCACCCTACTGGCTGACTATTCTGAGCTGCCGCAGCCCGAAAGCAGCTGGTCGGTTGAAAGCGCCGACCTGGCCGTAATGCGTTTTCGAGTGCAAACCATCGAGCCCCAGGGCCTGCACCAGTTCGAAATCAGGGCCGTGCAACATGAGCCGGGCAAATACGATGCGATCGACAATGGCGCCCGCATCGATCCGCAACCGATCAGCATCATCCCGCCTGGCGTGATGAGTCCACCGGACAACATCCAGATCGAAGCCCGCAGCAGCATTGCCCAAGGGCTGGCGGTTACCACCATGCGCATCAGCTGGAATGCTGCGAAGGGAGCGGTTTCCTACAACGTCGAATGGCGCAAGGACAGCGGAAGCTGGATTAGGTTGCCATCAAACGGCACGTTGGGTGCTGAAGTCGAAGGCGTCTACAGCGGGCGGTACATTGCCCGTGTCAGCGCCGTAAACGCCTTGGGCGTGGCCTCGGTGTGGGGCAGCAGCATGGAAGTGTTGCTGGCCGGCAAGTTGGGATTGCCGCCGGCGGTGACTCACCTAACCACCCACAGCAAATTATTCGAAATCGGTCTTAAGTGGGGCTTCCCGCCGGGAGCAGAAGACACCCAGCGCACCGAAATCTGGTACAGCCCATCCAACAGCCTGGAGAACGCCACCAAACTGTCGGATCTGGCCTATCCGCAGAATGATCACCGCCTGCAAAGCTTGGCCGCGGGCGCGCAGTTCTTCTTCTGGGCGCGTCTGGTAGACCGCACCGGCAATATCGGGCCGTTCTTCCCTGAGATAAACGGAGTGATGGGACAGGCCAGTGCTGAGGCTGGGCCGGTGCTGGATTTAATTGCTGGGAAGATTGGCGAAACCGAGCTGGGCAAGGAACTGCTGGATCGGATCGAGATGATTGATGGCGATGGTTCAGGCTCCGTGAATGAGCGTCTCATCGAAGCCAAAAAGGAACTGGAAGGCCTGATCGGCGAAATCACCGATGCACTGGAGTACGACAACGCCAAACCCTATGCCTCGGGCGAAGTGGTACGGCTGGGCAATCGGCTGTTTCAGGCGATCGCAGCCACCACCGGCCATCCGCCACCTGACGCCACGTACTGGCTCGACATGGGCACCCTGGCCGAAACCACCAATGCCTTGGTGCTGCAGGTACAGAAGAACTCGGCAAGCATCATCGAACAGGACGGCAAGATCACAGCTCAAGGCAAGCAGATCAGCGCAATTGACGCCAAGGTCACTGACCCTGAAACAGGGTTAGAAGCCACGGCCAGCGGCTTGAGTTCACTTACCAGCACCGTAGAAACACTTGACGGCAAAGTCACGGCAACGGCTGAGAAAGTCGATGGTGTGTATGCGTTAATCGACTCCGGTTCTGCGGGCGACGAGAACGGCAGCGCAGGGGATGAGCGTGCATCGGCTGGCGCAGAGTCGTTGATGTCAGTGATTGCCGAGCGCGACTTTGCCCAGGCCGTGCGTACCGACCGGGTTCAGGCTGAGGTGGGGGAAACATCCGCTGCAGTGGACATCGTGAGCAAGGCCCAGGCTGAGTTCGAGGGTAAGGCCAGCGCCATGTGGTCGGTCAAAATGCAGGTCAATGCCAACGGGCAACTGGTCACAGCTGGTATTGGGCTGGGCATCGAAACCAACGCTGAAGGTGTTTTGCAGAGCCAGTTTTTGGTTAGTGCGGATCGCTTTGCGGTGGTGGGTGCGCTGGCGGGTGGGGAGGTTTTTACACCATTCGTGGTTGAAAACGGTCAGGTGTTCATGGGCTCTGCGTTTATTCAGGACGGCACGATCACCAATGCCAAGGTGGGCGACCTCAGCTCAACAGGATGGGTGGCAGGTCTGACAGGCTGGCATTTGGGCAAGGATGGCACCTTTGAAAATAACGGCACAAGCAGCAGTGGTGGGCGAATGGTCCAAACCAGCACTTCAATTCGCATGTATCACCCCAATGGTGTGACTGCCATCGATCTGAGTCTATGACATGACAGGATTAACCATCAAAAATACGGATGGCCAAGTCATCCTTGATATGACCAGCAACATCAGCCAGAACTTAGGCAGCGTGATCACTAACGGGGTCAATGGCACCATTCAAATTCCGCATCCACCGGCAGGGAAAACAGCTTACTTCTCAGTGGCGCCACTTGTGGACATGAACAGGTCGAAAGGAAAGCGTCCTGGAGTAACGCTAAATGGCACGACTTTAAGCTGGCAATATTCCTATGCGGGAAACGGTTGGGGATTCTTTTCTGCCAATTGCGCAATTTATTATGGCTATTATTGATGGCTAATTTAATTGTGAGAAAAGAAGACGGAAGCCTGCTATTTGATACTGATAAAATCGCATACGGTTTGGTTAAAAGCGGATATCTATCCTATATAGAAAGCTGGAGCAGATATGTCTGTACTTCGAGCGCCTGCAAAAAAGATCCCAGCTGGGGTGGGAATTGGTCTGCCTCAGGCCCTGCTGATGCTATGTATGGGTTTACAGTTGTAGGCGCCAAATCGCCGATTGTGTTCATAACAGGTGGAGGGGCTTTGGCAGGCACAAAGGTAGTTGGCGACTCGATGACCTTCTACTATGGCGGTGCATCATTGGATAGTAAGTTTTATTGCTTTGATCTTATGCGCGATGGAGGCGCTGGTCCCGCGCTTAGAACTTATAAAGCTGATGGAACCCTTACGTTTAACTCCAGGCAGGCGCCATTGAATGTTATCGCGAATATATCTCCTCCGGGTAAAGGAGGAGGGGCTAACAGCAATATACCGGGATGGTCAGTTACTGCTTATGCAGGAGGGTACAATTCTGTACAAGGAAATATAATTAAAAGCTCAGTAACTATCCCTATTCCTGGAGAGGCCGAGGTTGCGGCTTTCCTTCCTTGGAGTCGGGCGGTGACATGCGCGGCCCGCGTTATCGTAAATATGCCCTACCAATGTGCTTTGACCGAGGGCTGTGCGGGGTTAGTAGGGGGGATTAAGTTTGAATTCATAATCTCCGCTGAAACCACATGGGGTCAGTTACTCAATAGCTCAATACCTTCGGAAAGCCCTCTCTTTCGAGATATACCCGACATCAGGCCTTCGGCTCTCGTTATCCGAACAAGTGGCCTTCCTTTTCCATTCAGCATAGGTTGATATACATCATGGCCTGGCAAGAAATTATTTTGGGCACGCCCCCCTCTGGCTTCGGAGGTGATCCGCCGCGGGTTGCCAGCATGAAAATCAATGCGATGACAAAGGAGCTGTATGCGGAGGTCGAGAGCCTTGGTTCGGCCGACGACGTAGTACCCATTGAGAAAGGCGGTACAGGCGGTACTACGCAGGAACTGGCTCGCTCTGGACTGGGTTTAGGGTCAGCAGCTGTTGCGAATCTGGTGGGTACGATGGCTAGCGGTGCCATTATTGAAAAAGGCTCCAACGCTAATGGCAACTTTATAAAGTTCGCAGATGGGACGATGTTGACGTGGGGTGCGCAACTTAGAAACGTCACCACTTTAGCCGGACAGGCGGCAGCTTGGGATGATGGAAGTCAGCAGCCGGCGCCCTTCTTGGAAGGGTCTGGCAATGTACAGACCACTGTCTCATTTGGTTTTTATGTAGGCATTAATGGTGCAGGAGGTCTGCTTTACTGTGCTATGCAGCATTACAATAATGGTGTGAACTGGTATCACTCGGGAGTGAATATGGGGGTCAGTCCATCTGCTTCACATCCGTCTTTTGTATACGGAAGTATTACGTCTCTGTCCTATGTGGTTTCCTTTCAATCAATGGGAAGGTGGAAATAATGAAAATCACATTAAGTCCTCAGCGCAGAGACGATCTAGTCACTTATGAGAGGTCAAACGATTCACTGATGGTGAATGGTGAACTCTTCGACTTGTCCCTAGTTGAGGAAGGCGATATTTTGCCAAGAAATGCCATTCAGTCAGAATTTTTCGCCGGGGATGTAACTCGAGTGAGTGGCAAGCTTGAGTTGACTCTGATCCTGCCAAACCCTGCGAACTATAGTCCCCTGCAGGCCTTTCCCGCTCCCATCATTGTCACCAAAAATGGTCTCGTTGAACTACCCAAACCTTTGGCTGACACAACCAAGGAGTCAGTAGATGAGCAATATTGACTGGTCAAAACTGCGCAAGGCTGCAGATATCAGAGCTGAGGCTGATGCTGCACGTCTGGCTCCTTTAATCGCGGCGGAGGTCCAGTGGACAGAGCAGGAGCGCAAGTTCGCAGCTGAGCAACTTGAAGCCATTGAAGATGGCGAGCAGGGTGTGGGTACTGAACGCCAATGGCGTGATTATCGAACCCAGGTTCGAGCCTGGAAGCTGGACGCCGAAGGCTATCCCGATTCAAGCCAACGGCCAGAACGGCCAAGCTGATCCGACCAGCTACACCGAACCCCGCCAAGTGCGGGTATTTTTTCGCCCGGAGAAAGTCATGCCCATCACTGCGCAGCAACTGCTGCAGATCCTTCCGAACGCCGGCCCATTTGCCGGCGTTTTTGTTCCTGTCTTAAACACTGCTATGAACCGGTACCAGATTATTGGCACCAAGCGCGTGGCCGCATTTATCGCTCAGATTGGCCATGAGTCCGGCCAGCTCAAATACGTCAAAGAAATCTGGGGCCCAACGGCTGCCCAAGCCAAATACGAAGGCCGCAAAGACCTGGGCAACACCGTGGCTGGCGACGGCTCCAAGTACCGAGGACGTGGCCTGATCCAGATCACCGGCCGGGCTAATTACATGGCGTGCGGCGAAGGGCTGGGCCTTGACCTGATCAAGCAGCCCGAGCTACTGGAAAAGCCACAGCATGCCTGCATGTCGGCGGCATGGTTCTGGGCGACCAAGGGCCTGAGCATACTGGCCGACGCGGGCCAGTTCGACAAGATCACCCAGCGCATCAACGGTGGCCAGAACGGCGCGGCGGATCGGCAGGCACTGTACGCCCGGGCGCTCAAGGTTTTGGCGTGAAGATCGATGCGGTGAAGTGGGGCGGGGCGCTGCTGATCATCTTGGCCCTGATGGCGGGTAGCGCGTGGGCCGCATGGGAGTGGCAGGCCAACGCCTACGGCCAGCAACTGGCCGCTAAGGAAGCCGCCTACCAAACTGAACGCACCGATCTGGCCAATACCAACTCCGCGCAAATTCTGGCAGAGCAGGGCAAGCGCCTCGCCCTGGAGCAATGGCTGGCAGCCAGTGACCAATCCCATTACCGAGCCCTGACCGATGAGAAAACCAAACAGGCACGCCTGCGTGATCGTCTTGCTACTGCTGACCTGCGGCTGTCAGTCCAACTCGACGCCGCCGCAGCAACTGGTTGTAACGCAGTGCCAGCCACCACCCGCACCGGCGACGTGGTTTATGGCGCCCATAGAGCCCAACTTGACCCAGCGCATGCTCAGCGAATTATCGGAATCACCGGCGACGGCGATCAAGGACTGATCGCGTTGCAGGCGTGCCAAGCGTATGCTAAAAAAATGTCAGGAACACAATAATATGAACTGCAAACTCAGTCACACGCAATTGGTGTTACAAGATGGTGTGTTAATGCTTTCTGTATAGGACCTAGAATATAAAAGGTCGAGGTTTAAGAAAGCTGTTAAATAAACAGCTTTCTAGGAGTTATATTTACCTAAGTACCAAGTATGAAAGCAGTCCAGCTGCCAAGATGTAGGAGAGTGGTTTTATTTTTTCAATGATCTCAATTGTCTTCTCAAATATAGCATCATTTATAAAAGAAGGGCTTCTGAGGTCAATATCTTTAATTTTTGAGTCTTCATTAAATACTATGGGGAGCCAATTTTCAGACATAAAATCTTCGCCTTTGAAATATAAGCTGTGTCCGCCATTGTGGAAGCGATTAGTTAAGCGCTGATCATTCATTCCGTGAAAACCAATGCGGCCGGCCATTCCTACGCCTAACACAAATGCGCAACTTCCACATACAGGGAGATCTCTGTCTCCGCACTCGTTTATCAAGCTGGAGTTTGGGTGTTGTTTAAGAAAGTCGAGGTTGTCTCGTGCTCGGAGTACACTGCCACTTAAAACTAAGGTGAGTTTTTCGACTTTGAGAGTTTCATTCATTATGTTTTTTAATGCATTGGCAACGAGGTAAGTTCCAAAGCTGTGGCAGAATATAACAACTTTTTTAGATTTGGTTTCCTGAAAAAAATCGGTTAGGTGTCTTGCTAATCTTTTGACTTCGCGCTTTCTTAAAAAAGGAATTAGAAAGGAGGCTGCTGAATAGTATCCATATTTGTAATTGCTGAAATGGATATCATCGGTTTTCCCATAGATAAGAGCCTTTAATCTTGTTTGCCAGTCGCCAAAAGTTTGAATTCCATGAACTGTTACGACGCTTGTGTGGCGCTGTTGTACGGTTCTTGAGATTCTGGAGAGTAAGTTGTAGTTTATGACGTCAGTTATTTTTTTCTTCCATGCGTCTTGGTTGGTTGCTGCTTCGATTACAACGGAGCATTTTTTTTCAAACTCGTCTTTGTATATGCCAATGTCTTGAATGTGGGCGGTGATGCCGATAACGATCCCCGGCTTTTTTAGGAAAGAAGAGCGAGATATTTGATCTAGTAACATCAGGCCATTATCAGATGACGCTGTTTCAAATGCCCGCTTAGGGAGGACAACATCTAGAATTAATATGTCGAAATATACGCTCTTTAAATACTTTTTGGCGTCGTCAATGTTTTCGGCAAGCGTAATAGATTCGATCTCGTTGATTTTTTGAGCGTTAATATATAATTTGAGTCGCTCCATCCTTTTTTCATCGTCATCTATTATCAATATTTTCATTTTGCTAGCGATCCTAGTGCTGCTGAGATTTTTTCTTTCCATATGCTTTGAGAACTATCGTAGTATATGAGCCCTAGATAGGCCTCCCCGCACTCGATGCGGAGCTCATCATCAATAGTTATTAGTGTTTGAGAGTGTCCCCGTTCACTAAAAGATTCAAATTGCGTGATAAAAAGAATTTTTGATTCTATTTTTCGCCGTATTACTTTCCTTGCAATTTCTCTCCCCCCGAATGTTCTAAATCTACCGCCAGATTCTGTGGCACTTTTGTCATATGTTGGTAAGCTCATATCTAATAAAATAACATCATAGACATTCTCAACCACCCGCTGGCAACCAGCAGTGAATGAGTGCGCCTCAACGACTGTCCATCTAGGGAAGTTCTCTTTCAGGAATGTGATAATTTTGCCACGTTTGTGGTTGTTATCCTCAACTATTAATATGTTATTCTGCATAAGTAATTTGAGTCCTGAATAGTTTGTTCTCTATATCGATGATGACGTCAAAGTTACTGCTTATTGTTCTAAGTTGGTTGAAGGCCTTACTCAGTCCAGACCCCCCTTCTAGTCGCATCATATGAAGAGAAAGTGGTCCTTTCATTTTATCGGTGATTTGGAATATTCTGTCAGAAGTTAGGCTGGCAATTTTTGCCTCGCTCAAGTCGTTCTGTATTATGATATGCCAGTTGGCTTGAGTCCGTTCTGCACTAACTTTAATTTCGGTACTATGGGCATAACCGCTATGTCGGCAAGCATTCTCCAAAATGTTAACCAGTGCAACGATGAATGCCTTAACATGTGGCCCATCTAGTAGTACAGAAGAAAGGCATGAAGTGTCTTTCTCGATTTGTAAACGAAAACCGCGAACTCTTTCAAAGCATTCGATTGAAATATCGATCAAGTCTTTGAATGAGCGTTCAGTTGATGCATATTCAGTGTTGCGCTTAAACCATTCGGATACAGTTGTTATATCTTCTCGAATGTCGCTTTTGGTCTGGATGAGCGATGTCATTAGCTCAACTAGCGCAACGCCAGACTTAGCCTCGTTAATTCGACTTATAAGTTCGTCAAACAGACGGTCCACCTTGTTAGTAAAGTCGACATTCAGCCTTTCACGCATTTCCTGCATGCAGTTTTCAGTTTTGTCCCATAGTGTGGTTATAAAAAAATCAAAGAATTCATCGCTAGTCAGTGATACGTCTGCGATTGTAAGGAAGATTTGAAACTCTTTAGAATTTGTACTGTAATGGAAGACCCTATTGGTTTCCAGGTCGGTGGAGGATACATTCATCCATTCTTCAGCCTCAGCTATTAACTCGTTGAAACTGGCAGAAAACCAACCTAGATGCTTATCAATTTTGCCGAGTATATCTTGAGCAACCAACGAATTCGCGCTTAGCCAGTATACATTGGACTTGTACTCGCCGGAGTCATCAATTTCGGTTAGAAGATTTGCCTCCTCGAGTTTGGATCGCATAAGATTAGAGAAAAAGCCATGTCTAATTTCAGCGCTTAGATTTTTATCCAGTCCATGTTTTTCGTCATACAGGAAAGCGTTTTGAATTAGTTGTAACATTTTAAGCAAAGTAGTATTTCGATCGCCGGCAACAACGGCTTTTGTTGCTTGGCCATCAGGGGTTACAGCGCCCAAGCGAATAAGCTTTTCCTCTTTTTCAAGCTTCATAGTTTTAAATAGCGAGAGTAGTGAAGATAAGTCCTCTGATATGATTCGTTTCAAGGCACTTTCGTTGACATCAATTTTGGCAACGTTAAATTCGGTTGCCCCTGTATCTATCACAACCTGGACTACTATGTCGTCGACTTCAGCTCTGTGTTGCTCAGAGTCAATAACTTCAGCGTCTCGCAAATAATCGATTATTCTAACTCTTTCGGCTCGAAGATCATTGCTATCGCTGAACGATCCTAGAAAATCCATTGTTTCAAAACTGGATATGTCGCGGAAAAGGACCAGGGCCCTATCATCTCGAATGTCTAGTTCTTCGAGCAGTTCACTAGGCCTACTTGTGCCATTTATACCAAAAAATTCTTCATATGTTTCGTTAAGAAGATAGTCCTTGGTGGAGTCAACTTTTTTCACATAATAGTAGACAATTATCACTGAGTTCAAACTGCATTCAGCCTCTTGCTCAATATAGTCTATTATTTTTTTCATTGGGAAAGCGATATATGAATTAGGGTTTTTTGCAAGAGTGCATGCGCATAGCTCCATGAGCTCAAGAAACTTTTGTGTTCTTATATAATAAGCTGATACAGACTCAAAAAAATCCTTTGGTAGAGGGATTATGTTGAAGTGCTTTTGTAGCTGTAGTAGCTCGTCATTGCTTTCGTCAGAGCTTTCTTGGAGTGCGGATCTTAATGTTCTATGGAGAGGAAGAAGTGATTTGTTAGTTAAGTACTTATGAGTGGATAGAGGATCCATTTCTGTGGCCAAAAGTTTGGCCAGAGGTGTAGATTCTACGGTGGTAATAAGTGCTGTTTTAGAAAGCCACATCCAATCAGGTTTAGTGTATCTTAGAGGCATGCTTTTATACAGGCATAGCTGCAGTTGATTGCTGCCGGTAAAGTTGTGGAGCAGTGTTATAATGGCTGAGATTTTATCTTCGATTTGATTTGGTGGCGCTGAGAGTTTATAGAGATTTGCGAGGTTCTCTATTAGTTGGTATATTAAACCAGGCATTGATGTGAGGTGCGGAGGATTTGTGATTGCAACTGCTTTAGCTATAAGGTTTACAAAAGCAAGGGGTGTTTCAATTTCATGAAATTGGTTGACGAAAAGTTGTATTAGGTCTTCGTATTTTTCAGTTTCATAAAGGGTTGTTAGCTTTGATGAAAGGCTATCTGTATTTATGTTGCTTGGCTCTAGGCGAGAGAGAGTTGGGAGGCTTTTGTCTTCGATTGCGATGCTTAATGTATTGATGAATTTTTGGAATTTTTCTTGATACTCGTCATTTGCTTCTGGAGTTGCAATTATTTCAGTAGAAAGTTTCACGAGTAGAGTGTACTGATCAATTGCGTTGAATGCCTGCAGGGTTGGGAAGCACTTTAATGTGCTGGCAGCATCAAACATCGGTCGCGGTACAAAAAATAATCTTAATAAGTCAGCCCATAGACTGACAGATGCATTGTCTAGTTCTTTGACGCTATTTAAAACGCGTTTTTTTAAATGAAGTAGTGGATCACTAGCTACCAGTAAAAAGCATCGTATTAGGAAAGATATAAAGTCGTCTGTGCACCTATTGCTGCATGACTCCGCAAAGTCTTGCATTTCTTGAAGCCTGCCTTTCAGGCTTAATATTAAAATTTTATTGCGAATGTACCAAAGAGATTCGCCAATGCGCTCAGTAATATCCTCAAGAACTGATAGGGCTTCATCTAATTTCCCCTCTAGAACCAGTGACTCAAACCGTCTTCTAGATTTTACAAATTGATTGATTTCATTAGCGTGAGCCGTTATTACGTGACTGGAAACTTCGAGTGCGCGATCTATGTTGGAAAAGTAAAAAAATTGATTTTTGTAAAAGTCTTCTATTTTGGTTTTAGATGCGTTGAACAAATTTCGGACGCGTTCCTTCTCATATAGGTCCGTAAGTTTCTCTGTAAATGAATCCTGCGTATTGTCATCTAGGAAAAATGCCACAGCACTAGAAAATTGGTCGTCACTTAAAATACTAGCTGTCATTCGGTTTGCTATCAATTGATAGGCAGTTGGCTTTGCTTGAGTTTTTCCAGTTCTAAATTTTCGATGCTTTGCCATGGATCTCTACTTAACTTTTTTTGGAGGATTCATTGTTGGTCTTGTACGTATTTGTGTTAATTGATTGCATCTAGAGGGATGTGATAAGTGTAAATCTCACCGCTATATGAAGATAAAAAAATAACTGGAGCAATTGAGTTTTCATTTAGGCGAGCCACAGACGGAGATCGTTTTAGACATATTATTTTGTTCAGTTCTTCGAGTGACATCATTATGCCTTCCTGTCTGTGTTAGCTACCTTCTACCACATAATGAGCAGACTGGAAATCGATCATGTCCGGCTCTGTACGAAATCCGCCGGAGCCAATTTTAACTCCGCAGGCTCCGAGATTCAGTAAAGTCCGCGCCCATCAAAGGCAGGAACCTAGGATATCCAAACGGTATGAATTCCCCGGCGAAGCTTGAGATTAGGCTGCACATATCTTCTATGAGCCAAGCCGTAGCGCGAGCCCACGAACAGATGATCGCTTGATTTTTAACTGCGTCCTTTGGGTGCTGTGTTCTGGTGCTGCCTGGCGCGATAGTTGGGGGGAAAGGCGATGCCGGTGATTTATATAAGGCCTTGCAGGCCCCTTCGGAAACTAACAGTGCCATCACAAGGACGCGTCGCAACATCAACAGCATGCCATCTTAGGGAGTGCACTTTAGCTGTAGTAAAATACAGCGCTAAGTTATTGATTCTTATAGGGTAGTTATCTTGGTTACACGCAATCCAAATCACCTGCAAACCCTATATATTTCAATAGCTTACGAAAGGTCAACGGTCAACCTTGACATGGTGGGGGTCGTTGGTTCGAGTCCAATCGCGCCTACCAAACAAAATCCGCTCTGCTGGGCGGTCTAGAAGGGCTCACCGAAAGGTGGGCCCTTTTTTGTTGTCTGCGATTTGCAAAACTTTTGCAAAACCCCCACCTCAGAACGCCAGATCAGCTCCCACCTCCAGGTACTCAATACCTTTCTCGGTGTGCCCATCCTGATAGTGTTTGGTTATCTTCGCGTCTGCGTGGCCCATCAGCAATTCTGCTGCCTATATAGTCACGCGGCCAACATGGCCAACACTGTCAGTGTTAATCGGGCAAGAAACCCGATCGTCCAGTAGAAAGCCCACATTCCCACATTTGTGCCAATATGAGGGTGTAGATCACCCATGGAGTTGCCACATGAGCCGCCTGACCATAGACATATCCGAGCAGCAGCATCAGAGCTTGAAAGCGTTGGCCGCCTTGCAAGGCAAGACGATCAAGCAATACGCCATCGAGCGCTTGTTTCCGGGCAATGTTGACAATGATCCGGCTTGGCAAGAGCTCAAAGGCGTACTGACCGCCCGTATCAATGATGGCTTGGCGGGCAAGGTTTCAGGCAGGAGCATTGGTGACATCCTTGACGAAGAGCTGTCCGGAGAAAACCGGGTTTGACTGGCGCTTACGTTCTTACGCTTGAAGCTGAAGCCGACTTGCGCGAGATCATCCGCTACACGCGCCAACAGTGGAGTGACCAGCAGGTGCGCGTTTATATCGGCAGACTTGAACGCGGCATTGCTCGTCTTGCCGCCCATCAAGGCGCGTACAGGGACTTGAGCGACCTCTACCCGAAGTTGCTGATGGCGCACTGTGAACACCACTATGCTTTTGCCCTGCCACGTGAAGGTGCCCCTGCTTTGATCGTGGCGATTTTGCATGAGCGCATGGATCTGATGACTCGACTGGCCGAACGGCTGAACAAGTGATTTCTCTCTGAAGTGAGACCGCAGTACCGTGCCCGGCGAGGGTTCCAAGTACCGGGGTGCGGACTAATTCGAATCACCGGCCGGGCCAACTCTATGGGAGCATTTTGAAATGAGTATGCCGCCTGTATTCGCAATTCCTGAATCGCTCTGTCTGAGTCGCCAGTATCACCGCTGCCCCCAACATGTGATCAACCCTGGTGGTAAATCCACAACCTCGCCTGCGCTGAGGTTGTTTATAGCTTCCGTGTAGGTAGCCATATTTAGAGCGCCTGTAGTCAGTAAGTGTTGTTTCATCTGCATCCAGGTTAGGCACCAAAAGGCTGAAATGGGCGATCCATTATTTAGTGGTGGGTAATGTAATGAACTACCAAGCTGTTTCAAACCAAGGGTGTTGAATTTTTTTGATAATGTATTGCCCCAATTACGGTCTGTGCCTATGGTTTTATATAAAACCTCCCACATGGTTTGCATGGTTTTGCTATAGGCTGACGGTAGTGGTTTCATCGTGCTGTGGTCAATAAACTCAGACAGGATGATCCATCCGCCAGGTTTTAACCATGATACAAGTTTTTCTAATACTTCTGATCGGTCGCGAAGGTGGATTAGGACGAGGCGTGCGTGAATTAAATCAAATCCACCAAGTGAGGTGGTCGTGGATATATCTGATTTCAGAGTCGTAAGATTTTTAGGGTGCGAAGCTTGCTTTGGTAAGAATTGTCCGTCTCGATCTAATGCAAGTACCTCGAAATTTCTTTGCTGGGAACAGACTGAGAGCCATGAAGCAATGCTTCCTGTGCCTGAGCCGATATCTAGACATCTTGAATTGAAAGGAAGGTTGAGGTTGGATATGTGTTCTTTTGTAATAGGGTCAAATGCAGTTGTTATATGATTCAGTCGCTCAAGCTCAGTATCTTGGTTTTGATTGAATATAAATTCGCCATAAACTTCCATGTTGATGTATCTCCGTTGTGATGCTCTAGTGTCCTGGTTTTTTGATACAGGGGTGGTCGACTTGGCTGGAGGTAAGGTGAGCGCTCAGTGTAGATCATCGATAAAGGCTTGCAAGTTTCTATTTGTGCGATATTTGGATAAGCCACTCTAGTGTGAGCTTGACGAATAATCCTATATCTTTTGTGTTGACTGGTATTTATGAAACTACTGTCAAAGCTGATGAATAAGCTTTTGCATGGAGAAGACGTTGTTTTTGAATAGGCGGGCCGGGAGAAATGCTTCAATGGCTTGTTATAGGTGAATGGTCATCTTCGTGTCCGCGTGACCCATTGTTCTTTGGTCGAGCCTTATCCGTACCGCAAGGGTGTGCTGATCGTACTCGGGTCAGCGATGAGCATGCAGTCCAGCTTTGGGTGCTGAACTTTGAGAATTTCGACAGCGTTCTCTATGCCAGATCAGGGCCTATGGTGTTTAATTGTAAATGCATTTACAATTATTTTAATGTGACTGACGCAAGGCAAAGGCCATGGAAATCAAAGAGTCTATTGAGATTAGATCGACCCCCGCGCAAGTGTTCCGTTTGTATAAAGATGCGGCGGGCTGGGCCGATTGGGACCCAGAGGTGAGCAATGCAAGCTTGCCCGGCGGTCTTGAGGTGGGCGCCAAAGGCTGGCTTAAGCCAAGGGTGGGGCCCAAGGCCAACATTCAGATTGTCGAAATGACCGAGGGCAAGTCGTTTTCGGTGCAAAGCCGTTTGCCTTTATGCCGCATGGAATTCGGACACCTGCTTACCGAAGTGGAGGGGGGCACTGTCGCAACCCACTGGGTTGAATTCTGCGGGCCGCTGAGTTTTCTATTTCGATACCTGGTCGGTAGATCAATCCAGGCATCGATGCCCAACACAATGCAGGGGCTCAAGAAGTCTTGTGAAGCGCAGGTACGTTTCCCGTGAGTGCTAATCAGGATGGTGTCGAGGGACGTTGGGGTGGTTCCGTCTTTGCTGGACCAAACGACAGCCCTGGATTTCGGCTTTGGCGTGACTTTTTAGACTGGCAGCGTCAACTCAACGCTCGCTTGAAACCTTTGGGTCTTACCCAGCCACAGTTCGCCATCCTGGCTGTAAGCGGCTGGCTGACAAGAGAGGGCGAGCCGATTACTCAACATGGCATTGCCAGTTTTACCGGCATGGATCGCATGCATATTTCGCAAATCATTTCTCGTCTGGAAAAGGACGGGCTTATTGAAAAGCAAACAAACCTGCACGACCAGCGCGCAAACCTGGTTTCACTTAGCGAAGAGGGTCACCGTCGATTGCGTGTTGCGATACCTGTTGTTGAAGCCTTCGACAGTGAGTTTTTTCTAAAACCCAGCGTTTGAATGCCTGTTTGACAATCATCACGTGATGCCCCCGGGCCCGCCTTGTGCGGGCCTGTTCGTAAGGGACGCATATGTCGATTCCATGGCAACAACTGAATCTGACACCGGTGCTGAGCGCGCCAATGGATAATCCGGATCAAGCCAGAAGGGGCGGGATAGAAGGCATCATAAAATCAGCCACTGTTCTCAACGCTGCCTTTACAACCCGTCACTGTGGGGTATGGCCGACACACCAGCATCATTTTGTCCTTCGGTTCGAATCCGTGATCAATCATGCAGCGTTGCACTTTGGCAGTGCGTCCGATGCTGGCAACTTCAAGGTTCGACCCGAGTGGTTTCGGATATCCGCAGGCGTACATGACGGGTAGTGCTTCTTGGTTATTGGCATGTTGCATCGAGAAGTGGAGTGACGCGCCGGCTTTTCGCCAGGAGACTTGCATATATTCATACCGGCCAGAATCGGGTTTTATAGGATAGAAGCCTTCATCGGCTTCGAACGGCAATGCTTCAAGTTGGGACAAGCCAAGTGGATGACCATTTCTTTCTTCTACGCAGGCTGGAACATTGTTCATGACGTCACAAAATTCAAACCCGTCTTTGCGCGTAAAACCCAGGCGTTGCATGCACTGGAATTGAAGCACCCGTTCGTTTGTCGGTAAACGGTCCAATGAGCGTTCTACAGGGTTCCCACACTCTGCCATGGCCGCTTTAACACCGTCTACGGAAGTAGAAGTGCGTTGCCACTGCGTGAACTCGGCTGAAGGCGGGCAACCGGTAAGCAACAATACCGTTGCGACCAGGGCCGGGAAGGTGATGATCTGACCGTTACGGAACATAGTGATCCTTACTTATGTCGGTCGAGGCGAATGCTGTTAAGTCTTTGGGCGCATTGACCCAGAAGAATGCTCGGTCCGAAAAGGAGTCACGCACACAGCGGCGAGGGCGCTGCGGCTGGTACAGGCCCCGTCAGCGACGGGGCCTGCCGGGTTGGATCAGAACGCCAGGCCGACCTTCACGCCGAACTCGTCACGCTTGAGTTTGGTGTTGTCGGCAACCGGCGAATCTTCGTCGATCTTGTACTCGGTGCGGGTGTAGTACACGCCCGCGTTGATCGGCATGTCACCATTCTGGTTCATCAGCAGCGACACTTCTGCGTACGGGTTGGTACGGTCTTTCATGTCGACGCTGTCGCTGCCGAAGTCGTCGACTTTCAGGTGTGCGCGGCCATCGATCGAGCGGCGGACACCCACTTCTGCGCGCAGGGTCGAGGTGTCGAACTGGTGGTTGTAACCCAGTGCAACCTTGGCAAATGGCGATTTAAGGGTCAGCTTTGTGTCGAGATTGTTGATTTCGGGCTCGAAACGGGTCCAGTTGTAACCGCCGCCGACAATCACGTCGACGAAGTTGCGCGCATCCAGCGCGGCGCGCCAGCCAAGGTCGAGATCGGCCTGGGCTTCCTTGAGCTTGTCGTCATTTTTCTTGCTGTATTTGACTTCACCACCGAGCTGGTAAATGAAGCCGGATTCGGCAGTCATCTTGTTGCCATAGTTGGCGAACACGCCACCCTGGGCCAAATGTTCCTTGTCGGACTTGCTACCGCCTTCGAACTCGAACGTGCTGTAGGAACCCAGTAAACCGATGGTGAAGAGAGGGTCGGTGCTTGGGGCGGCCATCACTGCCAGTGGTGCGCTGAACAGCGCTAGGGCACAGGTGTGACGCAGCAGTTTTGCAGTAAGCATTAGCGAGTGTCTCCATGACGTTGATAAAAATATTGAGCGAGCGATTAGGTATAGCACTCCTGAAAAAGTTCAAAAACACAAACCAGAAAACCAAACCCCGAGGTCAGAAGTCGGAGCGATGCCTGTCTTATACTTGAAACATTTTGTCGCGTAGAAACATTACTGAAATATTTCATTCTTATTATCAGGGGAGGATTTTCTCAAGGTATCTGTCTCATGCGCCGAGCTGTATTCAATCTGAAAGGGGGCGTTGGGAAATCCAGCATTGCCTGCAATCTAGCCGCTGTGAGTGCTGCTGAAGGCTATCGCACACTTCTGGTGGATCTCGATCATCAGGCTAACGCCACCCAGTATCTGACGGGGCTGGCAGGTGATGATATCCCTATGGGGATCGCTGATTTTTTCAAGCAAACCCTCTCCAGCGGCCCGGCCAGCAAAAAGAATCGAGTCGCCATCACTGAAACGCACTATGACAACCTGCATCTGGTCACCGCGAACAGTGAGCTTGCTGAACTCCAGTCAAAACTGGAGTCGAAATTCAAGGTCAACAAACTGCGCCGCTTGTTGGTGGAGCTTTCCCAGGATTACGAGCGTATTTATATCGATACGCCGCCGACCCTCAATTTCTATTCATACAGTGCGCTGATCGCCGCCGACCGGGTGTTGATTCCTTTCGATTGCGACAAGTTTTCCCGGCAGGCGCTCTACAGCGTCATCGCTCAAGTGGCCGAGCTTCAAGCGGACCACAATGAGTCGCTGGTCGTCGAGGGCGTGGTGGTCAACCAGTTCGTAGGGCGCGCCAGCTTGCACCGGATGCTTATTGACGAATTGATCGCCGAGGGCATGCCTGTGTTGCCCAATTACTTGAGCAGCACCATCAAAATGCGTGAATCCCATGAAGCCTCCGTGCCTATGATTCATCTGGCGCCGCGGCATAAACTGTCACTGGAATATGTAAGCCTTTTTTCAGCGTTGGAGCGGGCGGGTTAACCGAAGAGCAAGGTTGATACTGCCCCGGATGAGCAGCTATGCAGATACGCAAACTGACCCACGATGACCTGCCTCGCGTCAGCGCCCTGTGCCTGGACGCGTTCATGTTGGCGGTTGCGCCTTCGTTGTCGGCACAGGGTGTTGAAACCTTCGCCAGAGTGGCTGCAGTGCAGGCGTTTTCCGACCGCATGGAGGGCGACAACCTGATGCTTGTCTGTGTCGCTGATGGAGCGATAGCGGGGCTGATCGAGCTGAAGGAAGGACGCCACGTGGCGATGTTGTTTATCGCGCCGGGATGGCAGCGTCGGGGCATCGGCATGCGCCTGATGAGCGCGGCACTGGAGCAGGCCAGAGGTGAAGCCGTAACCGTCAGAGCATCGCTGTCTTCGGTAACTGCCTACGAAAGCTACGGATTCAGCCTCGCAGGGGACGTGGGGGAGTTCGCCGGGCTGGTCTATCAGCCGATGGAGAAGCGCCTGCCCGCAACGAAAAGCGCTAACTGACCTTGTGTCACTCAGACCCAACTCACGCCGTGAATGAGTGACACGTAGCGAGCCTCTGTTATACGGCGCTGACCGCTAGGATTTTTTGCCGACGATACAGAATCGTTGTCGCGGTAAATCCGCACACTGCCGCGAACATCAGCCAGTACGCAGGCGAAGCTTTATCCCCGGTGGCCTGGACAAGCAGGGTCGAGATTGCCGGGGTGAAGCCGCCAAATACCGCAGTCGCCAGACTGAAGGCCAGCGAGAACCCCACCACACGCACATTTTGCGGCATCACTTCGGTCAGTGCCGCGACCATGGCGCCGTTGTAAATACCGAAGAAGAATGAGAAGTACAGCAGAACGGCAAGCAGTCGTTCGAAGCTGGCGGCTTCTGCCAGCCAGTGCATGGCCGGGTAGGCGGTGAAGATGCACAGTAAGGAAATCGCCAGTAACAGAGGCCGACGACCGATACGGTCAGACAGTGCGCCACCGATAGGCAGCCAGAAGAAGTTGCTGATGCCGACCAGCAGAGTCACCACCAGGCTGTCAGTGGTGCTCAGGTTCAGTACGGTTCTGCCAAACGTAGGGGTGTAAACCGTGATCAGGTAGAACGTGGTTGTGGTCATGGACGCCAGCAAACCGCCTGCCAGCACGGTGCGCCAGTTGTCACGCATCGAGCGGAAAACCTCGCGGGTCGTTGGACGATGGTGGCGTGCCGTGAAGGCTTCGGTTTCTTCCAGTGAGCGGCGAATAATGAAAATGAACGGGATGATCACGCAGCCAATGAAGAACGGAATACGCCAGCCCCAGTCGGCGATTTCAGCGGCTTGCATGGTGGCGTTGATGGTGTAGCCCAACGCAGCTGCGACGACGATTGCAACTTGCTGACTGGCGGATTGCCAACTGGTGTAAAAACCGGTGTGACCGGGTGTGGCAATTTCCGCGAGGTACACAGAAACGCCACCCATTTCCGCACCGGCGGAGAAGCCCTGCAGCAGCCTGCCCAACAGCACCAGAATCGGTGCCGCTATGCCAATGCTGGCATAGCCCGGCACCAGGGCGATCAATACGGTACCGGCTGCCATGATCGACAATGTCACGATGAGCCCTTTGCGCCGGCCAACCTTGTCGATGTAAGCCCCCAGCACAATCGCACCCAGCGGACGCATCAGGAAGCCGGAGCCGAACACGGCAAAAGTCATCATGAGCGAGGCGAATTCGCTGGTGGCGGGAAAGAAAGTCCGGGAGATGTAGGTCGCATAAAACCCGAACAAGAAGAAGTCGAACTGTTCGAGAAAGTTGCCGCTGGTGACCCGCAAGATGGCGCCCAGTTTGGACCCCTTGGCGCGGGGTGTTGTCGTTGTAGTTTTCATCATGGCTACCGTTGTGCTCACTATTGTTATTGGAATGAGTGACCTGACCGTCAGTCGCTGCCGGCGTTAATCGGGTTGGGTTGACGCTTTTCGATGGCGTGTTTGAGCAGTGCTGCGCTGCGAAAAATTCCATGGGCGAACTTGCTGTAGGGCATGGTCAGGAAAAACGCCATGACCAGTCCTAGATGGATAGCCAGCGTCAAGCCCAGTGCGCTGGTTTCGCGCAACGCCAGGAGCGCCAGGCCGCTTGCGCTGACCAGAAACAGCAGGGCGATGAAGCCCAGGTCCATGGGTTTTTGATTCACGTCGCCGTGGGCCGGATTGCGGCGCAGGTTCAACCAAAGCAGGCCTGCGGGGCCGATCAGCATGCCTATGCCGCCGGCAATGCCCAGCATCACGGGCAGGCTGGACACCGGATAAGGCGCCGACCACTTCAGCAGATAGTGATAAAGCGTGGCGACACCGGTTGCTGCGAAGCACAGCAGGAAGCCGTAGAAAGTGAGGTGGTGAAACCGCCGGCGCCACAGGGTGAATTTATCGTCGGCGTTGTTGCAGCCTTGGCCATGGCCGCCGTCCAGGTATTTGAGTTGTGCAACGTTGGCCGTCGCCTCCAGCGCCGCAGAGGTTTTTAACGGCAGGGAGGCTGCGGGTGGTGAGATGTTGTGCCAGAAGCGCCTTACACCCAGGGTCAGCGCAAGTACCGCAAAGCCGAACACCGCGCCAAACATCAACGCCAGGGTGTTGTGCGGGAAAATCCCGTAGAAGTTACCTCCAGGAATGGCGGTGAACAGGTTGCCCATGAGCATCAGGGTCAGGCATAGAAAAAGTGCCAGGCCCGCTCCCGACGCCAGTGCCAGTGTCAGACCGTTGCGCTGATACAACTTGCCCATCGCGCGTGGCCACGCGTATTCGGCGTAGGTATCAAGGCGGACCTTGGCCATGGCTTTCGGGACATTGACCTCGAATTCATGGGGGGCAGCGTACTGACAGGCGTGCAGGCATGCGCCGCAGTTATGGCACAGGTTCGCCAGATAATGGATGTCTGCCTGGGTGAACTCCAGGCGGCGTGTCATTGCCGGGAAAACCGCGCAGAAGCCCTCGCAATAACGACAGGCATTACAAATGCTCATCTGCCGCTGGACTTCACTTTCGTCAAGGTTCAGGACCGGGATCAGACCGCCCGACGCCGTGGGATCAAACAGTTGCATGTCGAGACTCCGAGTTCGCAGATAAAGCGCCAAAGCCCACCGAGGCAGCCGCTTGTGCACCGGCTATACGGCCGAATGCAGTGCCAATGGCCATGCCTATGCCGGCGGTGTATCCCTTGCCCAGTACATTGCCGGCCATCATTTCTCCGGCCACGAACAGGTTGGGGCTCGCCTTGCCGTTGAAATGCACGGCGGCGGTGTGGTCGGTTGCAAGGCCCAGGTAGGTGAACGTGACACCCGGTTTCAGCGGGTAGGCATAAAAAGGGGGTTTGACCAGCGGCCGGGCCCAATGGGTCTTGGCAGGTGTCAGCCCCTGGGTGTGACAGTCGTCCAGCGCGGTGTGGTCGAAAGTGCCGACGCGACAGGCGTTGTTGTAGTCCTCGACGGTCTTGACGAATTGTTCCTGAGGCAGCTTCAGCTGGCGGGCCAGGTCCTGCAGGGTATTGGCCGTGGTTCCGGGGAAGACGGGCGGCATGAAGCGCCCGATGGCTTGCTGATCGATGATGGAGTACGCCTGCTGACCCGGTTGTCCGGCAACCAGGCGCCCCCAGATTGCATAGCGCTTGGGCCAGAAATCCTCGCCTTCGTCATAGAAGCGTTCGCCCTCGCGATTGACCACCACCCCCAGCGAAACGCAGTCGATGCGTGTGCAGATGCCGCCGTCATACAGGGGCGCGCGGGCATCAATTGCCACCATGTGGGCCTGGGTCGGATCACCGATGACATCGGCGCCGAGATCAAGCATGCGCCGCAGCACAATGCCGGTATTGAATCGGGTCCCGCGGATCAGGAAGTTATCGGACGGCCATTCACCGCGTTCGTTCTGCCCCCACGCTTCGCGGAGCCACTCACGGTTGGACTCGAAACCGCCGCTGGCCAGCACGCAGGCCCGGGCTTCAATACGTTCAGCCGCCACAGGCTGGCCATCTACTTCGTGCTCGCCAATGTGGGCGGCGACGAATTTATCGTCGTCCAGCTCAATGTCGGTCACTTGGGCGTTGTAGCGGATTTTTACACCGAGGCGTTCGGCGCTGCGGTAATACGCATTGATCAATGCTTTGCCGCCACCCATGAAAAAAGCATTGGTCCGCGCCACATGCAGTGCGCCGGACAGGGGGGGCTGAAAATGCACGCCGTGGGAGCGCATCCAGTCGCGGCAGGTGGAGGATGCACGGATAGCGATGCGCGCGAGTTTCTCATCCGTAATGCCGCCGGTGACCTTCAACAGATCTTGCCAGTACTCTTCTTCCGGATAGGCATCGATCAGCACGTCCTGAGGCTCGTCGTGCATGCAGCGCAGGTTGCGGGTGTGTTGGGAGTTGCCCCCGCGCCAGATTTTCGCCGAGGCTTCCAGCAGCATCACGCTGGCGCCAGCTTCTCGCGCCATCAGAGCGGCGCACAAGGCTGCGTTACCACCCCCCACGATTAAAACATCGATCATTATCGCTCCTCGATTTGCAAGGAAGCGGGAACGAGGTGCTCCTTGCGAGTTGGGGGCACGATAGAGGCGAGGGTGGAGGGCCGAAAGGCTGCTTTTGGCGCGGGGTGTTTAGTTTTTCTAAAGACTTACCGGTGCACGATGCCGCTCAGCTCGAGGTTGAACGGGGAATCAAGGGTCCTGTTCCTCAATCCACGTTGCGCCTGGCCACTGTTTGTCGACCACCAGTTGTCGCGCTACGTCGACGATGACCAACCGGGTTGCCAGCGCGGCAGGGGACAATTCGTCTTCAGCCAGTGTGGCCAGAAGGTTGCGTCGCCCCACATGGGGGTCGGAAATTCTGACCAGTGAGAGTCCAGACTCGTCTTTCAATGCGGCGGCGGCGCCCGGTTGTATGGTCGCAGCATGACCGGCCCGGACGGCGTTCATCAGAACCGCAAGACCGTCCACTTCCATGATGACATTGGGTGTTAGCCCGAGCCGCTCGAACGCGTTCACCAAGCCTGAACGCAAGCCGTGCTGTGCACTGGGCATTACCAGTGGCAAGCCACCGAGGTCTGCCAACTGCACGCTGTCGCCACACGGAGCCTGGGGCAGAGTGGGGGAGGCAATGACGAACAGCTTTTCGTCCAGAAGGGGCGTCACGCTCCAGCGTTTCCCGCCTTCGAGCTGGAACAGAATGGCCAGGTCGATTTGTCTGGCGTTGAGCTGGGCAGCCAGGTGCCCGGAGAGCATTTCTACCAGATGCAGCTGTATGTCCGGATACCGGGCACGCATTGCGTTGATCAACGGCAGGGCAAGAACGGTTGCGGTGGTGGGCGGCAGGCCCACGCTCACGTAGCCACTCATTCGCCCGCGATGGGCGGCCATGATGGCGTTTTGCGCTTGGCGCAGTGTCAGTTGGGCGTGGTGTAAAAACCCGAGGCCGGCGCTTGTCGGCGTCACGCCAGTGGTGGTGCGATTCAGAAGGCGGGTGCACAGCTCGCTTTCCAGCTTGGAGATCTGCTGGCTGAGGGCAGACACCCCAACGTCCAGTTCCAGTGCCGCCCGCCCGAGGCTGCCATGCTCGATGATTTTGACGAAATAGCGCAGCTGTCTTAATTCCAATGTCAGAGTCCCGCGAAACAGTTATTTGAATCCTGATCGTTTGCTGGCGCACAGGTCAGATCGAGTCTGGAGGCGTGAGCAGCTTTTCGAAATAGACGCGCTTGAATCCGTCTTCAGTGCGTTGCCCAACGTTTACATACCCGAGCTTGGGGTAGATCAGGAGATTGTCGGCCATCATCACATTGGTATAAAGCTGCACGGCCTGCATGCCGCGCTCGCGGCCGGCGCTTTCACAAAAGGCAATGAGCGATTTGCCCACGCCGCGTCCGGTTGCGCTGGGCAGGACGGCCACATTCTCCAGAAGGATATGCTCCTCCCTGGCATGAAACTCAACGAACCCTTGAAAGGTGCAGTGCTCATCCGTCGCGACGTAGACAGCGCCAGCTGCAATCTGCGCGGCAAAATCAGCAACCATGGGCGCAGGTTTGCGCCCAATCGCTGGTACATAGCGCGCGTAAGCCTGTTCGGCGCAGTCCCGGATGTTGGGTTCATCGTGTGCTTCAGCTAGCCGGATCATGGCGGTCTCTCTGGTTGCCGGAAGGGCATCTGTGTCGCAACACGTGAGCCCACTTCCAGGGTCGTCATCATGCAGCATTCACGTGCAGGACGTTGACCGGTGTAGCTGCTTCAAAGTCCCAACTCCAGGGCCAGCAAGTCTGACAATGGTTGTGCACGTCGAATCAAGGTCGTTTGCCCTTGCTCGATCAACACCTCCGCCAGCAGCGTGCGGCTGTTGTAGTTGGATGACATGGAGGCGCCATATGCGCCTGTATCGTGGATGATCAGCAAGTCTCCCACCTGAGCCTCAGGTAGCAAGCGTGCCGTAATGCCCTGTTCATCCTGGGTAAACACATCACCGGATTCGCAGAGGGGGCCTCCTACGACACTGAGGTGTTGTGGACGACTGATAGGGGTGCCTTGGGAGTCCAGCAAGGTGATGTGGTGATAGGCGCCATAAAGGGCTGGCCGCATCAGGTCATTAAAGCCGGCATTCACCAGAATGAAATGTCGACTGTCTATCTGCTTTACCGCCCGGACCTCGGTGACCAAATAGCCTGACTCAGCGACCAGGAATCGGCCGGGCTCGATCTCCATCCTTATCGGATGGGCGAGCCAGTCTTCGATGCTCTGTTTGGCCTGGCGCCATGTGAGTGCATAGCGCTGGATATCCACCGGCTCTTCTTGCGCGCGACAGGGCGTTGAAAGTCCACCGCCTATGGAGAAAGCCTCAATGTCGTGGTCGAGTGTCTTTACAGCCGTGACCATTGCGCTGCTCACTTGCTCAAGGTGGGTGTAATCCACGCCAGAGCCGATGTGCATGTGCAAACCCACCAGCTTCAGCCCGTAGTGGCGAATGACACCGAGTGCCTCCTGCACCTGGTCATGCCAGATGCCATGCTTGCTGTTTTTGCCTCCCGTATTGGTTTTGCGACTGTGTCCGTGTCCGAATCCCGGATTGATCCGCAGCCATACCCGGTGGCCTGCAGATTTTTCACCCAGTTGGCGAAGCATATCAATCGAGCCGGTGTTGACCTCAACGTTCAGTTCGACAACGCGCCGCAAGGTGGCTTCATCGAACAGATCACAGGTAAAAACAATCCCGGCGGGGTCGCCGGCAGGGCTGTATCCAGCGAGCAGTGCCCGCTCTATTTCGCCCAGTGATACGGCATCCACCCGCACGCCCTGCTCGCGCATAAGTCGCAGAATATGCAGGTTGGAGCAGGCTTTTTGCGCATATCGAATCACATCGAAGCCTTGCAGTTGGTCGATACGTGCCCTGATGGTTTGGGCGTCATAGCACCACAGCGGGGTGCCGTGCTGTTGTTCGATTTCGGCCAATTGCTGGAAAACGGGAAGGTTGGGCATGGAGGTCATCACTATGAGGTCTTGAGAGAGCCCATCATGTCGATCGCGATCCATTCAATAAAATATCTATTCTTTGTAGGTCGATTCAGTTTTGATATGGGCATTGAATCATTGGCTGAGGTTGCCGTGGGAATTTCTATGCGTCATGTCGAAGTCTTCCGCGCCATCATGCAGTCGGGGAGCGTCACCGCTGCAGCCCGCTTGCTGTTTACCTCCCAGCCAACGGTCAGCCGGGAGCTGGCACGGCTTGAAAGTATGACTGGCCTCAAGTTGTTTGAGCGGCAGGGGGGCAGGTTAATACCTACAGGCCAGGCCGTTATGCTGTTCGACGAGGTCGAGCATGCTTATGTCGGACTGGAGCGAATCAACAGCGTTGCACACTCGATCCGTCGCTTCGAGCATGGTCAGTTGAGCATCACCTGCCTTCCGCTTTTTTCCCAGACCCTGTTGCCCAAAGTGTGTAAACGCTTTCAGCAACACCATGCCGGTATCGGTATGAGCATTGCGGCCCAGGAGTCCCCCTGGCTGGAAGACTCACTCAGCGCCCAGCGCTACGACCTCGGATTGACAGAAGGTGAACAGGTGCCCCGGGGTACCCGGGGTGAATTGCTCTTTTGCGCCGACATGGTCTGCGTACTGCCCCAGAGCCACCCGTTGGCGGCCAGGCCGCTGCTGGTCATGGAGGATTTTCACGGTGTGGCCTTCATCAACCTCGCGGGCCAGGACATCTATCGTCAGACCCTCGATGAGCACTTTCGCCAGGCCGGGGTCGAGCGGCATACGGTCATAGAAACAACCAGCGCGGCGTCGGTCTGTGCCATGGTCAGGCAGCAATTGGGTGTGGCGATTATCAACCCGCTGACGGCAGTGGATGAGTCGGGCAGAGGCGTGGTGATTCGGCCGATCAACGTGTCCATTCCCTATCGCGTAATGTTGATCAAGCCTGATTATCGGCCCTCATCCAGCTTCGTCGACGCCTTTTGCAGCTCGTTGGGCGATGAAGCGTTGTCCCTTGCCGGTACGCTTGATAGCCGATTGGAGGTGTGACCTCCCGGCGATGTGCCGGGAGCGACTGGCGCAGTGAAGCGGCGGGAGAATCAATGTGGCTTGAGGTCGGTCAGATAGCTGGCGATGTCTTCGCCGCGTTGCGCGAACTCTTCGACATCGTTTTCGTATGACGTGACGTCCCTCGGTCGGTACTCATGCAGGCAAAGCACAATGGCCTGCTGAAAGTCATCTGAACTGATGTGTACGCCAAATTCATCGAATGCGCTTTTTAACGCCAGGTGAAAGCGTTGATCGTCCACTTGATCTCCGCTGTGCCATGTCTCTGCTGAGAGCCAGGGTTTCAACAACGTCTTGAGTTTTTCCGTATCCATGATGCTTTTCCTTCAATTGCCGAAATCGATGGCAAGTCTCTGCACGTTCTTGCGCTGATCACCAAGGTTCTACCGGACTCTGGCGGTTATGCAATAGCACCGGGCCATGGAAATAAAATCCGTGTGACACGTATCGCGCTGGCAAGCCAGGGGAAGGCTCAGCGCCAGCCCTGTTTAACGGCTTAAACCTGCGTCGAAGCGAGCAGGCTGTCTGGCGAGGTTTCAGTGTCATTCGATATAGCTCGAAGCGAGGTTTTTATTCCATAAAACAAGTACAAATGAGATTTATAGTACGTTTTAATCTATTCAAATGACTTTGAAATGATTGGAGTATTGGTCTTTGAAAACAACGGCGCTCTTACCTTTCGGCCTCGCTTTGCTCGCGACCTGTGCAACGGCTTTTGCGGGCCCCACCCTGGATCGCGTAACCCAAAAAGGGGAGATGACGGGCGTGCTGATGGAGAGCTATCCGCCATTTTCGTTTCTCAACGATCAGAACCAGCTGGACGGCTTTGACGTTGACGTCGCCAAGGCCGTGGCGCAGCGCCTGGGGGTCAAGCTCAAGCTGGAAACACCGTCCTGGGATGTGATCGCCGCAGGCCGCTGGAGCGGGCGTTACGACATCTGCGTGTGCTCGATGACCCCGAGCAAGGCCCGGGCTGAGGTGTTCGACTTTCCGGTCGAGTATTACCAGTCGCCAGCAGTGATCGTGGTGAACGCCAAGGACAACCCCATCGTTGAAGGCAAGGACTTGTCCGGGAAAAAAGTGGGCGTGATCAGCGCGTCCACCTATGAAGCCTATCTGAACAAGGACCTGGTGATTGAAGGCGCCGAAGACAAGCCGTTGAGCTACCCGTTCGAGAATGTCCAGATTGCCCCGTACGATAATGAAACCGTGGCGTTCCAGGACCTGGCCTTGGGCAGCGGGGTGCGTCTGGATGCGATGGTCACCAATCTGATCACGGCCCGTGAGCGGATTGCCCAGGATCCGCGCTTCAAGATCGCTGGCCCCGCGCTTTACGCAGAACCCAACGTGGTGGCGATTGAAAAGGGCGATCCGCAGTGGAGTGCCAAGGTGACTGAAGCCATTGCCGGGCTGAAGGCCGACGGAACCCTGAGCAAGATTTCACAGAAGTGGATCGGTTCCGATATCAGCCAATGACTGCCCACAACCCCCATCCCGCCAAGACACGTTCACTAGTCAAGACCGAACCCCGTGGCTTGAGCCAACTGTTTGGCTTTCGCACCCGGCTCTATCTGACGTGGGCGGTGCTGTTCGCGTTGTGCGTCATGTTCTTCATGAGCTTCGACCTGAAGCTGTCGATCATCCTGGATAAGTTGCCGAACCTGATGGGCCTGCACCTGGGCCCCAACGGTTTCCTGCAAGGCGCGGCGCTGACGTTGTTCCTGTGCTTTTGTTCGATCTGGTTGTCCTTGCTGCTCGGTTTTGTGACGGCGCTTGCGCGCCTTTCACGCAGCGCCGTGGCCTTTGGGATCGCGAGCTTCT